>NZ_CP051527.1:3032354-3339708 GCF_050916055.1 Sphingopyxis sp.
GCAGAAATCAGGCCGTAAGCTGCCGTTCGGCGAGCGCGCGTTCCCACGCCAGCGCATGCGCGACGATCGTGTCCAGATCATTGTAGCGCGGCTGCCAACCAAGCGCGGCGCGAATCGCACCGTTATCGGCGATCAGCGCATCGGGATCGCCGGCGCGGCGCTCGCCCATGCGGCGCTCGATTCGCACGTTCGTCGCGCGATCGACCGCGTCGAGCACGTCGAGCACCGAAAAGCCGCGGCCGTAACCGGCGTTCAATTGATGGCTCGCCGCAGGATCGGCGATCAGCGCATCGAGCGCCAGCAGATGCGCGGCGGCTAGGTCGCTGACGTGGATATAGTCGCGCACCCCGGTGCCGTCGGCGGTGTCGAAGTCGCTGCCGAAGATGTCGACATGGCTGCGGCGGCCAAGCGCCGCCTCGACCGCGACCTTGATCAGATGCGTCGCGCCCGCGGTCGACTGGCCGCTGCGCGCCGCGGGATCGGCACCGGCGACGTTGAAATAGCGCAGCGCCGCATAGTTGAAGTCGTGCGCCGCGGCGACGTCGGCGAGCATCGCCTCGGTCATCAGCTTCGACATGCCATAGGGATTGATCGGCCGCTGCGGCGCGTCCTCACGCACCGGGATGGCGTCGGGGATGCCATAGGTAGCGGCGGTCGAGGAAAAGATGAAATGGCGCACTCCGGCGTGCACCGCGGTGTCGATCAGGGCGCGGCTGCGCGCGCTGTTGTTGTCATAATATTTGAGCGGGTTGGCGACCGATTCGGGGACCACCACCGATCCCGCGAAATGCATGATCGCGCCGATATTCTGCTCGGCGACGATGCGTGCGACCAGCGCCGCATCGGCGATGTCGCCTTCGTAAAAGACCGCGTCCTCGGCAACCGCCCAGCGAAAGCCGGTGACCAGATTGTCGAGCACCGCGACGCGCCAGCCGGCATCGAGCAGCGCCAGCACCGCATGGCTGCCGATATAGCCGGCGCCGCCGGTCACGAGGATGGTGAAGGGACGGTGCGGTGCGGTCACGCGGTCAGCTCCTTTGGTCGCAGCGCTAGCCCCGACATGGTTAGAAAATGGTTAGCAGTCGTTTAAAACGCCCACATTTCCGTTCGTGTCGAGCGAAGTCGAGACACGTCATGGAGCGCGTGCCTTCGCGTATCTCGACGTCACTCGATACAAACGGGGTAGAGGTAAGCGAGCGGCATCACCCCGCCAGCGCCTTCTGCCGGCGCCGTTGCACCGACGATCCGAACCCCATCGCCTCGCGATATTTGACCACCGTGCGGCGCGCGATGTCGTGGCCTTCGGCCGAAAGTTTCTGCGCGATCGTCTCGTCCGACAGGATCGCCTTGCCATCCTCGGCCTCGATCAGCGCCTTGATCCGGCTCTTCACCGCCTCGGCCGACACCGCGCCGTCGCCTTGCGTCGCCGATATGCCCGACGAGAAGAAATATTTGAGTTCGAACAAGCCGCGCGCGCAGCTGAGATATTTGTTGCTCGTCACGCGGCTGACGGTCGATTCGTGCATGCCGATCTCCTCGGCGACCTGGCGCAGCGTCAGCGGCCGCATATGCGCGACGCCGTGGAGGAAGAACCCCTCCTGCTGCTTGACGATTTCGCTCGCGACCTTGACGATCGTGCGCTGGCGCTGGTCGAGCGCGCGCACCAGCCAGTTGGCGCCGGCGAGCTGTTCGGACAGCCACGCCCGGCTCTTCGCCGCGGCCCCCTTGGCGAGTTCGGCATAGTAGCGGCGGTTGACCAGCAGCCGCGGCAGCGTCCCCGAATTGACCTCGACCGCCCAGCCCGCTGCGGTCTGGCGGATATAGATGTCGGGCACGACCGCCGGGGCCTGGTCGCCGCCGAATTTCAGCCCCGGCTTCGGGTCGTAACCGCGCAGTTCGCGGATCATGTCGGCGAGATCCTCGTCGTCGACGCCGCAGATGCGTTTCAGCTGCGGAAAGGCGCCGCGCGCGACGAGGTCGAGATGCGCGATCATGCACGCCATCGCGGGGTCGTAGCGATCGGCCTCGCGCGCCTGGATCGCGATGCATTCCGCCAGGTCGCGCGCGCCCACCCCGGCGGGGTCGAACCCCTGCACAACCGCAAGCACCGCCTCGACGAGCGCCAGCGGCAGCCCGAGCCGCTGCGCAAGCTCGGCAAGGTCGGCGCGCAGATAGCCGGTCTCGTCGATCAGCCCGACCAGCTGTTCGGCGACCAGCGCCTCGACACCCGAAAAGCGTTCGCCGACCTGCGCGAGCAGGTGGTCGTGGAGGGTGCCGTCGGGCTCGGCGAAGCTGTCGAAATCGATGCCCTCGCCGTCGCCGCCCGACGCGCCGACGCCGTCGCTCGCGCAGTCGTGATGAAAGCGTTCCTCGGCCAGATCGACGTCGAGGTCGGCGGCGGCGGCGCTGTCGGGCGACAGCGCCTGATCGGCGTCGAGGGTCGCGGCTTCGGCGGCCGGTGCTTCGCGCTCGATGCTGTCGTCGGCGAGGCCGTCGCTGTCCCCGGAGGCGGTGTCGAGCAGCGGATTGCCTTCGAGCGCCTCGGCCAGATAGGCGTCGAGTTCGAGGTTCGACAGCGCCAGCAGCTTGATCGCCTGCTGGAGCTGCGGCGTCATCACCAGCGATTGCGACTGGCGGAGATCGAGGCGCGGACCGAGCGCCACTGGGAATTAGCGGCCTTCTATCCCGTTCGTGTCGAGCGAAGTCGACACACGTGAAGCCATGCACGAACTCGGCGTGTCTCGACTTCGCTCGACACAAACGGAAACGGAAAGTAGCTCATTCGACACCGGTACGATCCCACCCGCTCAAAGCGAGAAACCCTCGCCGAGGTAGAGGCGGCGCACCTCGGGGTCGGCCACCAGTTCCTCCGGCGAGCCCGCGAGCAGCACCTTGCCGTCGTAGATGATGCAGGCGCGGTCGACCAGGTCGAGCGTTTCGCGGACATTGTGATCGGTGATCAGCACCCCAATGCCGCGCGTCTTCAAATCGGCGACGAGGTCGCGGATATCGCTGATCGACAGCGGGTCGATGCCGGCGAACGGCTCGTCGAGCAACATGATCGACGGGTTGGCGGCGAGCGCGCGGGCGATTTCGGCGCGACGGCGCTCGCCGCCCGACAGCGCCATCGCGGCCGCGGTGCGCAGGCGGGTGAGGCCGAATTCCTCAAGCAATTCCTCGAGCCGCGCCTCGCGCGCGACGCGGTCGGGTTCGCTGAGTTCGAGCACCGCGGCGATATTCTGTTCGACCGTCATGCCGCGAAAGATCGAGGTTTCCTGCGGCAGATAACCAAGGCCGAGGATCGCGCGGCGGTACATCGGCAACGCGGTGATGTCGGCGCCGTCGAGCATGATGCGCCCGGCGTCGGGCTTGACCAGCCCCATGATCGAATAGAAGCAGGTCGTCTTGCCGGCGCCGTTCGGGCCGAGCAGTCCGACAACCTCGCCCTTGCCGACCGACAGCGACACGTCGGACAGCACGGTGCGCTTGTCATAGCTTTTGGCGATCGAAATCACCGCCAGCCCGTTGCCCGCGGCGGCATCCTGCTGCGCGTGGGCGCTATGTTCGGCGACGCCATGGTCGTCGCCGGACGGGGGAGGGGCAAGGGAGGTTTCGTCGGTCATAAGCTCGTCGCGGTCCGTCAATGATCTGCGGGCGTTACCCGAGGTGCGCCGCCAAGGTCAATCTGGCAAGATTTTTGCAGGGCGTCCAAGGGCTCTATTTCTCCCCTCCCGTCTTCAGGGAGGGGTTGGGGGTGGGTGGCCGCAGGCGTTATTTATGCCGCATACCCACCCCGCTGCGACTAGGCAGCAAGCTGCCAAGTCTTCGCACCCCTCCCTTTCAGGGAAGGGCGGCAATGCCTCAATGTCCGGCCTGCGGGCCGCGCGCGACCCCCGACAGCGCGAGCTGTTCGTCGATCGCCGCCATCAGCCGCGCCAGCGCCGCCTCGTCCTGCGCCTCGGCGCGCGCGACGAGGACGTCCTGGGTGTTCGACGCGCGCAGCAGCCACCAGCCGTCGGCGGTCAGCACGCGGGCGCCGTCGGTGCGGTCGACATCGGCCCCCGCCGCCGCAAGCCGTTCGAGAACTTCGTCCACAACGGCGAATTTGCGCGCCTCGTCGACCTGGAAGCGCAGTTCGGGGGTGTTGACCATCGGCGCCATCGCGCCGCGCAGTTCGGTCACGCTCTGCCCCAGCTTCGTCGCCGCCTCGATCAGCCGCACCGCGGCATAGGGCGCGTCGTCATAGCCGTAATAACGGTCGGCGAAAAAGACATGGCCGCTCATTTCGCCCGCCAGCGGGCTGCCGACCTCCTTCATCTTCGCCTTGATCAGGCTGTGTCCGGTCTTCCACATCAGCGGTTTGCCGCCGAGCTGCGCGACGCGGTCGAACAAGGCCTGGCTGGCCTTCACGTCGGCGATCACCGTCGCGCCGGGGGTGTCGGCGAGCAGCGCGGCGGCATAGATCTGCAACAGCTGGTCGCCCCAGATCACCCGGCCCTGGCCGTCGATCGCGCCGATGCGGTCGCCGTCTCCATCGAAAGCGACGCCGAAATCGAGGCTCTTTTCGGCGACCAGCTTGCGCAGATCGGCCAGATTCTTCTCTTCGGTCGGATCGGGATGGTGGTTGGGAAAATGCCCGTCGATATCGGTAAAGAGCAGATGATGCTCACCGGGAAGCCTCGCGGTCAGCTTCTCGATGACGGTGCCCGCGGCGCCGTTGCCGGCGTCCCAGCCGATGCGGAAGGCACCGCCGGCGAACCCTTCGACTAGCCGGTCGACATAGGCGTCGACGATGTCGATGCTCTCCGCCGCGCCCTCGCCGCACGCCCAGTCGCCGACGGCCGCCAATTCGCCGACCCGCTGGATGTCGGCGCCGTAGAACGGACGCCCCTGCATCACAAATTTGAAGCCGTTATAGTCGGGGGGATTGTGGCTGCCGGTTATCTGTATGCCGCCATCGACCGCTTCGGTTGACGCGGCATAATAGAGCATCGGAGTCGGGCCGAGCCCGACGTTCAGCGTGTCGATGCCGGCGGCGTTGATCCCGGCAACCAGCGCCTGGGTCAGCATCGGCGACGACAGCCGCCCGTCGTAACCGACCGCGACGCGGTGGCCGCCGGCGCGCGCGACCATGGTCGCGAAGCTGCGCCCGATGGCATAGGCATCCTTGTCCGACAGCGTATCGCCGACGACACCGCGAATGTCATATTCGCGCAGCAGCGTCGGGTGAAAGTCGTGGCGCGTCAGGGGGGTCATCTTGCGATCCTTCTTGGGGGAGAGGAAAAGGCTCAGGCGGCGGCGAACAGGTCGCCGTCGGGATGCAGGCGTTGGCGCGCGGGCAGGTTCAATCCCGCCATCGCTTCGCGCAATTCCTGCCGCGCGACGACATGCCCGATCCCCATGCCGCCGAGATGCGCCTTGTCGAGCAGGGTGAGGCCGGCCGGGAACAGCTCGCGATAGATCACCCGCTCGCCGAGGCCGGGGATGACGCGAAAGCCGACGCGGCGTGACAATTGGGTCAGCGCCTCGCCGACGCGGCGCATATTGTGCGCGTCGACATGCTGGAGGCGGTTGCGCAAGATGATCCAGTCGATCGTCCGCCCGTCGCTTTTCGCGCGCGCCTTGCGCGCATCCCAGATCAGTTCGGAATAGAAGCTGGGGCGCGTGACCTGGAAGGTTTCTGGATCGACCTGGCCGATCAGGTCGAAATCGATGAAGCTGTCGTTGATCGGGGTGACCAGCGTGTCGGCGCTCGTCGCCAGATGGCGCGCAAAGACGTCGTCGCGCCCCGGCGTGTCGGCGACGAAATAATCGGCGCCTTCCGAAACCCGCGCCACATGCGCGTCGAGTTCCTCGACCGTGCTGCCCTCGAACACTTCGAAGCGCGGGCTCGGCAGGTCGATGCCGCGGCGCTGCATCGTGTTCGCCCGATTTTCGAGATAGCGGTGAAAGGTGCGCTGGCGCGGATCGAGGTCGAGCCCGGCGACCGACCAGCCCTGGCTGGCGAGCGCGACCGCGAAATGCACCGCGCAGGTCGACTTGCCGGTCCCGCCCTTTTCATTGGCGAAGATGATGCGGTGCGGCGCGGGGGTCGGCGCAGTTGTTGTCATGAGCGTTGCGATTTTCCTGTTGGCGCGGCATGGCGGCTGGGTCGGTGGAGCATGAGCGCCGCCAATATCGGAGGCCGGGCAAGGGTGCAAATCATCCGTGATATCGCGACGCTGCACCGTGCCGTTGCGGCACTGAAGCAGGGCGGCAAAAGCGTCGCTTTGGTGCCGACGATGGGGGCGCTGCACGACGGCCACCTCTCGCTGGTGCAGATGGCGCGGCGCGTCGCCGACCATGTCGTCGTCTCGATCTTCGTCAACCCGACGCAGTTCGGACCGAACGAGGATTTTGCTGCCTATCCGCGCGACGAAGCGCGCGACGCCGCGCTGCTCGTCAACGAAGGCGTGAGCCTGCTGTGGGCGCCCGACGTCGCGGTCATGTATCCCGGCGGCCACAGCACCCATATCGAGGTCGCCGAGCTCGGCGCCGATTATTGCGGCGCCGCGCGCCCCGGCCATTTCGACGGCGTCGCCACCGTCGTCGCGAAATTGTTCAACCAGGTCCGGCCCGACATCGCGATCTTTGGCGAGAAGGACTGGCAGCAGCTGGCGATCATCCGCCGCATGGCGCGCGACCTCGATTTCGCGCTCGACATCTTGGGCGCCCCGATCGCGCGCGACGCCGACGGCCTCGCGCTGTCGTCGCGCAACGCCTATCTCTCGCCCGAACAGCGCCGCGCAGCCGCCGCCTTTCCGAACGCGCTCAAGGCCGCGGCCGCCGCGCTGGCGAACGGCGGCGACATGTACGAAACGCTCGCCAAGGCCGAGGCGGCGATCGTCGCCGGCGGGTTCGACAGCGTCGACTATATCGCGCTCGCCGACGCCGCCAGCCTCGAACGGCTCGCCGACGTTCGCCCCCCTGCCCGCCTGCTGGCGGCGGCGCGAATCGGCAAGACGCGGCTGATCGACAATTATCCGGTCGGTTGACCGACAGCAAGAATCACGCTTTTCCAACGGCTTCCGGCTTGGCCGACGAAAAAGTCGTGGCGGCGTTAACGCTTTGTTGACCATGAACGGCAAGGGTGGGCCTCGAAGCTTCCTGTGGGGGGAAGCGACAGGGGGTTATCATGGCCAACAGTCTGAAGTCCGCGCAATATCTGATCGAAAGCCGCCTGCTCGACGCGGCGCGCGGCGACGCCAATGCCTATTTCGATCTCGGCATCGCCTTTTCGACCGGCTCCGGCGGGGTCGATGTCGACCTGGTCCAGGCGCACAAATGGTTCAATCTCGCCGCGCTCGGCGGCAACAAGGAAGGCCAGCAATGCCGCGCCGACCTGTCCGACGAAATGAGCCGCGACGAAATCGCCGAAGCGCAGCGCCAGGCACGCGCCTGGCTCGACGAAACCGCGCGCCGTCCGGCGGCACGGCGGTTTGCCGCTTAATTAACTTCCTCGTCATCCCGGACTTGATCCGGGATCCGCTACCAGCCTCGGTCGCATGGAGCCCGGATCACGTCCGGGGTGACGAAAAGGGTCGGGCACTAATCCGCCCGCCGAAACGGCATATGCCCTGCCAGCCAGTCCATTTCGGCTTCCTCGGCGCGGCGTTCCTGTTCCAGATAGTCGGCGACCGCGCGCCGGAACCCCGGATCGGCGATGAAATGCGCCGACCAGGTCGCGACCGGGCCATAGCCCCTCGCGAGCTTGTGCCCGCCCTGCGCGCCCGCCTCGACGCGGGTCAGGCCGCGCGCGATCGCGATGTCGATCGCGCGGTAATAGCATAGCTCGAAATGCAGATAGGGGATGTCGGCGAGGCACCCCCAATATCGCCCGTAGAGCGTATCCTCACCAAGGAAATGCAGCGCGCCGGCGACGGGCCGTTCGCCATCATAAGCGAGGAGCAGGACGATCTGCTCCGCCATCCGCGCGCCGATCAGGTCGAACGCGGCGCGGGTCAGATAGGGCTGCCCCCATTTGCGCGCGCCGGTGTCCTGATAAAACAACCACATAGCATCCCAATGATCCGGCCGGATCGCGTCGCCGGTCAGTTCCTCGATCCGCAGGCCGTCGATCGCACGCGCGCGCTCCTTGCGCAGCTGCTTGCGCTTGGCCGAGGTCAGCGTGGCGAGGAAATCGTCGAAACCGGCATAGTCTGCATTGTGAAAGTGAAACTGGATGTCGCGGCGGACGAGCCAGCCCGCCGCCTCGAACAACGGCATCTGATCGGGCGCGACAAAGGTCGCGTGCGCCGACGACAGCCCGTTCTGGCGCACCACCGCCTCGGCACCGCGGATCAGCAGCGTCGCGTCGTCGCCATCGGTCGCGAGCAGCCGCGGTCCCGGCACCGGGGTGAAGGGCACCGCGATCTGCAGCTTGGGATAATAGTCTCCCCCGGCGCGCGCCCAGGCGTCGGCCCACCCCTGGTCGAACACATATTCGCCCTGGCTGTGCGATTTGAGATAGGCGGGCGCCGCGGCGACGAGGGTGCCGCGCGCATCCTCGACCAGCAAAGGCGCCGCCTGCCAGCCGGTGCCCGGCCCGACGCTGCCCGATTCCTCGAGCAGCGACAGGAAGGCATGGCCGACGAACGGATTGCCGCCGCCCGCCAGCGCATCCCACGCCGCGGCATCGATCGCGGCCACCCCGCTACCGAGCGAGATCGTCCGCGCGGGCGGATCGGCTTCGGCCATCCAGGGTCGCTAGGCCGGCCGCACCGCGACGATCGCGTCGGCCTCAACCGCCGCGCCGAGCGGCAGCACCGCGACGCCGACCGCGGCGCGCGCATGGCGGCCCGCGTCGCCGAACAGCGTTTCGAACAGCTCCGAGGCGCCATTGGCGACCTTCGCCTGGTCGGTAAAGCCCGGCGAACTGTTCACGAACACCCCGAGCTTGACGACCTTCTCTACGCGCGACCAGTCGCCGCCGAGCGCCTGCCCGATCTGCGCCACCAGCATCAGCGCGACGCGCTGCGCCGCATCCTGGCCGCCCGCGACATCCATGTCGTCGCCAAGCCGCCCGGTCACCACCTGCCCGTCGCGAAATGGCAGCTGGCCGCTGACATACAGCATCCCGCCATGCTCGACGACGGGGACATAGGCCGCGACGGGCGCGGCGGGCTTGGGAAGCTCAAGGCCGAGTTCGGCGAGCTTGGCGGCAATGTCGGTCATGGTCGTTCCTTCTACACGCGTTCGGTGGCGGGGGCGGGGATGTTTTCGGCGAGCCGCGCCAATATCCAGTCCTGCGCTGCGGTCCAGTCGTCGATCCGCGCATGGGCATGGCTGGCCGGGGCGATCTTGCCCGCGATCGCGGGCTCGCCGACGAGGTGGAGGCGCCACACCTCGGGCGCGGCCTCGGCAACCGAATGGTGATGGCCGGCCAGATCGTCGATGAACACGGCGACCGATGGCCGGTATTCGCCCAGCAAGCGGCGCACCGGTTCGCCCTTGCCGCCGCGGCTGCCGATCACCGGCGCGTGGAAATCATGCGCGGCAAGCTGGACGATGCGCGATTCCTGATGCTCGGGGCCGACATTGGTCAGCACCACGATATCGGCCTCTGCGCCGATCGCCGTCATCGCCGCGAGCGCGCCGGGGATCGGATATTGCCGCGCCATCGCGGTGCGGAAAAAGCCGTCGAGCAGCGGCCAGACCTCGGCCGCCTCGAGCGGGGTGCCGCATTCCTTGCGCTTCAGCGCCCCCGCGAAACTGGCGTCTTCCATACGGAACAGCACGCCATGCTCCTCGTCGACCCACTGCGCGAACGGCACGACCATGTGCATCAGCACCTCGTCGCAGTCGGTGATCACCAGCGGGCGGGTCATATCCGCAAGCCTTCGAGTCGCTCCGCCGCCGCCGCGATCGCGGCGGGCGGCACCTGCAGCGCATCGGCGCAGGCGACCAGATCCGGCTCATGCGCGGTCAGGAACGACAGGATCGCCGCGAGCGTCGCCCGTTCGCCGAGCGAGGATCGCAGGTCGTCGGGCGCCAGCCCGGTCATTCCCAACAGGCGCTCGGCGCGCGGTTCGTCGCTCAATATCCAGCCGAGCGCCTGAAGCGCCAAAGCTGCGTCGTCATCGTGCAAGGCATATTTCCCTTCAAAGGGAGGCAATTGTGTCGTGCCGCCGATTCGCCTAAACGGGCCGCGAACGCAAGGTGGGGAAGCGAAGTATCATGGGCAAGACCATATTGGTCGTCGAGGATAATGAGCTGAACCTGCGCCTGTTCTGCGACCTGCTCAACGCCCACGGCTACACCGCACATCCGGTGCGCGACGGCCGCGACGCGCTCGCCAGGGCGCGCGAGGTCGCGCCCGATCTCATCATCATGGACATCCAGTTGCCGCATGTCAGCGGGCTCGAACTGATCGGCCAGATGAAGGCCGACCTGACCTTGCGTGCCGTCCCGATCATGGCGGTCACCGCCTATGCGGGAAAGGGCGACGAAGAACAGATCCGCGCCGCGGGCGCCGAAGCCTATGTCTCGAAACCGATTTCGGTGATCAAATTCATCGAGAGCGTGGGGGCGTTTGCTTAAGTCGGGTTTCGACCGATTGCGGACGTTAGCTCCAACGCGTCAATCTACAGGTTCAGGTCCGTAGGTATGGCGGACATATGCAGATTAAGCTTCGACATCAGGCTAGCGAATATCCAGAAAATGGCTCCGAACAGCGCGAAGCCCATTAAAACCCACATATCATCTGCATAGCCCCATTCGAGCGCTCCAATGCGATCTACCGTGGCCAACAGGAACAACGACAGGAACGTGATCAACCACGAAGTAACAAATATATTCAGGAAACGCCGATTGCGTCGATAGAGCGCGTGCAGCCGCCGACTTTGATTTTGCAAATAACGGGAATCCTGCTCCATATTGAAAGCTTATGTCACTTGATGTCCACTTGCCACCCCAAGTCGCCATTCCATCACGCACGAAAAAGGGCGGCGCAACCGCCGCCCTTCTCGATCCCCGCCTGCGCGGGGATAACGCATCGCCAGTCCGTTCAGCCATGCTGAACGGACCAATGCATCACTTGATCTTGGCTTCCTTGAACTCGACATGCTTGCGCGCACGCGGGTCGTATTTGCGCACCGACATCTTTTCGGTCATCGTGCGCGGGTTCTTTTTCGTCACATAGAAAAAGCCCGTGTCGGCGGTGCTCACCAGCTTGATCTTGACGGTCGTCGGCTTGGCCATGGCCCTGTTCCTCGAAAAATCTGCGCATCGTTCGCCGGAGCGGTGATGCGGCGGGACTGGGGGCCCCGGCGGTTGGTTTGAAAAACAAAGAGGGCCGCGCGTCGGGCGCCGCCCTCATTCATCCGCGCGCCATTGGCGGGATTCGGGGTTTAAGTCAAGCAAAAGGAGCGGGCGGGCGATGAAACCGCGCCCGCCCCCGGCCGGTCGATCAGGCGTTGCCGATTTCGAAACGCACCGTCATCTCCTTCCAGCTTTCTTCGGGCACGCCGCCGCGCGTCGCGGGTTTGAAACGCCATTTGGCGAGCGCGCGCCGCTTGGTCTCGGCAAAAAAGCCGGGGCTGTCGGTGCTGACCAGTTCGACCGCCTTGACCCGCCCGTCGATGCCGATCAGCACCCGCACCCGCGCGACGCCCTCGATCTCGCGGCGCTGTTCGCTCGCCGGATAGTCGGGCTGGAACGCGCCGGCGAAGCGGCCGTCGAGTTGGGCGAGCACGAGTTTGGGCACCGGCGGCGGATCGGCGGGCCGCGCCGGCAGGCCGGGATCGATCGGGAAGATCTCGGGATAAACAGGGCCTTCGGCGACCCGGTTGTCGGTTTGGGGCCGGGTGTCGATCACCGGCTTTACCGTGTCGGTCGCCGAGGCCGTGCGTTCGACCGGCTTTGCGTCTTCGACCGGCGTGGGCGGCGGCGGGTCGAGCGGTCGCTCGATTTCGATCAGCGTTCCCAATATCGGATCGGTCTTGGGCGCGGTATCGATCATCATCGGGGTCAGTGCGGCAGCAACGACCAGCCCGACCGGCAAGCCGACCGCGAACAAGGCGGCGACCGGATGGCCGCGGTGGCCGCTGCCATAGCCGTGGCGTGGCACGAGCGCGGCCGGTCCGGCGGGAACGGCAACGGTATCGGATTTGGTCAGCATCGCCGACATCAGCGGTATCAGGGTCATGGCATCTCTCCTTGCCTGTCGGACCCGGCGTCGCCGTGTTTGCCCACCGCTTCGGCCAAGTCGCAGTGACGTGATAGTATAACATAACAGAATTTGTCAAGCTATCGGGTAGGCAAGGAGCTTGGCGTCCCACTCAGGACGTTTCAGCTTCCGGACAACCTCGCCAGCGCTTGGTCCTTGGCGATCAGCGGCAGTAGGTCGCCCATGTCGGGACCATGGTCGCGCCCGGTCAGCGCCCGGCGCAGCGGCAGGAACAGCGCGCGCCCCTTGGCGCCGGTCGCCGCCTTCACCGCGTCGGTCAGCGCCCGCCACGGGTCGGCGCCCCAGTCGATCCCGGGCAGCGCCGCTGCCGCCGCGGCGCGCACCGCGCGCTCGTCCGCATCGGCGGGCGGGGGCGCGGTAAAGGGGCCGTCGAACACCGCCACCCAGTCGGCGGCTTCCGCCACCGTGATGAGATTGGGGCGAATCGCGTTCCAGCGCGCCGCGGTGATCGCCGCGGGCAGCCGCAGCGCCAGCGCCGGATAATCGCTGTGATGCAATATCTTCTGATTGAGCAGGGCGAGTTCGGCCTCGTCGAAGCGTGCCGGAGCGCGCCCGAACCGGGCAAAATCGATGCCCGCGATCAACGGTGCCAGGCTGGTCACCGGCTCGACCGGATCGCTGGTGCCGAGCCGCGCGAGCAGCGCCGCCAGCGCGATCGGTTCGATCCCCGCGTCGCGCAGGCTGTCCATGCCGAGCGATCCCAGCCGCTTCGACAATTTCCCTTCGTTCCCGACGAGCAGCGCCTCGTGCGCAAATTCGGGCGGGCTGGCGTCCAGCGCTGCAAACATCTGGATCTGCGCCGCGGTGTTCGACACATGGTCCTCGCCGCGGACCACATGCGTGATGCCCATCGCGATATCGTCGATTACGCTCGGCAGCAGATACAGCCAGCTGCCGTCGGCGCGACGCACCACCGGGTCGGACATGGTTTTCGGCTCGAAATGCTGAGGCCCGCGAACCATATCGGTCCATTCGATCTGTGCGTCATGGTCGAGGCGAAAGCGCCAGTGCGGCGCGACACCTTCGGGCGCCGGCGCGCCTTCGGCTTTGCGCTCGTAAACCGGCGGCAGCCCGCGCGACAGCAGGATCTTGCGGCGAATGTCGAGCTCTTCGGGGGTTTCGTAACAGGCATAGACGCGCCCGGAGGCTTTCAGCTTGTCGAACTCGGCCTCGTAGAGCGCAAAGCGGTCGGACTGCCGTTCCTCGCCATCGATATCGAGCCCGAGCCATGCGAGGTCGGCGCGGATCGCGTCCACATACGCCTCTTTCGACCGTTCGCGATCGGTGTCGTCGATGCGGAGCAGGAAGCGTCCGCCATATCTGCGCGCCCACAGCCAGTTGTGCAGCGCGGTGCGAACGTTGCCGACGTGGAGGTGGCCGGTCGGCGAAGGGGCAAAGCGGGTCGTAACGGTCATCGCGCGCCTATAGCCCGATTCGCGGCGAAGGCGAGTCAGCCGGTGCGGAATCCGTGGGTGATCGGATATCGCCGGTCGCGGCCGAAATTGCGCGTCGACAGCTTGACCCCGGGCGGCGCCTGGCGGCGCTTATATTCGGCGAGCATCAGCAACCGCTCGATCCGCACCACCGCGTCGCGCGCGAAACCATATTTCGCCACGACATCGTCGACGCTCGCTTCCTCCTCGACCAGCATATGGAGCATACGGTCGAGGTCGGCATAGGCCGGCAGGCTGTCCTCGTCTTTCTGGTCGGGACGCAGCTCGGCGCTCGGCGGCTTGGTGATGATTGCGTCGGGCATGACGGGGGTCACCGGGTTGCGCGACAGCCGCGGGACATTCGCGTTGCGCCACTTCGCAATCGCGAACACCGTCATCTTGTACGCGTCTTTCAGCGGATTATAGCCGCCCGCCATATCGCCATAGATCGTCGCGTAGCCGACGCTCATCTCGCTCTTGTTGCCGGTGGTCAGCAGCATCGGCCCGAATTTGTTGCTCAGCGCCATCAAGGTCACGCCGCGAATTCGCGACTGGACATTCTCTTCGGTGATATCGACCTCGACATCGGCAAAGCTGCCCGCGAGCATCGTGTCGAAGGCTTCGACCGCGGGGACGATCGATATGGTGTCGAGCCGGCACCCGATCATCGCCGCGCAGCCTGCCGCATCGTCGAGGCTCGCCTGGCTGGTGAAACGGCTCGGCATCATCACGCACCAGACTTTGTCGGGGCCGAGCGCGTCGGCGGCGATGGCAGCGCAAATCGCCGAGTCGATCCCGCCCGACAGCCCGAGCACGACGCCGGGAAAGCGGTTGCGTTCGACATAGTCGCGCAGACTGACGATCATCGCGCTGTAGATGTCGGCGGGGTGCGCCTCCCATGCGGCGATCGCGCCCGCCGCGCAGGCCCAGCCGTCCGCGCCCTTTACCCAGCGGGTCACCCGCTCCTCGGCCTCCCAGTCGGTCAGGCGGTGCGCGGTGGTGCCGTCGCCGTTCAGCACGAACGAGCAGCCGTCGAACACCAGTTCGTCCTGCCCGCCGATGCGGTTGAGGAAGATCAGCGGCAGCCCGGTTTCGGCCACCCGGCCGGCGAACACCTGGGTGAGACGCCGCTCGTCCTTGTCGATTTCATAGGGGCTGCCGTTGACTGAGATCAGCAGTTCGGCACCCTGCGCCGCAAGATGCGCCGACACTTTGGGCAGCCAGCCATCCTCGCAGATCGGCAGCCCGAGCTTGATCCCGCGCCATTCGACGATATCGGGCAGCGCGCCGGGCGCGAAGACGCGCTTCTCGTCGAAGGTGCCGTAATTGGGCAGTTCATGCTTGCGCCGCACTGCGACGATCCGGCCGCCATCAAGCAGCGCGACGATATTATAAAGCGCATCTCCTCCATCCGCATTTTTTGCGCGCTCGACCGAACCGACCAGCATCGCCGGGCCGCCATCGGCGGTCTCGGCCGCGAGTTCTGCCAGCATCGCCGCGGCGCGGTCGGCCAGCGCCGGCTTGAGCACCAGATCCTCGGGCGGGTAACCGATCAGTTGCAGTTCGGGATAGAGGATCAGGTCGGCGCCGGGATGCCGCGCCCGCACGGCGCGCATCGCATCGGCATTGGCGGCAAGGTCGCCGACGACCTGGGTCATCTGGGCGAGGACGATGGAGAGATGGTCGGCCGCGGTCATGCCCCGCCTTTATGCCGCTCGCCGCGGGGGAGCAATGGCGGCGGGCAACTTCACCCTTCCCCTCTGCGCCCCCGCTGGTTAAGGGGCGCGCAATCCCATCCGCCGCGAAAGGGCCTTGCACCCCATGAAACTCATCTCCGGCAACAGCAACCTGCCGCTGGCCCGTGCGATCGCGGACTATCTGGAACTGCCGCTGACCGACACCAGCGTGCGCCGCTTTGCCGACGAGGAAGTGTTCGTCGAGATCCACGAAAATGTGCGCGGCCAGGATGTGTTCGTGGTCCAGCCGACCAATTTTCCGGCCAACGACAATCTGATGGAGCTGCTGATCATCAACGATGCGCTGCGCCGCGCCTCGGCGAAGCGGATCACGGCGGTCGTTCCCTATTTCGGCTATGCCCGCCAAGACCGCAAGCCTGGCCCGCGCACGCCGATCTCCGCCAAGCTGGTAGCCAACCTGATCACCACCTCGGGCGCCGACCGGGTGCTCGCGATCGACTTGCACGCCGGGCAGATCCAGGGCTTTTTCGATATTCCGACCGACAACCTCTATGCCGCCCCGGTGATGAGCGCCGACATCCAGGCGCGGTTTGCCGGCCGCAACCTGATGGTCGTGTCGCCCGACGTCGGCGGCGTGGTGCGCGCGCGCGCGCTGGCCAAGCGGCTCGACAATGCGCCGCTGGCGATCGTCGACAAGCGCCGCGAGCGCGCCGGCGAATCCGAAGTGATGAACATCATCGGCGACGTCGCTGGCCGCTTCTGCATTCTGATCGACGACATCGTCGATTCGGCCGGGACGCTGTGCAACGCCGCGGGGGCGCTGAAGGCAGCGGGCGCCGAGGGCGTCGTCGCCTATTGCACCCATGGCGTGCTGTCGGGCGGCGCGGTCGCGCGCGTCGAGGCGAGCGAGCTCACCGAGCTGGTGATCACCGATTCGATCCAGCCGACCGACGCGGTCCACGACAGCGGCAAGGTCCGCGCGCTCACCGTCGCACCGCTCCTCGGCGAAGCGATCAAGCGCATCGCCGACGAATCGAGCGTCTCCTCGCTGTTCGATTGAGGCGTCGTCAGCGTGCGACCAACGCGCCGACGATATGGTCGATCTGGCGGCGGAAGGCCGCGTGGTCCGGGACCGCATGCACTAGGCCGCGCGCCGTCCAGCACAAAGCCTGCGCCATGCTGCCGGCGCGCGACACCGCCGAACCCGGACCGCTGAACCGGATTGCCTCGGTCATCGCGGCGACGAGCCTGCGCTCCGCCGCGCGAACGATATCGGGCGGCTGGTGCTGCATCACCGCGACGATGTCGGTGCCGTACGGCGAGGCGTGCAGCGCATCGAAGTGGCGCCCGACCCACGCGTCGAGAGCACCGACCAGCCGGTCGGGCAGCGTCTTGGCCGGCTGCTCGATACTGCGCAGCGCCTCGGCCAGTGAGCGATCGACCAGCGCCTTCATCGCCCAGTCGGCAAGCGCCTGTTTCGATGCGAACCGGTTGTAGAGCGACTGGCGCGAGGTGCCGAGCGCGCGCGCGACATCCTCCATCGACGTCTTGCGAAAGCCGTGGCGTGCAAATGTCGCGACAATGGGATCGAGGGCAGGGTCGGCGTGCATCGTCGCCGATTGTACAGTTTTTATGATAGTTGTCGAAATCGTATTTTACTGCTTTTCCAGCATCGCAAAGGCTGGCCGCGGGGCGCCGGCTGCGCTAGCGCCACGACATGACCCTCGCCTCCGACCTCTTGCTCGCCAATCGCCTCGCCGACGCCGCCGGCGCGGCGATCCGCCCGCTGTTTCGCGCCGCCTTTGCGCACGAAGCCAAGCCCGACGCCTCGCCCGTGACCGAGGCCGACCGCGCCGCCGAAGACGCGATGCGCCGTCTGCTCGATGCCGAGGCGCCGCGCGACGGTATCATCGGCGAGGAATATGGCGCCGAACGTCCCGATGCGGTCCGGCAATGGGTGCTCGACCCGATTGACGGCACCGTCAGCTTCATGGCCGGCCGCCCGATCTTCGGCACGTTGATCGCGCTGCTTCAGGATGGCTGGCCGATCCTCGGCATCATCGACCAGCCGATCAACGGGGAACGTTGGGTCGGCGCGCTGGGGCAACCGACTCTGTTCAATGGCAAGCCCGCCCGCACCCGCACCTGCCGCGCGCTCGCCGAGGCGACACTCGCCACGACCGGGCCGCAATATTTCACCGATCATGACGCCGGGCATTTCATGGCGCTCGCAGGCAAGACCGCGCACAAGCGGATGCTGTTCGGCGGCGACTGTTACAATTACGGCCTGCTCGCCGGCGGCCATATCGACTTGGTGGTCGAGGCGGGGCTGAAGCTGCATGACTTTGCGGCGCTGGTTCCCGTCGTCGAGGGCGCCGGCGGCACGATGTGCGACTGGAACGGCGATCCGCTCAACGCCGACAGTGCGGGACACGTCATTGCATTGGGCGATCCGGCGCGGCTGGAGGATGTGATCGAGGGCCTCGCCTGCGCCCACTGACGCGCCCCCGCTTCGGCGTCAGAAAATGCCGAGGAACTTCTTGCGCTGCTTGCCGCCGTCGTCCTTCGATTGATTGCCGTCCTCCGACTTGGCGGTGGTCCCCTTGCCGACGTCGTCGCGGGCCTCGCCCTTCGTCGTCCGCTGCGCGGTGGCGCGCGCGCCGGCAAGGATCGGGCCGCATTGCGCCGATTTGGCGTCGCCTGGATCGATGAAGGGAATGATCGCGGCGACCGGCGTCGCGACAAGCGCCAGCCCGAGCCCCGCGCCGGCACGGCCCATCAGCTGGTCGCTGATCGGGTCGATCCGCGGCGCCGCGAAATAGCCGCCGACGCCGACCGGCGACTGACCCGAAAACAGGCTGAACTTCTTGCCGTCAGCGCGCACCGCCAGATCGAGCGCCTCGGTGCGGAACGAAAAGCCGCCGCGCCCGACCATGACATTCTTTTGCGTGTCGATCAGGATCGGATCGGCCGCGCCGACGCCGCCCCGCACCGTAAAGGCGATCACCCCGCAATTGATCTCGACCGGCTTTTTCAGCTTATCCTCGAACAGCTTCTGCACAAACGTCCCGACGTCGAGTTCGGCGAGCTGGATGTTGCGCGTCCAGAAGCTGCCGCGCGGCAGCACGAACGCCATGCGGCCGTTCGAACTGGCAAGCGACTGGCGCAGGCTGTCGCCGTGCCCGACCATCCGGATCCGCCCGCTGACGGTGCCCGTCGTCCCCGATTCGGCGACCCCGAAGCGCGCGAGCAAGGTCCCCAGCCGGGTCGGCGACAGGCGGATGTCATAAGCGGTGCGCACCACCGCCGGGCGCAGGTCGATCGACACATCGCTCTCCACCTTGCCGCCCGCGAGCAGGAAGGTCAGCGGCTTCATTTCCATCAGCCCGTTCTTGAGCGACAGCGTCAGGTCGACATCGCTGACCGGGAAGCTCTCGGCGCGCACCGCGGCGACCTTGTAGCGCAGATCGGCATCGAAGGCCTTCAGCGCGTCGGCGCGCAGCGGCGAATCGGGCAGCACCCGTGGGCGCCCGCCGACGGTCTTGATCACGCCGCCGGTGCCCATCCGGTCGAGCCGGTCGACCTCATACCCGATGAACGGGCCGGCATCGACGATGTTGAGCGACCGGGTGGTGAGGTCGGCGTTCAGATACACGCGCCCCTTCGGCATGCTGACCGCAAAGGTGCCGGCCAGGTCGCTGTCGCCGAACACGCCCTTCAGCTCGGTGAATTTCCAGACCGTTCCGTCATAGCCAAGCTTCGACGTGGCGCGGTAGCGGCGGGTGTCGGGGATGGCGACGCCAAGGAAATCGAACAGGCGCGACAGGTTCGCACCGCGCGCGGTGAGCGCCAGGTCGGCGCCCACCAGCTCGGTCGGACCGGGCAGGGTACCGACCAGATCGACGGTGTTGCCCAGCCCGACCGCGCGCATCGTCAGCCGGTTCTTGCCGCCGGCGACGGTCTGGTTGGGCGACGACAGCCGGCCGGTCAGGGTGAACGGCTGCGCGCGCATCGTGCCGCGGCCGTTGAAGCCGATCGCCTCGTCGATCCGGCTGCCGGTCGACCGCACCGTGTCGATGTCGATGTCGGCGAACAGCCGCAGCCGCGGATCGCGATAGGTCAGCCCGCTCTTGGTGATCGCGGCGCGCTCGATGGTCGGCAGGTTCAGCGGCTGCGGCGGCCGGTCGGGGTCGCCGAAGGTCCAGCTGTTGTGCCGGTTCTGCGCATCCCACTCGAGCGCGACCTGAGCTTCGTCGATGTCGGCAAAGCGCATCACCCGCCGGCCAAAGATCAGCGGCACGACCGCCAGCCGCGTATCGACCCGCCGCGCGGTGAAAAATTGCTTTGCCTCGGCCCATTCGGGATTGGCGATGCTGATCTCTTCGGCCAGGAATTTGATGTTGAACGGCGCGAAATAGAGCTGGAAGTCGCCCCCCACAGCGACCTGCCGCTCGAGCTGCGACGAGGCGATGCTCTCGAAACTCCCTTTCAGGAAGCGGCCCTTGGTGATGAACAGGATCAGCCAGATCGCGAACAACAGCAGCAGCAGGATCGCCGCGGTGCGCACCGCGATGCGCACGGTGCGCGGGCGCCGCGCCAGCCAGCGCGGCGTCCAGACGCGGCGCGCGCCGCCCGACAGCCGCGCCGACCAGCCCGCGTCCGGTCGATCGCCGGCCGTTGCTGCCCCGGCATCGGGGGGCGCGGCGGGCGGGACGCCCATCTGTCCGGTGGGCAGGTTCATCGGCTGTGAACGGCTGCCGACCCCCATGGTTCCGCTGTATGACGCCTCTTTGGGCCGAATCGCTTGCATTCCGGGCAGCGGCTGGCTAAGCGCCCCGCTTCCGATTGTGTCGGCTGGCGACAAGGGCTGCCAGGCCGATACGCAAACGGACTTCCAAAGGAGACCAAAATGCCCAAGTTGAAGACCAAGAGCGGTGTGAAGAAACGCTTCAAATTCACCGCTTCGGGTAAGGTGAAGCACGGCGTCGCCGGCAAGCGTCACCGCCTGATTTCGCACAATTCGAAATATATCCGCACCAACCGCGGCACCAGCGTGCTCAGCGATTCGGACGTGGCCCATGTGCGCCTCTGGGCGCCCTACGGCCTGAAGTAAGGAGCGCTAGACCATGTCACGCATCAAACGCGGCGTCACCACGCGCGCCAAGCACAAACGCGTATTGGAACAGGCGAAGGGCTTTTACGGCCGTCGCAAGAACACCATTCGTATCGCCAAGCAGGCGGTCGAAAAGGCGGGCCAATATGCCTATCGCGACCGCAAGGTCAAAAAGCGCAACTTCCGCGCCCTGTGGATCCAGCGCATCAATGCCGCGGTCCGCAGCGAAGGCCTCACCTATTCGCAGTTCATGCACGGGGTGAAGCTGGCCGGGATCGACCTCGACCGCAAGGTCATGGCCGACCTGGCGATGAACGAAGGCGGGGTCTTCACCGCCATCATCGCGCAGGCGAAGGCAGCGCTGCCCAAGGCCGCGTAAGCCACGGCCTGATCGCTAATCGCAAAAGGGCGGTCCCGAAAAGGGGCCGCCCTTTTTCTTTGGTACACGCTCGCTGGGATGGCTGGCGCTGGGATGGCCGTTGACGACCGATTGCGGACCCAAGGGGCGAAGGCAGCTCACTAGCCGATACGGAGCGCCGTGGGGCCGGCGACGGCGAAGATTATTTCACACAAAGGCACAAAGGCACAAAGATGTCGTACTGACCGCGAAGCGGTTTCATTCCTTAACGGTTGCGAACCGATGCGGCGATGATGAGGAAGCGGCCTTGCGGCCGCGCACCTTCATCTTCGTGCCTTGGTGCCTTTGTGTGAAACAAAAAATCCCGGCCCATCGGCCCTGAATGAAGCTCACTGCGCGAACTAATTTTTCTTCCACGCCTACGTCAGCTTCCTGCCCAAATCGGACGTTCGCCACCCGCAAAAGCAGGAACGGCGCGAAGGTTGCCCCTCGCGCCGCCCCGACGATGATCGCGAACGATACACCGCCCCCCTCCCTCCGTACCGAAGAGCCGTGGGTCGCAGAAAGCCGCCGGCCGGTTGGAAGTGTCCCATGACCCTGGCACAAAGCCCGGATCGACGGCGCGACATTTACCGTCGCGAAGATGACAAATCTTGTTAAAACCCGACACCGGACGAATGCAGGCTGTTGTTTTTTTGCGCATCGGTGCTCAGGGTGCGTGATCATGACGAATGCGGCCAGCCATTCGGAACTGCCCGCCGGCGTGCGGGTCGAAACCCGATTCTTTCCGGTCTCCGATGCCCTGCGCCGCTATGCCAGCATCATTTACGTGACCGACGTCGATGCCACGCCCGGCGTGCGCGTCGAGGATTATCTGCATCCCGAATGGGCGAACATCCGCTTCATCGACGGCGATCCCCCGCTCGTGGCGATCGGCGAGGGTCGGGCGTTGCCGGCGCCGCGCCTGGCGGTGACCGGGCCAACCAGCCGCGCGGGCTATTTCGCCGCCGCGCGCATGCGCGTCTGGGGCATCGGCATCCTGCCGCTGGGCTGGGCGAAATTCTTTGCCGTGGCGGCCGAGGATTTTGCCGATCGCGTCTGCGACGGTGGGGCGCATCCCGCCTTTGCCGCGCTGGTCCCGCTTCTGGACAGCCTGCCGCGAACGAACGACACCGACGCCGCGGCGCGCATCATCGACGATCATTTCACCGCGCTGCTGGCTGGCGCGCCGCGCGACGATCCGGCGATCCTTGCCGCGCACCGCGCGCTGGTCGACGACGAGGTCGGCAGCGTCGCCGGACTGGCGGACCGGCTCGGGATGTCCGAACGCACGGTCGAACGGCTCAGCCGCCGCGCCTTCGGCTTTTCTCCGAAACTGCTGATCCGCCGCCAGCGCTTCCTGCGCAGCCTGGGACGCTTCATGCTCGACCCGTCGATGGCGTGGATCGACACGCTCGATTATCATTATTGCGACCAGGCGCAGTTCACGCATGATTTCCACCGTTTCATGGGGATGAGCCCGCGCGCCTATGCCGCGCGCGCGAAACCGATCCTCGGCGCGGCGGCCGTCGCGCGCGCCGCGATGGCGGGCGCCGCGATGCAGGGGCTGCACCGCCCCGCCGGCTGACCCTTCGGGGTTGACCCGCGCCGCCCATCCGGTGCAAGCGGCGGCGTATTTTTTCGCCGCCGCCAGCGACGATCCACCGCCACAGGACAAACGACGATGAGCGATTACCAGGCCATGCAGGCCGCGCTGATGAGCGACATAGCGGCGGCAAGCGACCTCGACGCGCTGGAAGCGCTGCGCGTGGCGGCGCTGGGCAAGGCGGGCAGCATTACCGCCTTGCTCAAATCGCTCGGCGGCATGACCCCCGACGAACGGCAGGCGCAGGGGCCGCAGATCCACGCGCTGCGCGAAGCCGTCACCGCCGCGCTCGCCGACCGCAAGACCGCGCTCGACGCCGCGGCGCTCGACGTCCGGCTCGCCGCCGAGGCGATCGATATGACCCTTCCGGCCGATGCCGCGCCCCGGGGGAGCGTCCATCCGGTCAGCCAGGTGATGGACGAGCTTGCCGAAATCTTCGCCGACATGGGCTTCGCCGTCGCCACCGGTCCCGAGATCGAGGACGACTGGCGCAATTTCACCGCGCTCAACATTCCCGAGACGCATCCAGCGCGCGCGATGCACGACACCTTCTATTTCCCCGATACCGACGCCGAAGGCCGCGCGATGCTGCTGCGCACCCACACCTCGCCGGTGCAGATCCGCACGATGATGGCGCAGGAACCGCCGATCCGGATCATCGCCCCCGGCCGCGTCTATCGCAGCGACAGCGACGCGACGCACACGCCGATGTTTCATCAGGTCGAAGGTCTCGTCATCGACCGCGGCATCCATATAGGGCATCTGAAGTGGACGCTCGAGACCTTCCTGAAGGCCTATTTCGAGCGCGACGACATCGTGCTGCGACTGCGCCCGAGCTATTTCCCCTTCACCGAACCGTCGGCCGAAGTCGATGTCGGTTACAAGCAGGAAAAGGGCCGCCGCATCGTTGGCGGGCACGGCGATGACGATGGCCATGCGTGGATGGAGCTGCTCGGCAGCGGCATGGTCAACCGCCGTGTGATCGCGAACTGCGGGCTCGATCCCGACGAATGGCAGGGCTTTGCCTTCGGGGTCGGGGTCGACCGGCTCGCGATGCTCAAATATGGCATGGACGATCTGCGCGCCTTCTTCGACGGCGATCTGCGCTGGCTGGCGCATTATGGATTCGGCGCGCTGTCGGTGCCCACGCTCAGCGGGGGGATTTCGGCATGAAGATCACCCTCGACTGGCTCAAAGAGCATCTGGAAACATCGGCGAGCGTCACCGACGTCGTCGATACGCTCAACCGCATCGGCCATGAGGTCGAAGGCGTCGAGAATCCGGCCGACAAGCTCAAGGGCTTTCGCGTCGCCAAGGTGCTGACCGCCGAGAAACATCCGCAGGCCGACAAATTGCAGGTGCTCACCGTCGATACCGGCGACGGCGGGGCGCCGCTGACCGTCGTGTGCGGCGCGCCCAATGCGCGCGTGGGGCTGGTCGGCGTGCTCGGCCTGCCCGGCGCGGTGGTGCCCGCGAACGGCATGGAGTTGAAGGTCGCGGCGGTGCGCGGGGTCGAATCGAACGGCATGATGTGTTCGTCGCGCGAGCTCGAGCTGGGCGACGACCATGACGGGATCATCGAACTGCCCGCCGACGCGCCGATCGGCACCAGCTTCGCCGACTATAGCGGCGCCGGCGATCCGGTAATCGACATTTCGATCACCCCGAACCGGCAGGATTGCATGGGGGTGCGTGGGCTAGCGCGCGACCTCGCCGCTGCGGGGCTCGGCACGCTGAAACCGCTCGACGTCCCGACGATCGCCGGCGAAGGCGCGCCCGCGACCGAAATCCGGACCGACGATACCGAAGGCTGCCCCGCCTTTTACGGTCGCACGATTTCAGGCGTCGCCAACGGCACCGCCCCCGAATGGATGCGCCGCCGGTTGGAAGCGGTCGGGCAGCGTTCGATCTCGGCGCTCGTCGACATCAGCAACTATGTGATGTTCGACCTCGGTCGCCCCAGCCACATCTATGACCGCGCCAAACTGACCGGTCCGCTCGTCGCGCGCCGCGCCAAAGCGGGCGAGACCGTCAACGCGCTGAACGGCAAGCAATATACGCTCACCGATACGATGACCGTGCTTGCCGACGACAGCGGCGTCCACGACATCGCCGGAATCATGGGCGGCGAGCATAGCGGGTGCAGCGAGACGACGACCGATGTGCTGATCGAGATCGCCTATTTCACCCCCGAGCGCATCGCGCTGACCGGACAGGCGCTGGCGCTGACCAGCGACGCGCGCAGCCGCTTCGAGCGCGGGGTCGATCCGGCGTTCCTCGGCGACGCGACCGCGATCGTCACCGCGCATGTGCTGGCGATCTGCGGCGGCACCCCCTCGGCCGTCACCCGCGCCGGGACGCCGCCCGCCGAGGTCAAGACGGTCGATTACGACCCCACGCTGTCGGCGACGCTCGGCGGCATCGCGATCGCGCCCGAGCGCCAGCAGGAGATCCTCGCCGCGCTCGGCTTTTCGGTGCGCGAACAGGGCGGCCGCTGGCAAGTGGCGGTGCCGAGCTGGCGCCGCGACATCGACGGCGCCCCCGACATCGTCGAGGAAGTCACCCGCATCACCGGGTTCGACGCCATCGCGTCGGTGCCGCTGCCGCGCAGCGACGGTGTGGCGAAACCGACCGCGACAGCCGAACAGCTGCTCGAACGCCGTATGCGCCGCGCTGCGGCATCGTCCGGCTTCCACGAAGCGGTGACCTGGTCGTTCATCGGCGAGCGCGACGCGGCGCCGTTCGGCGGCGGCGACTGGTCGCTCGCCAACCCGATCAGCGAAGATCTGAAGGTCATGCGCCCGTCGCTGCTGCCCGGCCTGCTCGCCGCGGCGCAGCGCAACCAGAACCGCGGCGCGACCAGCATCCGCCTGTTCGAGATCGGGCGGCGTTACCTGTCCGATGCCGAGCACCCGACGCTGGCGGTGCTGATGGCGGGCGACAAGCGCGCGCGCGGTTGGCAGGCGGGCAAGGCGGCGCCGTTCGACGCGTTCGACGCCAAGGCGGCGGCACTGGCGCTGCTCGACGCCGCCGGCGCCCCCGCCGACCGCTTGCAGGTGATGGAGGCGGTCAGCGAGGGCCATATCTGGCACCCCGGCCAGTCGGCCACCCTGCGGCTCGGCCCCAAGGCGGTGCTCGCCGAATTTGGCGCGCTCCACCCGCTGCTGACCCGCCATTTCGACATCGACGGCCCGGTGATGGCGGTACAGATTTTCCTCGACGCCATTCCCGCAAAGCGCGCCAGCGGCCCTGCCCGCGCGGCGTTCACCCCGCCCGCGCTGCAATCGGTGCGCCGCGACTTCGCCTTCCTGGCCCCGACCAGCCTGACCGCCGCCGACCTGGTGCGCGCGATCCGCGGCGCCGACAAGGCGAGCATCGTGGGCGCCCGCCTGTTCGACCGCTTCACCGGGCAGGGCGTGCCCGAGGGTCAGGTGAGCCTGGCGGTCGAGGTCGAATTACAGCCGGTCGAAAAAAGCTTCACCGATGCCGAGTTGAAGGCAATCGCCGACAAGGTGCTGGCGGCGGCGGCGAAGGTTGGGGCGGTTTTGCGGGGATGAGGCTGCGCGCGCGGCAGCCGGTCAGCGATGAAGTTCACTGTTCGAATCGAGCTGCGGGGTATCAACCCCTATGTGATCGTCAGCGAAGCGCAGGCGCAGCAGATCCGGCCCGACTGGAAACGGCCAATCCCGGTGACGGTGCAAGTCAATGGTCAGCCCGAGCCGCCCGCGCGCGTCAACATGATGCCCGCGGGGGACGGCAGCTTCCTGCTCTATCTCGACGGCGCGATCCGCAAAGCGTCAGCCACCACGGTTGGCGACACCGTCGAAGTGAGCCTAGCGTTCGACGACAGTTATCGCGGCGGTCCCGCGCACGCGATGCCGGCCGAATTTGCGGCGCGCCTTGACGCCAATCCCGTCGCGAGGGCGCGATGGGACCAGCTGTCGCCGAGCTTGCAGAAGGAGATGCTGCGCTATTTGGCCAGGCTGAAGTCCGACGCGGCCCGCATCCGCAATATCGAGCAAGCGCTGAACGTGCTGAACGGCGCAAAGGTCCGTTTCATGGCGCGAGCCTGGAACTGACCGACTATTCCGACGCCGATGCCGGTCAATCCCGCTACGTCGCTCTCCTGACCAGCCCACCAGCCCAACCTTCGCCGAGCCGGGGGCGATCCGCGGCGCCGACAAGCTGGTGGTGGCGGCAATATTGCGGCGGTAAGATGGCTCGCCTGAGCAAGCAACCGAAGCGCCGAATCGAAAAGCTGAGCTTTCGCAGCCCAGCGATGGCGCTAGGTGATCGGGGCATTGCGGGCTATTCTGTATCCGATCGGCGGCGCTGCCGGGCGGAGTTCCGGCCATGCTCATCACCATCTTCGCTCCCGGCAAAGTCCATCTGCTTGAAATCGCCGGACTTCGCGACGCGTTTTTCGAAGCGAACTGCAAGATGGCAGCGGGCGATCGCTATCGCGTCCAGCTGGTGACCGAAGAGGGCGTCGTGGCGGAGAGCGCCTCGGGCGTGAAATATCTGCCCGATGCAGGTATCAAAGATGCGGCGCAGCCGTGCGACACCCTGATCGTCACCGGACCCTATGGCGTCCCGGCGCGCCCGAGCGAACAGGTCATGCGGTGGCTGCGCGAACAAGCCCGGAATTCGCAGCGCTACGGATCGACCTGCACCGGCGCTTTCCTGCTGGCGCATGCCGGACTGCTGGCGAGCCGCCGCGCCACGACGCATTGGGAATATGCCGACCGGCTGGCCGCCGACTTTCCTGATATCCGGGTCGAACCCGACCGTATTTTCGTGCGCGACGGGCCGGTGTTTTGCTCTGCCGGTGTGACCGCGGCCACGGACCTTGCCTTTGCGCTGATCGAAGAAGATCATGGGCGCGCGCTCGCGCTGTGGGTCGCACGCCGGCTCGTCGTCTTTTTGAAGCGCCCGGGCGGTCAGTCGCAGTTCAGCGCGGCCCTGACGGCGCAGACCGCGGCGACGGGGCCGATCGAGAGGATCAGGCTGCATATTCTTGAGCATCCCCGCGGCGACCTGGGGCTTGATGCGCTGGCGCGCGTGGTTGGCGTGAGTCCGCGCCATCTGTCGCGGCTTTTCCGCGCCGAACTGGGCATGAGCCCAGCCGCCTATGTCGAATTGATGCGGATCGATATCGCACGGCGTCTGCTCGAAGACAGCGCCGCGCCGATCAAGGCCATCGCCTTTGCCGCCGGCTTTGGATCGACGACCACCCTCCGGCGCGCTTTCCTGCGCCGGATCGGCGTCGCGCCGCTGTCCTATCGTTTGCGATTCCAGACGGCGGGGTCGGGGAAAGCCGTCGACGACGAAAGTGCCGCCGATTTGTCCGGATAAGCCGCCCGGCCGACGTTGAAGCGCCTCTGCCGGGTCCGCATGTTCCGGACCGGAGGCCAGCATATGCGCATTTATCCAGCCGAACGTCGACCGGCAACCTGTCGACCCGGAAGGCACGGGGACTTTGCCCGCAGCAAATGCGGAGCCGCGTCATGACGGTTCACATTGGGGAAGGCCGTGAGCTGGCGCGCGGCGCGTCCGCCTTTACGCCGATACGCTGGCCGCGCCTGGCCAAGCGACCGGAAGGCGCCACGCCGTCGATCGCGGCGTCGATGCTGGCGCTCGACCATATCAGCGATGCGGTGCTGGTTGCCGACATGCGTCTGCGCGGGCACCCCATCGTCCATGTGAACCCGGCGTTCGAGGCGGTCACCGGCTATCCCGCGGCCGAAGCGATCGGCAAGAATTGCCGCTATCTTCAGGGTAACGACCGGCTGCAACCCGAAATCGCCGAAGTCCGGGCCGCGCTGGCCGAAGGCCGCGAATGTTCGGTGACGCTGCGCAACTATCGGCGCGACGGGACGATGTTCCGCAACGCCCTGCGCCTGGTGCCATTTCGCGATGGCGGCGGGCAAGTCACGCATTTCATCGGCCTGATCCGCGACGTCACCCACGCCCCCGGCATCGATCGCCTGACCGGCCTGCTCGATCGTTATGGCCTGCTCGACCAGCTGGCGGCAATCGAAGTCGCGGCGCGGTCCGCCCTGCTGCTGGTCAAGCTCGACATCCTGCGGTTTCATGATGTCAACAACGGGTTCGGCTATGACGCGGGCGACGCCCTGCTCCGTTCGGTGGCCGCGCGCCTCGCGACCTTGCCGGCGGCCGCCGTCGCGCGCGTCGGGACGAACAGCTTCACGCTCGCGTTTGAGCTCGACGATGCCGATCGCGCCGCAAGCGTCGTCGACGATGTCCTGGCGCTGTTGCATCCTCGCTTCATACTGCCCGGCGCCTCGCTGACCGCCCAGTTCGCCGCCGGCTTTACCGTCGGCTTCACGGGCGCGGACCCGCTGCAGCTCATTCGGCAAGCCGGCGCCGCGTTGCAGCGCTCCAAGGCGATGCCGGCGCATCCGCCGCATCCCTATGCCGAAGCGGACGAGCGCGATGCGCGCAATCGCATCCGGCTGGCGAGCGACCTGCAGGTCGCCGTTCCGAACCAGGAGCTGCTGTTTCATTATCAGCCCCAGGTCGATCTCGGCTCGGGCGACATCGTCGGCGCCGAAGCGTTGCTGCGATGGGACCATGGAGCATTCGGGCTGCAACAACCCGGCCGCTTCATCGGCGTTGCCGAAGAAACCGGCGCCATTCTCGACATCGGCGCCTGGGGTCTGCACACGCTTGCGGCCTATGCGGTCAAGGTCAACCGCCACCGCCGAGCGCCGATCCGCTTTTCGTTCAACGTGTCGGTCGTCGAATTCACCCGGCGCGACATGGTGGCCTTTGTCCAACAGGTGCTGGAGGAGACCGGTTGCCGGGCCGAATGGCTGACGCTGGAGCTGACCGAGAATCTGATGGTCCCCGAGCCCGACGCGATACGCCGCACGTTCGAAAATCTGCGGCGTCTGGGCGTCGGAATCTCGATCGACGACTTCGGCACCGGCTATTCCAATCTGCGCTATCTGGAAAGCTTCCCGCTCAGCGAGATCAAGGTTGATCGCAGCTTCGTGCACGACGTCGCACATAGCGCAGCCAAACGGGTGATCGCCGAGAGCATCGTCAAGCTTGGCGCCGCGCTGGACATTCGTGTCGTTGCCGAAGGGATCGAGACCGAAGGCGAACGCGCAATCATGCGGACGCTCGGCTGCTCGGTGGGCCAGGGCTTTCTGTTTGCCGCGCCTATGGACGAGCGGGCGTTTCAGCGGCTGCTCGACGACGGGCTGGCCTTGCGCGAGGGATGGGACGCACGGCGCCTTTTGACGATGCTCGACGGCGATAGCGCTTAAACCCGCCCGATGAAATTTGGGTTGCATGGTTGGTCCCTTGCAACTCAAAAGATGCCCCGGCGCCCCACCGCCGGGGCATCGACAATCAAACCGAACTGTCGTCGTGCCTGCTTCGTTCAACCCGCGTGCGACCTGTCAGCAACAGGACGATATCGGCCCGCTAAGCCGCCACCGCCTCCTCGCTCGCGCTCGTCGCCGCCTCCAGCAGGCGTTTCTCCAGCGACTTCACCCGCGCCGCGCTGTCGATCTTGTCGCCGATCAGGTCGGTGACGTAAAATGTATCGACCGCGCGTTCGCCATAGGTCGCGACGTGCGCGCTGTGGACCGTGACCTTCGACTGGAACAGCGCATAGGCAAGCTGGTTGAGGAGCGCCGGGCGGTCCTGCGCGTTGACTTCGATCACCGTGAAGCGGTTCGATGCCTTGTTGTCGACGAAGACGTTGGGGGCGATGCGGAAGGCTTCGGCGCGGGTGCGCGGCAGGGCGCGGGCTTCGAGTTTCGGCAGCAATTTGTGGCGGTTGGCCAGCGCATCCTCGATCGCGCGGGTCAGGCGGCCGATCTGCCCCGGCTCGTCGAACGGGCGGCCGATCGGGTCCTGGACAAGGAAATTGTCGAGCGCGAGGCCGTCGCGGGTGGTGTGGATGCGCGCGTCGATGATGTTGCCACCGGCGAGGTGGATACCCCCCGCGATGCGATAGAACAGCCCCGGATGGTCGGCGGCGAGCACCATCACCAGCGTCGCGCCGCGATCGTCGTCGGGGACCGCGGCGATGTGCAGCGGCGCGTCGCCCGCCTGGCGGATATGGACGAGGTTGGCGGCGATGACCTCGACCGGTTCGGCGATCCAATAGCTTTCGGGCAGGCGCCGGGCGACCTTGTCGAATTCCTTCTGGCCGAAGCCGAATTGCGCGGCGACCGCTTCCTTCTTGCTGGCAATGCGCTGTTCGCGGCCCTTTTGCTTGTGGCCGAGGCGCAGCACTTCTTCGGCGGCGTCATACAGCTCGGTGAGCAATTGCCGTTTCCAGCTGTTCCACACGCCGGGGCCGACGGCGCGGATGTCGACGACGGTGAGGACGAGCAGCAGGCGGAGGCGTTCGGGGCTTTGCACGACCTGCGCGAAGTCGAGGATCGTCTTGAAATCGGCAAGGTCGCGCTTGAACGCGGTCGCCGACATCAGCAGGTGATAGCGCACGAGCCACGACACGGTCTCGGTCTCCGCGTCGCTGAGCCCCAGCCGCGGGCAGACGCGCAGCGCGAGTTCGGCGCCGAGCACGCTGTGGTCGCCGCCGCGTCCCTTGGCGATATCGTGGAGCAGCACTGCGACATACACGACGCGGCGCGAATGGATCTGGTCCATGATCGCGGTCGACAGCGGGTGATCGTCCTTCAGCCGCCCCTGCTCGATATCGGCGAGCAGGCCGATGGCGCGGATCGTATGTTCGTCGACGGTGTAGTGATGATACATGTCGAACTGCATCTGCGCGACGACTCGGCCGAAATCGGGCACGAAACGGCCGAACACCCCCGCCTCGTTCATCCAGCGCAGCACCGTTTCGGGATCGCGCGGACTGGTCAGCACGTCGAGGAACAGCGCGTTGGCGCGCGCGTTGCGGCGCACCCCCTGCGTCTCGATCAGCTTCGCCTCGTGGCGCGCCTGCCGCATCGCCTGCGGATGGATTTCGAGGCTGTGCTTGTCGGCGAGCGCGAAGATTTCGAGCAGCCGGACCGGGTCAGCTGCGAAAAAATCGTCCGACGGCAGCGCGAGGCGGCCGCGGTCGAGGACGAAGCCATTCAATTTGCCCGGTCGTCTCCGGATCGCGGGCAGGAAGCGCCGCCCGCGCGCCGCCATCTGGTCGTCGAGATGGGCGAGGAAGGTGCCGGTGACGTCGCCGACGCTTTTGGCGTGGAGAAAATAGAGCTGCATGAAGCGCTCGACCGCGCTTTTGCCGGGGCGCTCGGCGAATTGCATCCGCGCCGCAATCTCGCGCTGGACGTCGAAGGTCAGCCGGTCCTCGGCGCGCCCGGTGATGACATGGAGGTGGCAGCGCACCGCAAGCAGGAAATTTTCGGCGCGGGCGAACTGGCGTAGCTCGCGCACCGACAGCAGCCCGGCGTCGACCAGCTCGGGGACGGTGCGGACGCGGTGGATGAACTTGCCGATCCAGAACAAGGTGTGCAGGTCGCGCAGCCCGCCCTTGCCCTCCTTCACATTGGGTTCGACGACATAGCGCGAATCGCCCATGCGCTTGTGGCGCTCGTCGCGTTCGGCGAGCTTTTCGGCGACGAAGGCGCGCGCATTGCCGGCGACCACCTCGGCGTCGAAGCGCGCCGCGGCCTGGTCGTAGAGGTCGCGGTCGCCCCAGACGAAGCGCGCTTCGAGCAGCGCGGTGCGGATGGTAAGGTCGTCCTTGGCGGCGCGCACCATCTCGTCGAGCGAGCGGCTCGAATGGCCGACCTTCAATCCGAGATCCCACAGCGTATAGAGCTGCGCCTCGATCACCTGTTCGGTCCAGCTCGTCTGCTTGAACGGGGTGAGGAAGCCGATGTCGATGTCGCTGTGCGGCGCCATTTCGCCGCGGCCATAGCCGCCGACCGCGATCAGCGTGATTCGCTCGCCCGCCGAGCGATTGCCCGAGGGATAGAGGTGGCCGACGGTGAAATCATGGCTGAGGCGGACGATCTGGTCGATCAGGAAGGCGGTGGCGCTCGCCGCGATGCGGCCCGACGAGGGGTGCGCGATCAGTCGCCGCTCGATTTCGGCCCGCCCGTCGTCGAGCGCCGATTTGAGCAGCGCGACCATCGCGCGGCGGCGGGCGCCGGTATCGCCGGTGGCGTTGGCGACCTCGTCGAGCCGCCCGGCCAGCGCGCGCCGGTCGATGATCGCGCGGCGCCCCTCGAGATTGGCGAAGATGTCGCTCATGACGGGTGGTGTCCCAACGCGGATCGACCGTGCCCCTGCGAAGGCAGGGGTACGGTTTCGCTTTTGCGCGACGCGATCGCCCTCATGGCCGCTCATCCGTCAAAATCCGTTTGAGCGCGTAGAGCGCCTCGAGCGCCTCGCGCGGGGCGAGCGCGTCGGGATCGATCGCCGCCAGCGCGTCGCGCAGCCCGTCCTTCGCCGCCGCCGGCGCCGCAACCAGCGTCGCTGCGAACAGCGGCAGATCGTCGAGCCCCGCGGCAAGCCCCCCGGTTTTTTCGCGGCCCGCTTCGAGTTTCGCGAGCACCGCCTCGGCGCGCTTGACGACGCTCGCCGGGACACCCGCGAGGCGCGCCACCGCCAGGCCATAGCTGCGGTCGGCGGGGCCGTCGGCAAGTTCGTGGAGGAGCACGAGATCGCCCTGCCACTCGCGCGCGCGGACATGGTGGAGCGACAGCGCGTCCAGCGTTTCGGCGAGGCGGGTCAGCTCGTGATAATGGGTCGCGAACAGGCAGCGGCAACGGTTGACCTCGTGCACAGCCTCGACCACCGACCAGGCGAGCGCGAGCCCGTCGTAGGTCGAGGTGCCGCGCCCAACCTCGTCCAATATGACGAAGCTTTGCGGGGTCGCCTGCGCAAGGATCGCGGCAGTCTCGACCATCTCGACCATGAAGGTCGAGCGCCCGCGCGCCAGATTGTCGCTGGCGCCGACACGGCTGAACAATTTATCGACAAGCCCGAGCTTGGCCGAAGCGGCGGGGACGAAGCCGCCCGCCTGCGCGAGCACGACGATCAGCGCATTCTGGCGCAGGAAGGTCGATTTGCCGCCCATGTTCGGGCCGGTGACGAGCCAGAGCCGGTCGGTGTCGGACAGCGACACATCGTTGGGGACGAAGCGCTCGCCCGATTTCGCCAGCGCTGCTTCGACCACCGGGTGACGGCCCCCGGCGACGTCGAGGCACGGCGTGTCGGCGAGGTCGGGGCGGCACCAATTGTGGCTCATCGCATGGTCGGCGAGCGCCGCGGCAACGTCGAGCCGCGCCAGCACATCGCAGCTCGCGGCGATCTGTTCGCGCCGCGCGGTAGCGGCCTCGGTCAGCGCTTCGAGATGCGCGGCCTCGGCGGCGACGGCGTGCACCCCGGCCTGCGTCACCCGGCTCGCCGCTTCGTGAAGATCGGCGGAATTGAAGCGCACGACGCCGGCGAGCGTCTGGCGATGGGCGAAGCCCGATTCGGGGGCCATCAGCGCGTCGGCGTACTTCGCGGGCACCTCGACATGATAGCCGAGCACGCCATTGTGGCGGATCTTCAGCGACGCGATGCCAGTGCGGTCGCGGTAGCCGGTCTCCAATGCGGCAATCGCCTTGCGCCCGTCGCGCGCGGTGTCGCGCAGCGCGTCGAGTGCATGGTCGTACCCCTCGGCGATATAGCCGCCCTGCGCCGCATCGACCGGCGGGGTGTCGATCAGCGCGCGCGACAGTTCGTCGACGAGCGCGCCATGGCCGTCGAGACCGGGGAGCAGCCGCGCGAGCAAAGGCGGCAGGTCGGGGCGCCGCGCCAGCCGTTCGCGCAGCAGCCGCGCCCCGCCGAGCGCGTCGCGCAACTGCGCCAGATCGCGCGGCCCGCCGCGGCCCGCGACAAGCCGTCCGAGCGCGCGCCCGGCGTCGGGGAGCGCGCGCAGCGCCGCGCGGAGATCGCCGCGCCACAGCGCGTCGCGCGCGAGCGCATCGACGAGGTCGAGCCGGTCGAGGATCGCCGCCTTGTCGGTGAGCGGGCTGGCGAGATCGTCGGCGAGCAGCCGCGCCCCCGCCGCGGTGACGGTGCGGTCGATCGTGCCGAGCAGACTGCCCTCGCGGCTGCCCGCCATCGTGCGGACGAGTTCGAGGCTTTCGCGCGTCGCGGCGTCGATCGCCATCCGCCCCGACGCCAGATGGCGCACCGGCGGCTGGAGGAAGGTGGGCGCGCCGGTGCCGACATGGTCGAGATAGGCGACCAGCGCCCCCATCGCCGCGATCTCGCCACGCGAAAAGGCGCCGAAGCCGTCGAGCGTCTGAACGCCGAAGAAGGCTTCGAGGCGTTTCTGCGCCGTCGTGCTCGAAAAATCGCTCGGGGGGCGCCGCACGAGCTGGCGCGCCGACGACATCGGCAGCTCGCCTGCGCTCTCGCTCACCAGCAGTTCGGACGGCGACAGCCGCGCCAGTTCGGCATCGACCGCCTCGGGCCGCACTGCCACGACCTCGAACCGCCCGGTCGAAATATCGGCAGCGGCGATCGCGACCGCACCCTCGCTGCCGATTTCGGCGAGCGCGGCGAGGCGGTTGGCGCTGCGCCCTTCGAGCAGGCTTTCCTCGGTCAGCGTCCCCGCGGTGACGAAGCGGACGATCGCGCGCGCCACCAGTGCCTTCGACCCGCCGCGCGCCTTCGCCTCGGCCGGGGTCTCGACCTGCTCGGCGATCGCTACACGGTGCCCTGCACGGATCAGCCGCGCCAAATAACCTTCCGCAGCGTGGACCGGCACCCCGCACATCGCCACCGGCTGCCCCTCATGCTCGCCGCGCGAGGTCAGCGCGATGTCGAGCGTCGCCGCCGCGGCCTTGGCATCGTCGAAGAACAGCTCGAAGAAGTCGCCCATCCGGTAGAAGAGCAGGCAGTCGCCGGCCTTTTCCTTCAGCACCCAATATTGCGCCATCATCGGCGTCGCGGCGGGGGCGGCGCTGTTGCTGTTCGCGGGTTTGGGAGCGGCGGCGGGCATCCGCCCATGCTTAGTGGCTGGGGGCGGCATGGCAAGGTCGGGAGAGCCAAACAGCGGGGGTTATTGGCTCGACTTTTCGCCTCGCGAGCGGCTAAGGCGCGCCCGAATCAAAAACAAAGGACGTCCTTCTCCCATGCGCATCGACCTGATCCCCGCCGGCGACAGCCCGCCCGACAGCCTGAACGTCCTGATCGAAGTGCCGATCGGCGGCGAACCGGTGAAATATGAGTTCGACAAGGCCTCGGGCGCGCTGTTCGTCGACCGTTTCCTGCACACTCCGATGCGCTATCCCGCCAACTATGGCTTCGTCCCGCATACGCTGGGCGAAGATGGCGATCCGCTCGACGCCCTCGTCGTGGCGCGCTCGCCGATCGTCGCGGGCGCGGTGGTCAAGTGCCGGCCGATCGGGGTGCTGCTTATGGAAGACGATGCCGGCGGCGACGAGAAATTGCTCTGCGTGCCGGTCAACAAGACCTTTCCCTATTATTCGGACGTCGTGAGCTACAAGGACATGCCGCCGATCGTGCTGCAGCAGATCGAGCATTTCTTCACCCACTATAAGGATCTCGAGCCCGGCAAATGGGCGAAGCTCAACGGCTGGGGCGACGTCGACGAGGCCAAGCGCATCATCGTCGAATGCATCGAGCGGGCCAAGCAGGTAGGCTACTGAGGCTCGCTGCCCTCGCGCCGGCGGGGGCTGCTGGGCGCCTTGCGCGGCGCCGTCGCGGCCTGGGCCTTGGGCTTGGCGACCGTCACCGGCCGCGTCGCCGCTTCGGGCAGATCGCGGACATGCACGTCGCGCTGCGGGAACGGGATTTCGATCCCCGCGGCCTGGAACTTGTCCCAGATGCTGAGGAACACGCCGCCCTTGATGTTGCCGACCCCGCCCTCGGGATCGGTGATCCAGAAGCGCAGCTCGTGGTCGACGCTGCTGTCGCCGAAGCCGGTGATCCAGCACACCGGCGCCGGTTCCTCGAGCACGCGTTTCGATTCCTTCGCCGCCTCGATCATCAGTTTTTGCGCGAGCCTGAGGTCGGTGTCGTAAGCGACCCCGATCGCGATCTTCACGCGCACCGCGCGGCTCGAATAGCTCCAGTTCTCGACCTCCTGGGTCATCAGATTCTCGTTGGGAATCAGATGCTCCTTGCCCTCGCGGGTGATCACCGACACCGCGCGCACCCCGATCTTGTTGACCCAGCCGAAGCTGTCGCCGACGACGATGACATCACCCGGCTTGATCGAGCGGTCCATCAACAGGATGATCCCGGCAATCAGATTGCCGACCGTTTTCTGCAGACCGAAACCGATCGCCAGCCCCATGGCGCCGGTGAAGACCGCAAAGGCGGTGAGGTCGATGCCGAGCATGTCGATGCCGACAAAAAACGCCGCGACGATAATCACCACGGTCGAAATCTTCTCGATCAGCAGCCGCTGGGTCGGGTCGAACCGATCGCTGCCCTTGATCACCCGCCGCACCACGCGGCTGGCCAGCCGGACGAGCGTGAACAGGATCACCACGGTCAGCACGATGTTGATCGCCGACAGCATCGAGAAATGCCGCGCCCCGATCGAGAAGCCAACGCTGTCGAGCCGTTCCTGCAGCGTTTCGAGGCCGCCGACCGCGCGCGACAGCATGACGACGAGCGCCACGAACGCCCCGGCGAGCGCCAGACCATCGCCCAGCCCGACCCCGACCAGGATATTGCGGACCAGCACCGCGACGCTGATCGCCAGCACGACGTCGAGCAGCAGCAGCGCATAGGGATCCCACGGCCATGCAGCGATGACGATCGCGACGACCAGCATCGCGCTGAGCCAGCCGACCATCGCCGCGGCGCGCGCGGTGAGCGGGCCGGGGGCACCGAACTCATGCCCGTGCAGCCAGTCGGCGAGCCGGGTGCCGAGCCGCCGCTTGACCAGCCAGCCGATGCCGAGCGCCGCCGCGCCGAGCGCCGCGGCGGCGGCAAGTTCGGCCAGCCGCGCGTCGGCGAGCTGCGGAAAGCCGAGGCGCACGGCGAGATCGTCGAGCCAGGTCATGCCGCGCCCATCGCCGCAAAACCGCGCGCGAGGTCGGCGATCAGGTCGGCGGGATCCTCCAGCCCGATCGACAGGCGCACCAGCGCGTCGGGCTCTTGCCACGTCGTCGCGGTGCGCACCGGATCGCTCGGTACGACCAGGCTTTCATAGCCGCCCCAGCTGAAGCCGATACCGAAATGCGCAAGCGCGTCGATGAAGCGCGTCCGCGCCACATCGTCGGCACCCTTCAGGGTAAAACCGAACAGCCCGCTCGCCCCGTTGAAATCGCGTTGCCAGATGGCGTGGCCGGGGTCGCCGGGCAGCGCCGGATGCAGCACGCGCCCGACCTCCACCCGGCTGGTCAGCCAATCGGCGACCTTGCGGGCGTTTTCGCCGTGGCGCTGCATCCGCACGTCGAGGGTGCGCAGCCCGCGCAACATCAGCGCGCAATCGTCGGGCGACACCGACTGGCCGAGTTGATACGCCGCGCTGCGCAGCCGCGGCCACACCGCTTTCGTGGCGGTCAGCGATCCCATCATCGCATCGCTGTGCCCGCCGACATATTTGGTCAGGCTCATCATCGTCACATCGACCCCGTGCGCGAGCGCGGGAAAGAGCAACGGCGTCGCCCAGGTGTTGTCGAGCATCGTCAGCACGCCGCGGTCGCGCGCGGCGCGGGTGATTGCGGGGACATCCTGCACCTCGAAGGTCAGACTGCCCGGCGATTCGAGGAAGATCAATCTGGTTTGCGGGGCAATCAGATCGGCAATGCCCGCGCCCACCAGCGGATCGTAATAGGTCGTCGTCACGCCGTAGCGCTTCAGCAGTCCGTCGCAAAAGGCGCGCGTCGGTTCATAGGCGCAGTCGACCATCAGCAAATGGTCGCCCGGCGCCAGCAGCGCGAGCAGCCCCGCCGAATTGGCCGCGACCCCCGACGGATAGAGCAACGTCCCCTCGGCGCCGGGCTCCATCCCGGTCAGCGCATCGGCGAGCGCCCACACCGTCGGCGTCCCGCGCCGCCCATAATAGAGCCGGTCGTGGGTGGCATGGCCGCGCGCCTTCAGGTCGGCGATGCTGTCGTAAAGGATCGTTGAGGCGCGCCACACCGGCGGGTTGACGACCCCGCCACCCAGCCGCGGATCGCCGGTCCACTCGGGCCGCCGCCCGCCCTGCACCAGTTTTGTCGCGGGGCGAAGGGTTTCGTCGTCGCTCTTGCTCATCGGTCCCTGTTAGCGGACCCCGGTGCAAAATCCAGTAGGCGGGCGCCAGGCTCGCGCAGCGGGCGATTCAAATATCTCACACGAAGGCACAAAGGCACGAAGAGGCTGTGCACGCAGGGGCGGTCTTGCCCCGAAAACTTTGTGCCTTCGTGCCTTTGTGTGATTCAAAAAAACGCGCCCGCAGAGCATCGAATTGCCGGCGGTTTTGACAAGGGTTCGCGCAAAGACGGCGCTGCGCGCGCGAGTTTCGCCCCCGCGCTAAAGCCTCAGGCCGCGCCGGTCGCCTTGGGGGTTGCCGGGTCGGCGCCCCATTCGGTCCAGCTGCCGTCGTACACCGCGACATCGTCCTTGCCGAGCAGGTGGGCGCCGAATGCCAGCACCGTCGCGGTCATGCCGCTGCCGCAACTGGTGACGAGCGGCTTGTCGAGGTCGATCCCGGCGGCGTCGAATGCCGCTTTCAGCGCCGCGTCGCGCTTCCACGTTCCGTCGGCGTTGAACAGCTCGCCAAAGGGCAGGTTGCGCGAACCAGGGATGTGCCCCGGAGCCATGCCGGGTCGGGGGTCGCGTTCTTCGCCGGTGAAGCGTGCAGTGGACCGTGCATCGAGCACCTGTTCGGCACTGCTCGCGACATTCGCCAGCATCTCGTCCTTGGTGCGCACCGCCTTGGCATCGCGCCAGACGGTGAAGTGGCGGTGACGCAGCGTCTGCTTGCCCATTTCGAGCGGTCGCCCCTCGGCCTTCCACTTGGCGAGGCCGCCGTCGAGCAGCGCGACATCGTGAGCGCCGAACAGCTTGAGCAGCCACCACGCGCGCGCCGCGCTTTTCAGCGGGCTGTCGTCATAGAGCACGATGCGGCTGCCGTCGCCCAGGCCGAGCGACTGCATGCGGCTGGCGAATTTCTCGGCCGGCGGCGCCATATTTTCGATGTCGCTGCTGGCGTCGGTCAGTTCGGCGAGGTCCATGAACACCGCGCCGGGGATGTGCCCCGCCTCATATTCGGCGCGCGCATCGCGCCCTTCGTCGGCGAGGAATTTCGTCGCATCGACGACCCGCAGGTCGGATGCCCCCAGTTCGCGTTCCAGCCAGTCGGTTGAGACCAAGGCGTCCATGTCATGCTCCTGTTGCGACCGTTCGGCGGAACCCGTCGTTGCGCGTCCCTGCCGCCGGCCATCCTGCTGTGGCTGTTATCTTTCCGGGGCGGTCGCCAGCCTATGCCCCCACCTTCGCTTTTTCAAGCGCAGTGCGCTCTGCCCCAGCCGATGCTGCACCGCAACAAAAAAGCGGCTGACGTCGACGGCAGGCCGGACTATTGCCCGCGGCGAACCGCGGTGGCGCGCGATCCGGGGCGATCGACGCGGTACGACGCGCGGTCGAGCGCCAGCGGCGCGAGCTTGTCGCCCGCCCCGGCGGCGGGTTCACGGCCGAGCACAAAGCTGCCCGCGACCTGCCCGAAACTGTCGTCGTCGCCGTCCCAATGATAGGTGACGTCGAACGCCATCACCGGGATCAGCATCGGTTTGCCGCCGATCATCAGCGGCTCGATCGTCGCGCGCGGCAGCATCACTTCGGTCTTCAGCCCTTCGCCCGCCCCCGGCGCCAGCGTCAGATCGTCGCGCAGCACGCTGCCGCCGGCGCCGTCGAAAAAGCGCGCGAGCACCGGCTCGGACATCGCCGATCCCTGGTTCAGCGCGACGCGGACGAGCACCCCGACCGCGGTGCTCGCGCCCTGGTTGACCAGATTGAGGGAAAAGCCGACCGCGACATGGTCGGGCAGGACGCGAATCGACTGGACGTCGAGCGCGATCGCGAGCAGCGCGCGCCGCTCGGGCGTCGGGCGGGTGACAAGCGGCGCGGCCGGTTGCGGTGCGCTGGCAGGCGCCGGCACCGCAGGCGCGGCCGGGCGCGGCGGCGCGGCGGGGGTCGGTGGCGTGGCGCGTGGCAGCGGGCGGGCCAAGGGACGCGGCGGTGCGGGCGGCGCGGCGGGTTCGGCCGGGGCGGGGCCCGCCGCCACCGGACGGCGGCGCCAGTACCACAGCCCGGCGCCGAGCGCCGCGAGCACCGCCAGCGCCCACGCCCACAGCGGCGTGCCACCCTGCCCGGTGGCGGGCGGCGCGGCGTCTTCAGAGGGCAGTGCGGCGACGTCGGCCGGCGCCGGATCGGGCGCGGAGGGCGAGAGGTCGAACGAGGGCGCCGCATCCTCGGTCGCGGGCGGCGCGGTGGGCGCCGCGTCGGTGTCATCGGCGTCGCGCGGCGCCGGAGCGGCGGCAGCCGGGGCGTCGCGGCGCGGGGTCGCGGGACTTTCCGCCGCGCGCGACGACGGCGCGGGCTGGGTCGGAATGACCCGCGGCGCGGCCGGGGTCGGGGTCGGGGTCCGGGTTGGCGTCCGGGTTGTCGGGGGCGCCGCTGGGCCGCGCTGTTCGCCCGGCGCCAGCGGCGGCAGCCCGTTGTCGGCCGGCCCCTGCACCCCCGGGGCGCGGCCATCGTCGGCGGGCGGCAGGCGAAAATCGATCGTCCGGCCGGTCGACGGCGCGGGGGTCGGTGCCGGCGTTTCGGTTTGCTGCGCGAGCGTCGGGTCCGCTGTGCCAAGCGCGAGCGCCGCCAGCGGCAACCACACCGCGGTCCGTCCCCGTCCGAATTGCCGTCCCGCCATGTGCTGCCCGCGATCCCAAAGTCTGTGCATCTGGTCCGGCGCCGCTGAATCGGCGCTGAACCCCTGGGCCGTCGCCATCCCGGATGACATCGGCCGCGCTGCGCACTAGACGAAAGCCATGAGTGATTCCAGCCATCCGCCGCTGATGCCCAAACATCTCGGCCAATCCAGCGAACTGCCTGCCTCGCCCGAGGCGGCGGTTCTCGACTATGTGCCCAATCCGCGCGCCGGCGAACTATACCTCGTCCGCTTCGCCGCGCCCGAGTTCACCTCGCTGTGCCCGGTGACCGGTCAGCCTGATTTTGCGCATCTCGTGATCGACTATGCACCGGGCGAGACGATCGTCGAATCGAAAAGCCTCAAGCTGTTCCTGGCGAGCTTTCGCAACCACGCCGGCTTTCACGAGGATTGCACCGTCGGCATCGGCCGCCGCCTGTTCGACGAGATGCAGCCGCAATGGCTGCGCATCGGCGGTTACTGGTATCCGCGCGGCGGCATTCCGATCGACGTCTTCTGGCAATCGGGGGCGCCGCCCGCGGCGCTGTGGCTGCCCGATCAGGGCGTCGCGCCATATCGCGGTCGCGGCTAAGACACGCTCCGCCGCGAAAATTCATCTTCCCGTCACAATTTGTTGACATTAGTGTAAGCGATATGACCGCAGCCTCGCTCCCCCACGACCACCGCATCGCCGTCGGCGCCGACCAGATCGATTTCATGGGGCACGTCAACAACGCCCATTATCTGAGCTGGGTGCAGGAAGCGGTGCTGTCGCACTGGCGCCATATTGCGCCGCCCGACGCAGTCGCGGCGCATCTGTGGGTCGCGCTGAAGCACGAGATCACCTATCGCCGCCCCGCCTTCCTCGACGATCAGGTCATCGCGACGGTGATCCTGGAAAAGGTGCAGGGCGCGCGCGCCTTTTACGAAACGATCATCAAGCGCGGCGAAGATGTGCTGGCCGAGGTCAAATCGAGCTGGTGCTGCATCGACGCCGAAACCCTGCGCCCGGCGCGGCTGGCGAGCGACGTGATCGCGCGCTTCTTTCCGACCGAAAAACACTGACCGCCCGCCAAGCGGCACAAGGCGCGCGCATATTCGGCGCGCATCGTCCCGTCGCGCTTGACTCCGCGCCGCGGCATCCCAATGTCACCGCCGACCACGATCCCCTCAATGAAAGGATGCCCCATGACGATCCAGACCGGAGACAAGCTGCCCGACGCCAAGCTGGTGAAGGTGACCGAAAACGGCCCCGAACAGGTCAGCGCGGCGGACTATTTCAAGGACCGCAAGGTCGCACTCTTCTCGGTTCCCGGCGCCTTCACCCCGACCTGCTCGGCCAAGCACCTGCCGGGCTTCGTCGACAAGGCCGCCGAACTGAAGGCCAAGGGCGTCGATGAAATCGTCTGCACCGCGGTCAACGACGCCTTCGTCATGGGCGCGTGGGGCAAGAGCGCCAACGCCGGCGACAGCATCACCATGCTCGCCGACGGCAACGCCGATTTCGCCTCGGCGGTCGGGCTGACCATGGACGGCAAGGCGTTCGGCATGGGCCAGCGTGGCCAGCGCTTTTCGATGATCGTCAACGACGGCGTCGTCGAACAGCTCAACGTCGAAGCCCCCGGCGAGTTCAAGGTGTCGAGCGCCGACCATATGCTCGAGCAGCTGTAACAACCTCATCCTCCCTGTCGCGCAGCGATGGGGAGGGGACCGTCCGCGTAGCGGATGGTGGAGGGGCCGCGACGGTTGCGCCAAGGCCCCTCCGTCAGCGCTTCGCGCTGCCACCTCCCCATCGCTGCGCGACAGGGAGGATCTGTCGCCCGCCCCCCTTCCCTTTTGTCACAATTTCGTGCAAGAGCGCCGCGATGACATCCAACTCATCGCACCCATCCGACATCGCCGACCCTACCGCCCTCGTCGAAGAGGTGCTGGCCGAACTGCAGGCGAAATTCCGCGCCTCGGTCGCCGCGCTCAAATCGGCGATCGCCGCATATGTCCGCGACCGCACCCTGCCGCCCGCCGACGCCGCATCCACCGGGCTGTTCGACTATCCGGCGCTCCGCCTTGTCACCACCGGCGAGCGGCGCGAGGGGCAGGCGGGGCATAATCTGGCGTTCGGGCGTTTCGAGCGCGCGGGCGAATTCGTCACCACCGTGACCCGCCCCGATCTGTTCGAAGATTATCTGCGCGATCAGCTGCTGCTGCTCGTCCGCCATTACGACGTCGAGCTGTCGGTGACGCGCACCGGCCAGCAGATCCCCTTTCCCTATGTGCTCGACGCCAGCGACGGGTCGGACATGGGCGGGGTGACCCCGCTCGAACTGGCGCGCCATTTCCCGACCACCGAACTTGCCGACATCGGCGACGAACTCGCCGACGGGCTGTTCGGCATGGACCCGTCCGCGGCGCAGCCGCTGGCGCTGTTCGACGCGCTGCGCACCGACTTTTCGCTCGCGCGGCTGCGCCATTACACCGGCACCGCGCCCGAACATTTCCAGCGCTACATCTTGTTCACCAACTATCATCGCTATGTCGATGAATTTGTGTCGTGGGCGGCGGCGCAGGTCGGCGAGGGCCGCTACACCGCGCTCGCCGGCGCCGCGGGCCTCTATGTCGACCGGCCGGGGGTGAACGCCAGCGCGCTCGTCGCCGACAGCGCGTGGCGGCGGCACCAGATGCCCGCCTATCATCTTATCGCGCCCGACGGCGGCGGCATCACCCTCGTCAACATCGGCGTCGGCCCGTCGAACGCCAAGACGATCTGCGACCATCTCGCGGTGCTGCGGCCCGAGGCGTGGCTGATGATCGGCCATTGCGGCGGGCTGCGACCCAGCCAGCGGATCGGCGACTATGTGCTCGCGCACGCGTACCTCCGCGACGACCATATCCTCGACGCGGTGCTGCCGGTCGCGATCCCGATCCCGCCGATCGCCGAAGTGCAGCAGGCACTGGCGAGCGCCGCCGAATCGGTCTCGGGCGCCACCGGCGCCGACCTGAAAAAGCGCATGCGCACCGGCACCGTCGTCACCACCGACGACCGCAATTGGGAGCTGCGCTACACCGATTCGGCGCTGCGTTTCTCGCAGTCGCGCGCGATCGGCATCGACATGGAATCGGCGACGATCGCCGCGCAGGGTTATCGCTTCCGCGTCCCTTACGGCACCCTGCTGTGCGTCAGCGACAAGCCGCTCCACGGCGAACTGAAGCTCCCCGGACAGGCGAACCGCTTTTACGAGGAAGCGATCGCCGCGCACCTCCAGATCGGCATCCGCGCCTGCGAGACGATGCGCGACGAAGGCGCCAAGCTGCACAGCCGCAAATTGCGCGCGTTTAACGAGCCGCCCTTCCGTTGAGCGATGCGCCCGATCGCTCGCGCAGCGTGGCCGGCCGCGTTGCGATCGTCACCGGCGCGGCGAGCGGCATGGGCCGCGCGACCGCGCTGCTGCTGGCGCGCGAGGGCGCGAAGGTCGCGGTCACCGATCTCGACCTGGCGGCGTGTGAAGTTGTCGCGCGCGAAGCCGACGCCAATGCCAAGGCCTTCGCGCTCGACGTGTCCGACGGCGAGGCGATCAAGCGCACCGTCGCCGCGATCGCCGGCCACTTCGGCAGCGTCGATATCCTGATCAACAACGCCGGCGTATCGAGCTTCGCGGCGCTCGACGCCGCCGATTACGACGACGTCTGGACGCGCGCGATCGCGGTGATGCTGACCGCGCACCAGCGCATGGTCCGCGCCGCATTGCCCTGGCTGCGCGCCAGCGATGCGCCGCGCATCGTCAACATCGCCTCGACCGAAGGGCTCGGTGCGACGCCGGGCGATACCCCCTATGTCGCGGCTAAATCGGGCGTCGTCGGGCTGACCCGCGGCCTCGCGGTCGATCTTGGACGCGACGGCATCACGGTCAACTGCATCTGTCCCGGCCCGATCCACACCGGCATGACCGACAAGGTGCCGGGCGCGGACAAGGTCGTCTTTGCCAAACGGCGCACCGCGCTGCGCCGGTACGGCGAGCCCGAGGAGGTCGCGCACATGACGCTGAGCCTCGTGCTGCCGGCGGCGAGCTATATCACCGGCGCGGCGATCCCGGTCGATGGCGGGCTGATGGCGCGCAACGCCTGATCGGTCGATTGCGGGGGCGCCAACGCTTCCGGACCGGCAAGACCAACGGCCTTATACGTACATTCCGGCGCGCAGATTGATCCCGTGCTCGAGCCAGGCCTTGAGCGCGCAGAGCATCTGCGACCAGCCCTGACAATTGCCATAGGAGGCGCTGAGCGCGCCCTGATTTTCGCGCCAGCCCTCTTCGGCGATCTCGACCAGCGTGCGGCCGTCGTCGAGCGCCTTGAAACTCATCGTCACGCGGGTGCGGTAGTCGGCATCCTTCGGCTCGCTGCCCGCGACATTGTGCGCCTTACCCTCGCTCGCCTGCCATTCGAGCACGATCGTCGCGTCCTCGACGACCTCGATCACATGGACCGGAAAGGCGCCGGGGAAATCGTGAAAGTCCCACGTCACCGTGGCCCCGGTCGCCAGCCGCCCCTGCGCGCCGCCGGTGGTGAAATAGTGCGACAGCTGTGCGGGATCGGCGACCGCCTCGAACACCTCGTGCACCGGTTTGGCGATCCGCGCCGCGACCCTGAATTTCAGTTCCATGTCGATTCTCCGCTTGAGTCGCGCCTCATTATGTTATAATTCTATAACATGTCAATTCACGAACCGTTCGACGCGATTTTCAAGGCGCTTGCCTCGCCGGTGCGGCGGCAGATCCTCGACGATCTGAAGGACCAGCCGCTGACCACCGGGGCGCTGTGCGGGCATTTCGCCGACATCGACCGCTGCACGGTGATGCAGCATCTGAAGGTGCTGGAGGAGGCCGGGCTGGTGATCGCCGAGCGGCGCGGGCGCGAGCGCTGGAACCACCTCGATGCGATGCCGATCCAGGAAATCCACGACCGCTGGATCGGCCCCCACGCCGCCGCCGCGACTGCACGGCTGGCACGGTTCAAGCACAGCGTGGAGGCGGGACAGGTTTAGGCCGGGGTGGCCACAACAAAATGGGGCCGGGAATCGCTCCCCGGCCCCTTCGTTCATGACATCCGGCGTCTCACCAGCCCGTCGGCTTGCCCTTATTCTGTTCGTCGAGCCAGGCTTTCAGCGGCGCGAAATAGTCGGCCATCGCCTTGCCGGACATTTCGCGGCTGCCGGTGAAGGCTTCGAGCGCATCGGGCCACGGCTTCGAAGCGCCCATTTCGAGCATCGCGTTGAGCTTCGCGCCGACCTCCTTGTTGCCATAGAAGGAACAGCGGTGGAGCGGCCCGGTCCACCCCGCCTGCTTGCACGCCGCTTCGTAGAACTGGAACTGCAGCACGCGCGCTAGGAAATAGCGGGTGTAGGGCGTGTTGCCGGGGATGTGATATTTCGCCCCCGCGTCGAAGGCGTTCGCGGGACGCTCGCCCGGCGGGACGATGCCCTGATATTGGGTGCGCAGCTGGGTCCACGCCGTGTTGTAATCGGCGGGCTTGATCGTCCCGTCGAAGACCCCCCAGCGCCAGCGGTCGATCAGCAGCCCGAACGGCAGGAACGCCACCTTGTCCATCGCCTGGCGCAGCAGCAAGCCGATATCCTTGTCGGCGCTCGGCACCTTCGCCTTGTCGAGCAGCCCGATGTCGACGAGATATTGCGGGGTGATCGACAGCGCGACGAAATCGCCGATCGCTTCGTGGAAGCCGTCGTTGGCGCCGTTGAGGTAGAGGAACGGCTGCTCGTTATAGGCGCGCTGGTAATAATTGTGGCCAAGCTCGTGGTGGATGGTGATGAAGTCGTCGGCGTTCACCTTGATGCACATCTTGATGCGGATATCGTCCTTGTTGTCGATATCCCAGGCCGAGGCGTGGCAGATGACCTCCCGGTCGGCGGGCTTGGTGAACTGGCTGCGTTTCCAGAAGGTGTCGGGCAGCGGCGCCATGCCGAGCGAGGAATAGAAATTCTCGCCCGCCTTGACCATGTCGAGCGGCTTTTTGCCCTGTGCGGTGAGCAGGTCGCCGATGTCGTAGCCGAGGTCGCCGGCGCCCGCCGGCGCGACGAGCGGGTAGATATTGCCCCATTCCTGCGCCCACATATTGCCGAGCAGATCGGCGCGGATCGGGCCGGTCTTGGGCTGCACCGCGTCGCCATATTTCTCGTTCAGCTTCCAGCGCGTATAGGTGTGGAGCGCCATGTAGAGCGGCTTCATATCCTGCCAGATTTTTTCGGTGAGTTCGGCGAACTGTTCTGGCGGCATGTCGTAGCCCGACCGCCACATCGCGCCGGTGTCGGCAAAGCCAAGCTCTTCGGCGCCCTGGTTCGCGATCCCGACCATGCGGGCATAATCATCCTTCATCGGCGCGCCGACATTGTCGTGCCAGCTCGTCCACATCTCGGCATATTCGGCGGGGGTGCGCTCGAGGTTGCCCATTTCGGCCTCGATGTCCGATCCCGAGATTTCCTTGCCGTTCAGCGTGCCGCGGCCCTTGCCATATTGCGACTGCAGGTTGGTCGCGATCTGGTTGAGTTCGGTCGCGGCGCCCGGCGTCGTCGGCGCGGGCAAGACGAGCCCGGTGCGCAGGATGTTGAGCTTGCGCTGCGTGTCGGCGCTGAGCCCCGGGACGTCGATATATTTGGCCGCCTCGAGCGCATATTTCACCGACTTCTCGGTGCCGACGGCGTTGATCCGCGCCGCCATCGCGTCGGTATCCTCGGTGATATAGGTCGCGTTGACCCAGTTCACCTGGCTCGCCTCGACCGTATAGTCGAACAAATCCTTTTCGGCCGCGGCGATAAAGGCGTCGGCGTCGGCCGCGGTCGGCTTGGCGGCAGCGGCGGGCGCGGCGGCGGGCTTTTGCGCGGCCAGCGCGGGGGCGGCCAGCGCGAGCGAAACGGCCAGCGACAGCGTCGAAATCATGGCTTTCATGGGGTGCGTCCTCTGTATCTTGATCGCGCTCTGTGGCGCAATGCCGGCAATCTGGACCGCCGGGCCGACCCGGTCAACCCGTCAGAAAGTCGGCGATCGCTTCGCCCATCGCCGGCTCCGTAACGCTCGACATATGGGTGCCGGGGATGGTGACGAGCCGCGCGTCGGGCAACGCCGCGGCCAGCTCCGCCGCCGAGCCATTGTCGTGGTCCTGCTCGCCGCACACGAGCAGGACCGGCATGGTGAGCGCCGCGAGCATCTCGGGCGGGGTGTCGGTGAAGGTATCGAGCAGCAGCGACGCGGCGACGCGGTCGACCTTCATCGTCTTCATGAACTGGATCGACAGCCAGATGTCGTCGCCGCGCTTGGCGCTGTCGAAATCGGCGAGCGCGCGCTTGAAAAACGCGCCGCGCCGCTGCCATCCGGCAAGCCCCGCCAGCCCCATGCCGCCGAGGATCAGCCGCTGCGGACGCAGCCCAGCGACGACGGCGCGGACGCTGGTGCGCGCGCCGAGCGAAAAGCCGCCGAGGTCGAAGCGATCGAGGCCAAGGTGGGCGACGAGATCGTTGAGGTCGTCGACCAGCACGTCGGCCGGGTACTGCCCCGGATCGTGCGGCGCCGCGCTCGCGCCGTGGACGCGCAGGTCGGGCATGATGACGCGAAAGCCCGCCTCGGCGATGCGCGCCGCGGTGCCGAACTTGATCCAGTTGACCTCGGCGCTGGAAAACAGCCCGTGGAGCAGCACGACCGGCGCCCCGGCGCCCATCTCGCGCCACGCGAGGCGGACGCCGTCGCGCGCCTCGAAAAAACGGGGGTCGCTCATCGCGGGCGCAGGCCCTTCTGCTCCATCCGCCATCTTGCCATCTCGATGCGGTCCTGGCCGAAGAAGGGCTCGCCATCGAGCACCAGCGTCGGCACGCCCCAATGGCCCGCAATTTCGAGCGCGACCTGGTTGGCGGCGATTTCGGTGTCGAGCGCCGCGGCATCGGCCTCCGCCTCGGCGTCGAGCTCGGCGAGGTTGAGCCCGGCGCGGCGCGCGGCGCCGGCGAGGTGATCGCCAAGATGCCAGTCCTGCGCCCCGCCCCAGATCAGCTGCGCCGCCTCGTGCGCGAAAGCCAGGCTCTTGCCGCGCCGCGACGCCGCCTGCCCGAGCCGGGTGAGGCGGTAGATATAAGGCTGCTCGGCGGCGATTTCGCGCGTCGCGACATTCTGGACGATCGGGTCGGGGCGCGGCGGGCCGAAGGGAATGCCGTGGAACTGCGCGACGCGAATCATGTCGCGCATCGTATAGCTCAGCCAGTTGGGATGGGCGCGTTCGAAGAAATCGGGCTGGCGCACCGCCAGCGGATACACCGGCCGCAAATTGATCGCGACGTCGTGACTCGCCGCGAGCGCCCGGTAGCGGGCGATCGCGAGATAGCTGTACGGCGAACGGAACGACCAGAAGAGGTCTGCGACAAGACTCATGGCGCACATCCTGACCAAAATGGCGCGAGGTGCAAGCATTGTCGGGAAAGTTTACACCGAATCGGAAGGATTTGCGGATCGAAAAGGTGTCGCAAAGCCGGTGTTGAATATAGTAGCATTTGCTATTATATGCCATGCCATGAGCGAGGCGATAGGATTCCTGCTGAACGACACGGCGCGGATGTTCCGCCGCGCCTTCAACGCGCGCACGCGCGCAAGCGGGATCACCGCGCTGCAGACGCGGGTGCTGATCTATCTTTCGCGTCATCCCGGCATCCGCCAGGGGCCGCTGGCCGAACTGATCGAGGTCGAGCCGATCACCCTGTCGCGGATGGTCGACCGGCTGGCCGAGGCCGAACTGGTCGAGCGCCGCGCCGATCCGACCGACCGTCGCGCCTGGCTGTTGTTCCTGACCGACGCGGCCGAGCCGCTGCTCGGCGACCTGCGCCAGACCTCGCAGGCGGTCGTCGACGAGGCGACCGAAGGCATGAGCGACGCCGAGCGCGAGCAACTGGCGGCGCTGGTCGAGCGCGTCCGCGCCAACCTGTCGCGCCGCATCTGCCAAAAAGAAGAAGAGACCGCCTGATGGACCAGCTCTCCCCCACCCGCCCGACCGCCGAGGACGCCGCGCCCGCGCGCGCGCCGAAGGCCGATCCGCTGCCCCCCACTGCCCCCCCGGTGGCTGCCGACCCTGCGCTGAAACCCGCATGGCGCGCCCGCGCGCTGATGTTCGGCCTGCCCGCGCTGCTGATCGCCGCGGGCGGCTGGTACTGGCTGACCAGCGGCGGGTCGGTGTCGACCGACAACGCCTATGTCCAGATGGACAAGGTGTCGGTCGCCGCCGAAGTCGGCGGGCGGATCACCGAAGTGGCGGTGCGCGACGGCCAGCTCGTCGAAAAAGGCCAGCTTTTGTTCCGGATCGACGGCGAGCCCTATCGGCTGAACGTCGCGCAGGCGACCGCGGCGATCGACGCGGCGCAGGTCGAGGTCGGCAATCTGTCGGCGAGCGCCAACACGTCGAGCGTCGACATCGCCGCGGCGCGCGAGGACGTCGCCTTCGCACAGGTCAATTTTTCGCGGCAGGCGGCGCTGATGGAAAAGGGCTTTACCACCAGGGCCGCCTATGATGCCTCGCGTCACGCGGTGAGCCAGGCGCGCGAACGCGTGCGCCAGGCCGAGGCCGCCGCCGTCGAGGCGCGCGCCAAGCTGGCCGCCGGTCCCGCCAGCGGGGTCAATCCGCAGGTCGAGGCGGCGCGCGTCCAGCGCGCGCAGGCCGAGGTCGACCTGAACCGCACCGAGGTGCGGAGCCCGAGCGCGGGCCGTGTCGCGCAGTCCGACCGGCTCCAGATCGGCCAGATGATGGTCGCCGGGCTGCCCGCAGTTACCCTGGTCGACACCGCGCACCCGTGGGTCGAGGCGAATTTCAAGGAGACCGACCTTGCCGCCATGCGCATCGGCCAGCGCGCCGAAATCACCTTCGACGCCTACCCGGGGCTGACCGTGCTCGGCCATGTGCTGACGATCGGCGCCGGGACGGGCAGCGAATTTTCGGTGCTGCCAGCGCAGAACGCCACCGGCAACTGGGTCAAGGTGACGCAGCGGGTGCCGGTCAAGATCGCCTTCGACGAAAAGCCGGCGCGCGAGATGATCGCCGGGCTGTCGGCCGATGTCCGGGTGTTCACGAGCGGCGGTGCGGTGGCGGGGAAGTAGGGTGCCGACACTTCGCGCCATCCTATCCCTACCCTTTAGGGGAGGGCAGCGAGACTTGGCAGCTTGCTGCCTAGTCGCAGCGGGTGGGGTCCATCGGCCCTACTCCACGCCGACAGACCCCACCCCAACCCCTCCCCTGAAGGGGAGGGGCTTTAGATAGTCATGGCCTCGCGCTCGCTCCCCCGCCGCCCGGCCCGCACCGCGCTGCCCGCCGACGACAGCATCCCGCTCCACGAACGCGTTCGCCATCGCGGCCTGCTGACCGTCGCCGTCATGGGCGCGTCGATCATGCAGATCCTCGACACGACGATCGCCAATGTCGCGATCCCGCACATGCAGTCGGCGCTCGGCGCGACGAGCGAGACGGTGACGTGGGTGCTGACGAGCTATATATTGGCGAGCGCGGTGGCGATGCCGATCACCGGCTGGCTCGCCGACCGCATCGGGCGGCGCGAGCTGTTCCTCACCGCGATCGTCGGCTTCATCGTCGCGTCGATGGCGTGCGGCGCGGCGCAGTCGCTCGAACAGATGGTCGCCTTTCGCTTCTTGCAGGGCATTTTTGCCGCCTTCATCGGGCCGCTGTCGCAATCGGTGATGCTCGACATCAATCCCCCCGAACGCCATGCACGCGCGATGTCGATCTGGGGCATGGGGATCATGATCGGCCCGATCCTGGGGCCGGTGCTCGGCGGATGGCTGACCGAACAGGCGAGCTGGCGCTGGGTGTTTTACGTCAACCTGCCGTTCGGGGTGCTGACGCTGGCGATGATGTGGGCGCTGTTGCCCGCGACCGGAAAGACCAGCCGGCGGTTCGACCTGTTCGGTTTCTCGATGCTGGCGCTCGGGCTTGCCGCGCTCCAGCTGATGCTCGACCGCGGCGCGCATGCCGACTGGTTCGAAAGCGCCGAAATCTGGATCGAATGCGGGGTCGCGATTGCCTGTCTGTGGATGTTCGTCGTCCATATGGTCACCGCGCGCGCGCCGCTGTTCAGCCGCGCGATGCTGACCGACCGCAATCTGGTCACCGCGATGGGGTTCATGGTCGTCGTCGGGGTGGTGATGTTCGCATCGATGGCGCTGTTGCCGCCGATGCTGCAGAATCTGTTCGGCTGGCCGGTGATCGATACCGGGCTGGCGCTCGCGGTGCGCGGGGTCGGCATCTTGATGAGCATGTGGGTCGCGGGGCAGTTGCTGGGCAAGGTCGACCCGCGCTGGCTGGTCGGCACCGGCCTCGCCGTCGCCGCCTTTTCGCTGTGGCAGATGAGCCACTGGTCGCTGATGATGGGGATGCAGCCGGTGATCGTCAGCGGGCTGGTGCAGGGGTTGGGCATGGGGCTGATCTTCATCCCGCTCAACACGATGGCCTTTGCGACCATCGCGCCGCAGCATCGCACCGACGGATCGAGCCTGCTCAACCTGTTCCGCAGCCTGGGGGCATCGATCGGCATCTCGATCGTCACCACCCTGCTGGGCACCAATATCCAGACCAGCCACGAGGATCTGGCGGCGCATGTCACCAACAGTTCGGTCGCCCTGCTCGACCCGTCGACCGCCGACCGCTTCGGCATCGCCGGCGAAACCGCGCTGGCGATGGTGAATGCAGAGATCAATCGCCAAGCGGCGATGATCGCCTATATCGACGATTTCTGGCTGATGATGTGGGTGACGCTGGCGTCGATCCCGCTGGTCCTGCTGCTGCGCCCGCCCCGGCCCGGCGCCGCGGCGGCGTCGATGGCCGATATGGGGCATTAGCGGCGAGCGCGGCGGGAAACCGCACGCCGTCGATCGGGCCGCGGCCCGCCGCAAGCCATGCGCACCGCGCGCCCTGCCCGTCCGTCCGGGCGCCGCGCCATGCCCGTTTGGCCAATATAGCGGTTACATTTTCGCCCGCCGCCGCTAGGGAAAGGGCTAGGGCGCGCATCTTGTGGATCAGATGAGAGGATTGAATATGGACGGCGGCAGCAAGGTGCAATTTTCGGACCGCGAGGCCCTGCTCTACCACAAACACGGGCGCCCCGGAAAAATCGAGATCGTCGCGTCGAAGCCGATGGCGACCCAGCGTGACCTGAGCCTGGCCTATTCGCCCGGCGTCGCCGTCCCGGTCCTGGCGATCGCCGAGGATCCAGCGACCGCCTATGACTATACGATCAAGGGCAATCTGGTCGCGGTGATTTCGAACGGCACCGCGATCCTGGGGCTCGGCAATCTCGGCGCGCTCGCCTCGAAGCCGGTGATGGAAGGCAAGGCGGTGCTGTTCAAGCGCTTCGCCGACGTCGATTCGATCGACCTCGAGGTCGATACCGAGGATCCGCAGCGCTTCATCGAGGCGGTCGAGCTGCTCGAACCGAGCTTCGGCGGCATCAACCTGGAAGATATCGCGGCGCCGAACTGCTTCATCATCGAGCAGGCGCTGAAGGAAAAGATGAACATCCCGGTGTTCCACGACGACCAGCACGGCACCGCGATCATCACCGCCGCCGGGCTGATCAACGCGTGCCACCTGACCGGGCGCGACCTCGCGACGGTGAAGGTCGTCGTCAACGGCGCCGGCGCCGCGGCGATCGCATGCACCGCGCTGATCAAGGCGATGGGTGTGGCGCATCAGAACGTCATCATGTGCGACCGCAAGGGCACGATCTGGCAGGGCCGCACCGAAGGGATGGACCAGTGGAAGTCGGCGCATGCGGTGCCGACCGAAGCGCGCACCCTGACCGAGGCGCTGGTCGGCGCCGACGTGTTCCTGGGCCTGTCGGCGGCCGGCGCGCTGAAGCCCGAGATGGTCAAGGACATGGCCCCCGCGCCGATCATCTTTGCGATGGCGAACCCCGACCCCGAAATCTCGCCCCCCGATGCGCGCGCCGCGCGGCCCGACGCGATCATCGCCACCGGGCGCTCGGACTATCCGAACCAGGTCAACAATGTCCTGTGTTTCCCCTTCATCTTCCGCGGCGCGCTCGACGTGCGGGCGACGGCGATAAACGAGGAGATGAAGATCGCGGCGGCCTATGCGATCGCCGACCTCGCGCGCCAGCAGGTGCCCGAAGAGGTCGCGGCGGCGTATGGCGGGCGGGCATCGAGCTTTGGCCCCGAATATATCATCCCCTCCCCGTTCGACCCGCGGCTGATGGAAATCGTCCCCGCCGCGGTCGCCAAGGCGGCGATGGACACCGGGGTCGCGCAGCATCCGATCGCCGACCTCGACGCCTATCGCACCAGCTTGCGCGCGCGGCTCAACCCGACGACGTCGGTACTGACGCTGGCGTATGAGGCGGCGCGCGCCAATCCGAAGCGCGTCGTCTTTGCCGAGGGCGAGGAGGAGGTGGTGTTGCGCGCCGCGATCCAGTTCCGCGACGGCGGTTACGGCATCCCGGTGCTGGTCGGGCGCGAGGGGCTGCACGACAAGCTGCGCGCGATGGGCGTCGCCGACGCCGAGAGTTTCGAGGTGCACAACAGCGTCAACTCGCCGCACGTCCCCGAAATGGTCGACATGCTCTATGCGCGGCTGCAGCGCCGCGGCTATCTTCGCCGCGACGTCGAACGGATGGTCAACCGCGACCGCAACATCTTCGGCTCGCTGCTGCTCAAGCTGGGGCTGGCCGACGCGATGATCACCGGCACGACGCGCACCTATGCCCAGACGATGCGCGAAGTTAGGCGCGTGATCGATCCCGCCGCGGGGCGCACCAATTTCGGCATCCATGTCCTCGTCGGCCAGCACCACACGGTGTTCATGGCCGACACCACGGTCAACGAGCGCCCGTCGGCCGAAATGCTGGCCGACATCGCCGAGCGCACCGCGCAGGTCGCGCGCCGGATGGGGCACGAACCGCGCGTCGCCTTCCTGTCCTATTCGACCTTCGGCAACCCGCCGGGCAGCTGGCTCGACAATATCCGCGACGCGGTAGCGATCCTCGACCAGCGTCAGCCGGGGTTCGAATATGAAGGCGAAATGGCGCCCGACGTCGCGCTCAATGAAAAGGTGATGGCGAAATATCCGTTCTGCCGCCTGTCGGGACCCGCCAATGTGCTGGTGATGCCGGGGCTGCAATCGGGCAATCTGTCGGCGAAGCTGCTGCGCGAACTGGGCGGCAGCGCCGTGATCGGCCCGATGCTGGTCGGGATGGAAAAGCCGGTGCAGGTCGCGACGATGGCGTCGCCGGCGTCGGACCTGGTGACGCTCGCGGTGCTCGCCGCGGGCGGCATCGCCGAATAGGCTCGCGGCCGGTGCCGGAAACGGCGCCGGCCCGCGAACCTATTGTCCGCCCGGCGCCCCGGCGCCCGGTGCGCCGACCGCGCCGATATTGCCGAAAATATCCTCGAAGAAGCTACGTTCGCGGCCGAGCGTCGGCGTCTTGTCGCCTTCGGGGCTCAGCCGGCTCACCAGCTCAATCCCGGTGCGATCGACCGCGGCGACGTTGCCGGCGGGGTCGAAGCGGACGCGCAGCACCTGCTGGTCGACCGGGCGCGGATTGGCGAAGGCGAGCTGCCGCGTCTCGCGCGACACATAATACCATTCATTGTCGCTGAACTGACCGACGAAGGTCGGACGGCCGAGCGTCTTTTCGACCGATTCGCGGTTGTCGACGCCGGGCGCGATCGCCTGGGTCAGCACCGGGTCGATGACATAACCCTGCCGCCCCTTCAGCTGGGCGCAGCCGCTCGCGGTGAGCGCGACGGCCAGCCCGAGGGCGATCGCCCGCGTGCGCGATGCAGGAAAGGAAAGGGTCAAATTGGGCATTCATGGTCTCCGTCGCGCCGGTCCGCCGCATCTGTCGCCGGTCGGCGCTGGCTCTCGCGCCTCTTAACCGCAAGCCGATGCGCGGCACAAGCAGCTTGTGGCGCGGCAAAGCTTGCCACAAGCTGACCGGACGCCCGCCTGCGCCGGGTCGCACACCCCTTTTCCGCCGCCGCGATTGCGCCTAAGCGGATGACCATGTTCTCGCTCCGCAACCTCTTCCGATCGACGCCCGACCCGCGCGAGGCGCGCCGCCCGCTCTGGAATGCCGTCGTCGCCGCCGCGCGCGCGCCGCACTGGTACGCCGAAGGCACCGTCCCCGACACGCTCGACGGGCGCTTCGACATGGTCAGCCTGGTGCTGGCGCTCGTGCTTCACCGCATCGACGACGATCCCGCGCAAGGGCGCGCCGGGGTCGAACTCACCGAATTGTTCGTGACCGACATGGACGGCCAGATGCGCCAGATCGGGTTTGGCGACATGGTCGTCGGCAAGCAGATCGGGCGGATGGTCGGCGCACTCGGCGGGCGACTGGGCGCCTATCGCGCTCCCGACGGATCGGACGAACTCGCCGCGGCGCTGGTCCGCAATCTGTGGCGCGGACAGGCTCCGGCGGCGGCGGGGCTGGCGCATGTGATGGCCGAGGTCGCGGCCCTGCGCGCGGCGCTGGCGTCGATGCCGGTGGGCGACCTGGTCGTCGCCGATCGCCTGCCCGGCGCCGAGACATGAGCGACGCCGCCGAATTTTCGCACGTGCTGACGGTCGCCGACGCGGGGCATGGGCGCGCGGTGGCAATCGACGCCGACGCTGCGGCCCTGACGCGGATCGCGCGGCGGCTCGGACTGGTGGAATTGAGCCGTTTTGCGGTGACCGCCGAGGTGCGCACCGTCACCGGCGGGGTGGCGGCGAAGGGCAAGGTGGAGGCCACGCTGATGCAGCGCTGCGCCGCAACCGACCTGCCGGTGCCCGCGACGCTGGCCGAGCCGTTCGACCTGCGCTTCCTGCGCGACGTCGACGCCGCGGTCGATCCTGACGAGGAGATCGAGATCAGCAGCGCCGATTGCGACATCTTGCCGCTCGACGGCGACCGCGTCGATCTGGGCGAAGCCGCGGTGCAGACGCTGGCGCTCGCGCTCGACCCGTTTCCGCGCCATCCCGACGCCGACCGCCTGCTCGCCGCGAAAGGCGTGCTGAGCGAAGACGATGCCGGACCCTTTGCCGCGCTCGCCAAGCTGCGCGGCCAACCCAAGGACTGAGCGTCAGTCGGGCGCGACGACCTGATCGTCGCGCGCCAGATCGGCAGCAACGTCGCCCAGTCCCGGTTCGTCCGCTCCAGGCTCGTCGGTAGGGTCTTCGTCCGGTTCGGCCGAATCGGTCGCTTCGGAGGCGGGTGTTTCACCGGCTTCCGCCGCCGCCTTCTCCTCGCGCGACGGCGGCAACGCGCCGCCGAGCGCGTTTGTGAGGCCGAGCAATTGTTCGCCGATGACCTTGTCGACCGCGGGCGCGATCTCGCCGACCTTGAAGCGCATATAGCCGCCGACGACATAGTCGAAGCGCAGCGCGCTGCCGGTCGGCGTCGCCTTGATCTGGATCGTCAGCGTGCCGGTCAACGCCTCGCCCTGCAACGGCCCGAACGCGCCCGAGAGGCGCAGCAGCTGGTTCGGCCGGGCGAACAGGATGCGCGCGTGCTGGACGCTGCCGACCCCGGTGCCGGTATCGGGCAGCTTTTCGCAGAAACAGCCGCCGGCCTGCGAATCGAGCCAAAAATTGGCGGCGTCGCCCGACCAGCTATGGTCTTTCGACCACCATTGCTGCGGCATGCGGAGCATTTTCCACACATCTTCGGGGGTCGCCGCGACCTGCGCGGTGTGCGCCACGGTGAAGCCGAGCTCGCCCTGGTCGATGACCTTGGCGTGCGCCGGAACGGCACTCAGTCCTGCAACCGACAGAAACGCGGTCGCCAATTTGATTTTCAGATTCATCGCCCATCCCCCGTCGCCACCGGGCTTCGTCATTGCGAGCGAAGCGAAGCAATCCAGGGCGGCCTGTTGCCGCTCTGGATTGCCACGGGCCTACGGCCCTCGCAATGACGATGTGACGTGGCCTAGCCGACGGTCGCGAAGATCGTTTCGATCGCGTCGTTGACGTCGTCGATCGGCGCCATGCCGTCGACCCGCGTCACGATGCCGCGCGAGTCGTAGATCGGCAGGATCGGCGCGGTCTTGGCGCGATATTCGGCCATGCGGGTGCGCACCGTCTCTTCATTGTCGTCGGGGCGGCGCTTGAATTCGTGGCTGCCGCACTGATCGCAGGTCTCCGCCACCTTCGGCAGCTTGTAGCGGTCGTGATAGCCCGCGCCGCATTGGGCGCAGGAGAAACGGCCGGTGATGCGATCGACGAGCGCATCCTCTTCGACGACGAGTTCGATCACATGGTCGAGCTGGCGGCCGCGCGCCGCGAGCAATCCGTCGAGCGCCTCGGCCTGCGCCGCGGTGCGCGGATAGCCGTCGAAGATCACCGAGACGTCGCCGCCGAGTTCGTCGAGCCGCTCACCGATCAGGCCCGAGACGATGTCGTCCGATACGAGTTCGCCGGCGTCCATTACCGCCTTGGCCTGCACGCCGATCGGGGTACCGGCCTTGACCGCGGCGCGCAGCATGTCGCCGGTCGACAGCTGGACCATGCCATGCTCGTCCTCGAGCCGCGAAGCCTGCGTTCCCTTGCCCGCCCCCGGCGGACCCAGCAGAATGATATTGAGCGTCATCAAAGCCCCTGTTCCCGTGCCTGTCACGCTTGCCGTAGCGGGCGCGTCAACGCCGCGCAACGCCGCCCTTCAGCTTCGCCTTCTTGATGAGGTCGCCATATTGGTGCGCGAGCATGTGGCTCTGGATCTGGCTGATCGTGTCGATCGTCACGTTGACGATGATCAGCAGGCTGGTGCCGCCGAGCGCGAAGGGCAGCCCCGACTGGGCGATGAAATATTCGGGCACGAGGCAGATGAGCGCGAGATAGGCCGCGCCGATCACCGTGATGCGCGTCAGCACGAAATCGAGGTAGGCGGCGGTGTTCTTGCCCGGACGGATGCCGGGAATGAAACCGTTCTGGCGCTTCAGATTGTCGGCGGTTTCTTCGGGATTGAAGACGACCGCGACATAGAAGAAGCAGAAGAAGATGATGCCGGCGGCATAGAGCGCCATGTAGAGCGGCTGGCCGTGCGCGAGATACTGGTTGAGCGAGATCAGGAAATCGCCGCTCGCGCTGTCGCCCGACACGTTGCTGCCCATCATCTGGGTGATGGTGATCGGCATCAGCAGCAGCGACGAGGCGAAGATCGGCGGGATGACGCCCGCGGTGTTGACCTTGAGCGGCAGGTGGCTGCGGTCGGCCTGCATCACCCCGCGCTGCGTCGCGCGCTTGGGATATTGGACGAGGACGCGGCGCTGCGCGCGTTCCATGAAGCTGATGAAGGCGATGATCGCGATCGCCCCGACAAACACCGCGACCACGGTGCCGCCGCCCATCGATCCTTCGCGGACCTGTGCGAACATCTGGGCAAAGCTGCGCGGCAGCTGGGCGAGAATGCCCGCCATGATGATCAGCGAAATGCCGTTGCCGATGCCGCGGCTGGTGATCTGCTCGCCGAGCCACATCAGGAACAGCGTGCCGCCGACGATGCTGATCACCGCGCCGACACGGAAGAACATGCCGGGATCGACGACCGCGGCGATGCCCTGGCTGGCGCCCAGCGTCTCGAGCCCGACGGCGATGAAATAGCCCTGCACCGCGGTGAGCGCGACGGTGCCGTAGCGCGTGTACTGGTTGAGCTTCTTGCGCCCGCTTTCGCCCTCTTTCTTGAGTGCGGCGAGGCTCGGCGACAATGCCGCGGCGAGCTGCACGACGATCGAAGCCGTGATATAGGGCATGACGCCGAGCGCGATGATGCTCATGCGCTCGAGGCTGCCGCCCGAGAAGGTGTTGAAGATGTCGAGGATGCCGCCCGACGCCGCCTGCTCATAGAGTCGCGACAGCGCCACGGGGTCGACGCCCGGCAGCGGCACGAAAGACAGGAAGCGGAAGACGATCAGCGCGCCGATCGTGAACCAGATGCGGTTCTTGAGTTCGGTCGCCTGACCGAACTTCGAAAAGTTTAGGTTGGATGCAAGCTGGTCGGCGCGAGAGGCCATGATATCGTTCCTCGAGTGGCGGACCGCGCCCCCGCGACCCGGCGCCTATGTGCGTTCGCTAGGGTCGAAGCGCAAGGGGAAAGGCCCGATTTCAGATGCGGCCGTCAAAGGCCCCATCTATCCGTTCGCATCGAGCGAAGTCGAGATGCCCCTCGACCATATGCTGTTCTGATGGGTGTCTCGACTTCGCTCGACACGACCGGGAGTTCGGTGTTCAGACGATAAAGGGCGGTTCGTGTCTGCGAACCGCCCTTTACGGTAATTCAAGCGTTCTTGGCTGCGGCCTCGGCGCGGCGCTTGGCCTTCTTGCCGTCGCCTTCGGGCTTCGCTTCGGGCAGCTCGATCTTGCCGCCGGCCTTTTCGACTGCCTCGATCGCGCCCTTCGACGCACCGGCAACGGCGAAATTCAGCTTCGCGCTATAGTCGCCCTTGGCGAGGAGGCGGACGCCGTCCTTGCCGCCGCGAGCCACGCCGGCGGCCTTGAGCGCGGCATGATCGATCACCGCCTTGGCGTCGAGCTTCTTCGCGTCGACCAGCTTCTGGATCATGCCCAGATTGACGATCGCGAAATCCTTGCCGAAGATGTTGTTGAAGCCGCGCTTCGGGATGCGCATGTGGAGCGGCATCTGGCCGCCTTCGAAGCCGTTGATGGCGACGCCGCTGCGCGCCTTCTGGCCCTTCTGGCCGCGGCCGGCGGTCTTGCCCTTGCCCGAGCCGATGCCGCGTCCGACGCGCATCCGGCCCTTGCGGGCACCGTCATTGTCACGAAGTTCGTTAAGCTTGATCGTCATGTTGCACTCGCTTTCGCTTTTGTCGCGCTAATGTTGTTATCCCAGCGAAAGCTGGGATCGGTGGATGACCGTCCCGACGGGTCGGGACAGGCCGAGAGCGGTCCCGGCTTTCGCCGGGACGACCCTGTTTGTCAGCCCTCGACGACTTCCACCATGTGCGGCAGCTTGCGGATCATGCCGCGCACTTCGGGGGTGTCGACCAGTTCGACCTCGCGGTGCATCTTGCCCAGGCCGAGGCCGGTCAGGATCGCACGCTGGCTCTTGGGACGACGGATCGGCGAACCGATCTGGCGGATCTTGATCTTCTTGTCGGCCATCGTCTTACTCCGTCACCGCCGCGGCTTCCGCCTCGGCTGCACGGTCGGAAGCTCCGCCGCGCTTGATCAGATCCGACACCTTCTTGCCGCGACGCTGCGCGACCGACTTGGGGCTGGTCTGCTCGCCGAGCGCTTCGAAAGTCGCACGGATCATGTTGTAGGGGTTCGAGGTGCCGACCGACTTGGTCACCACGTCGGCGACGCCCAGCGATTCGAACACGGCGCGCATCGGGCCACCGGCGATGATGCCGGTCCCGGCGGGTGCCGAACGCAGCGTCACATTGCCGGCACCGAAATGGCCGCGGCCATCGTGATGCAGGGTGCGGCCGTCGCGCAGCGGAACGCGAATCATCGCCTTCTTCGCGGCAGCGGTCGCCTTCGAAATCGCCTCGGGCACTTCGCGCGCCTTGCCATGACCGAAACCGGCCCGGCCCTTGCCGTCGCCGACGACGACGAGCGCGGCGAAACCGAAGCGCTTGCCGCCCTTCACCGTCTTCGACACGCGGTTGATGTGGACCAGCTTTTCGATCAGCTCTTCGCCACCGTCGTCGTCGCGCGGGCGACGATCGTCGCGGCGACCGCGGCCACCGCCGTCACGACCGCCACGGCCGCCGTCGCGACCGCCACCGCCGCCACGGCCGCGGCGCGGAGCCTGGTTCGTGACTTCGGCATTGGTGGCTTCGGGAGCCAGGGTCGCTTCGGGCTGGTTGCCCGCGCCGGTGCTGTTTTCGTCTGCCATGATTAGAACTCCAATCCGCCTTCGCGTGCCGCGTCGGCCAGCGCCTTGATGCGCCCGTGGAACAGGAAGCCGCCGCGGTCGAACACGACCTGCGTCACGCCCGCCTTCTTGGCGGCAGCGGCGAGGCGCTTGCCGACGTCGGCCGCGGCCGCGGTGGTCGCGCCGGTTTTGCCGCGCACATCCTTGTCGAGCGTCGAGGCCGAAGCCAGCGTCGCGCCGGCCGCGTCATCGATGAGCTGCGCATAGATGTGCCGGCCCGAACGGTGCACCGAAAGGCGCGCACGCCCGGCGGCGCGCTGGCGGAGGGCGGTGCGAACGCGCTGACGGCGTTTTTCGAATTGGGTAAGATGTGCCATGGCTTACTTCTTCTTGCCTTCTTTGCGGAAGATGTACTCGCCGCGATATTTGATGCCCTTGCCCTTATAGGGTTCGGGCTTGCGCCAACGGCGGATTTCCGCCGCGACCTGGCCGACCTGCTGCTTGTCGATGCCGCTGATCTCGATCGTCGTATTGTCGGGCGTCTTGATCTCGATGCCCTCGGGCACCGCGAAATCGACATCGTGGCTGTAGCCGAGCTGCAGCTTCAGATTCTTGCCCTGCGAGTTGGCACGATAACCGACGCCAGTGATTTCGAGGACCTTGGTAAAGCCCTCGGTCACGCCGGTGATCAGATTCTGCACCAACGTCCGCTGCATGCCCCAGAAGGCGCGCGCTTCGCGGCTGTCGTTGGCGGGCTGTACCGAAATGCTGCCGTCGGCGACTTCATATTTGATGACGTCCGACAGCGGCATCGCGAGCGTGCCCTTGGGTCCCTTGACCGACAGCTGACCGCCGTCGATCGCGGCGGTGACGCCGCTGGGGATTGCCACTGCTTTTTTACCAATGCGCGACATCAAAACACCTCCGCCAGCACTTCGCCGCCGACATTATGTTCGCGAGCCTCGGCGTCCGACAGGACTCCGCGCGGGGTCGACACGATGGTGATGCCCAGGCCGTTGCGCACGATCGGCAGTTCTTTCGAACCCGAATAGACGCGGCGGCCGGGCTTCGAGACGCGCGCCACGTGGCGGATCGCCGGCTGGCCCTCGAAATATTTCAGTTCGATGCGGATGCCCTTGTGCTGGCCCTTGGCACCCAGCGTTTCTTCGCTGTAGCCGCGGATATAGCCTTCGCGCTGGAGGACATCGAGAACGCGGACGCGCAGCGTCGAGGCCGGCGTCAGGACGCTGTCCTTCTTCGCCGTCTGGCCGTTGCGGATGCGGGTGAGCATATCACCCAGGGGATCGGTCATTGCCATCTTCTAGTCCCTTACCAGCTCGACTTCACAACACCGGGGATCAGGCCCTTGTTGGCCAGATCGCGGAGCTGGATACGGCACAGCCGGAATTTGCGATAATAAGCGCGCGGGCGCCCGGTCAGCTCGCACCGGTTACGGATGCGGGTCGGGTTGCCGTTGCGGGGAATTTCCGCCATCTTCAGGCGCGCGATCAGACGCTCGCCCTCGTCGAGCGACGTGTCCGCCGCAATCGCCTTCAGCTTCGCATAGCGGCCGGCATATTTCTTCACCAGCTGCTTGCGACGCTCGTTTTTGTTTACCGAACTTAGTTTCGCCATGACTTAAGTTCTCTTTCCTTCTTGAAAGAGCCTGCCTGGTCCCGTGCGGGGATCAGGCGGCTTCCTTTTCCTGCGCTTCGATCGGGAAGGGGAAGCCGAACAGCTTGAGCAGTTCGCGGGCTTCATCGTCCGTACGGGCGGTGGTGGTGACGATCACGTCCATGCCACGCACCTGGTCGATGCGGTCATAGTTGATCTCGGGGAAGATGATCTGCTCTTTCAGGCCCATGGCGTAGTTGCCACGGCCGTCGAAGCTGGTCGCCGACACGCCGCGAAAGTCGCGGATACGCGGCATGGCGATCGTGATCAGCCGGTCGAGGAATTCGTACATGCGTTCGCGGCGCAGGGTGACCTTGCAACCGATCGGCATGCCTTCGCGCAGCTTGAACTGGGCGATCGATTTCTTGGCCTTGGTCACGACGGGCTTCTGCCCCGCGATCAATTCCATTTCCTCGGCGGCCTTTTCGACCTTCTTCTTGTCCTGCGTTGCTTCGCCGACGCCCATGTTGAGCACGATCTTTTCGATCTTCGGCACTTCCATCGCATTCTTGTACCCGAACTTCTCGGTCATCGCCTTCACGATCACCTCGTCATAGCGGGTCCGCATGCGGGGGGTGTAATTATCAGCCACTGATGGTCTCCCCGGACTTCACGGCGACACGCACCTTCTTGCCGTCCTTGGTTTCGAAACGCACGCGCGTCGGCTTGCCGTCCTTGGGATCGGCCAGCGCAACCTTGCTCGCGTGCAGCGGCGCTTCCTTGCGTTCCAGGCCGCCCTGCGGGTTGGTCTGGCTCGGCTTGCGGTGCCGCGTGATGACATTGACGCCCGCGACGACGAGCTTGCCGTCCTTCGGCATGCTCTGCGTCACTTCGCCCGTCTTGCCCTTGTCCTTGCCGGACAGGATGACGACGGTGTCGCCCTTCTTGATCTTGGCCATACCCATGGTCAGAGCACCTCCGGCGCCAGGCTGATGATCTTCATATAGCCGCGGCCGCGCAGCTCGCGGACGACGGGGCCGAAGATACGGGTGCCGATCGGCTCCTCGTTCTTGTTGACGAGCACGGCGGCGTTGCTGTCGAAACGGATCACCGAACCGTCGGCGCGGCGCACATCCTTGGCGGTGCGGACGATGACGGCGCGATGGACGTCGCCCTTCTTCACCTTGCCACGCGGCTGCGCTTCCTTGATCGACACGACGATGACGTCGCCGACGCCGGCGACCCGGCGCTTCGACCCGCCCAGCACCTTGATGCACTGGACGCGCTTCGCGCCGCTGTTGTCGGCGACTTCCAATTGTGACTGCATCTGGATCATCGATGCATTTCCTTCTGTTTTGGCCTACCGGGATGCCCCGGCGGTTCCGTGAACTGGGTTCAGCCTTCAGCCGAAGCGGGAGCAGCCGGGGTCGAACCCTTGGGCTTGCTGTGGGTGTCGACCTTGTCGAGCACCTTCCACGTCTTCAGCTTCGAAATCGGCTTCGTTTCCTCGATGCGGACGGTTTCGCCGGCCTTGATGGCGTTGTCCTCGTCGTGGGCGTGATACTTCTTCGAACGGCGGATGATCTTGCCGTACAGAGGGTGCTTCACCTTCCGCTCGACTTTCACCACGACGGTCTTGTCGCCCTTGTCGGACACCACCGTACCGGTCAGAATGCGCTTCGGCATCGATCGTCTCCTTATTTCGCGGCCGAGCGCGTGCGCTCGGTCTGCTGCGTCTTGATGCGGGCGATCGAACGCCGGACTTCCTTGACGCGCGATGCTTTTTCAAGCTGGCCGGTGGCCGCCTGAAAGCGGAGGTTGAACGCCTCACGCTTCAGTTCGCCAAGCTGTTCCGACAGCTGATCGTCGGTCTTGGCCTTGAAATCTTCGGTCTTGGACATGGCCCTTAACCCTCCAGGTGCGAGGTGTCGCCGAGACGGGCGATCACCTTCGTCTTGATCGGCAGCTTCATCGCCGCCCGTTCGAATGCCAGCGCGGCCACAGGGCCGGGAACGCCGTCGAGTTCGAACAGGATGCGGCCCGGCTTCACGCGCGCGGCCCAGAATTCCGGCGAACCCTTGCCCTTGCCCATGCGGACTTCGGCCGGCTTCGACGACACCGGGACGTCGGGGAAGATACGGATCCACAAGCGGCCCTGGCGCTTGATCGCACGGCTGATCGCGCGGCGAGCCGCTTCGATCTGGCGCGCGGTGATGCGCTCGGGTTCCATCGCCTTCAGCCCGTACGAGCCGAAGTTCAGGCTGGTGCCACCCTTGGCATTGCCATGGATGCGGCCCTTGAAAGCCTTGCGGAACTTGGTTTTTTTCGGTTGCAGCATGTCAGCAGTCCTTAGCGGCGATCTTCACGAGCCGGACGGACGCCGGTCGTCTGTGCATCGAGCATCAGACGGTCGGTCGCCATCGGGTCGTGGCCGAGAATCTCGCCCTTGAAGATCCACACCTTGATCCCGCACACGCCATAGGCGGTGTGCGCGGTCGATTCGGCATAGTCGACGTTGGCGCGCAGCGTGTGCAGCGGCACCCGGCCTTCGCGATACCATTCGGTACGCGCGATTTCCGCGCCGCCGAGACGACCGGCGCAGTTGATGCGGATGCCTTCGGCGCCCAGGCGCATCGCCGACTGCACCGCGCGCTTCATGGCTCGGCGGAACGCGACGCGGCGTTCGAGCTGGTCGGCAATGCCCTGGCCGACCAGCTTGGCGTCAACCTCGGGCTTGCGGATCTCGACGATGTTCAACGACACGTCACTGCCCGTCAGTTCGCCCAGCTTCTTGCGAAGCTTTTCGATGTCGGCGCCCTTCTTGCCGATGATGACACCCGGACGGGCGGCATAGATCGACACGCGGCACAGCTTGGCCGGGCGTTCGATCACGACCTTCGAGATCGCGGCCTGCGGCAGGGTCTTGAACACATATTGGCGGATCTTCAGATCCTCGACCAGCATGCGGCCATAGTCCTGGCCCTCGGCGAACCAGCGGCTGTCCCAGGTGCGGTTGACCTGCAGGCGCAGGCCGATCGGATTGCTCTTCTGGCCCATGTTACGCCTCTTCTTCCTGTTCGCGCACGACGATGCGGATGCGGCTGAACGGCTTGACGATCCGGGTCGACTTGCCGCGGCCGCGTGCGTGCCAGCGCTTCATCGAGATCGACTTGCCGACGCTCGCTTCCTGAACGACGAGCGCATCGACGTCGAGGTTGTGGTTGTTTTCCGCGTTGGCGACGGCGCTGGCGAGAACCTTGCGCACGTCGACCGCCATTGCCTTCTTCGAGAAGGCGAGGACGTTCATCGCGTCTTCGACCTTGCGGCCGCGGATCAGCGCGGCAACCAGGTTCAGCTTCTGCGCCGAGCCGCGAATCTGCGTGCCGACCGAAAGCGCCTCGTTATCCGCAACGCGGCGGGGGGACTTTTCCTTGCCCATTAGCGTTTGCCCTTCTTGTCGGCAGCGTGACCGGGGAAGAAGCGCGTCGGCGCAAATTCACCCAGCTTCATGCCGACCATGTCTTCGTTGACCGACACCGGCACGAACTTGCGGCCGTTGTAGACGTTGAAGGTCAGCCCCACGAACTGCGGCAGGATGGTGGACCGGCGCGACCAGGTTTTGATAGGCGCAGAGCTGCTGCCTTCCTGGGCCGTTTCGGCTTTCTTGAGCAGATGGAGGTCCACGAAAGGACCCTTCCAGACCGAGCGAGCCATGGCTTACCTCTTCTTCTTCGCGTGACGCGACCGGATGATCATCTTGTCGGTCGACTTGTTGTGGCGCGTACGCGCACCCTTCGTCGGCTTGCCCCACGGGGTCACCGGGTGACGGCCGCCCGAGGTACGGCCTTCGCCGCCGCCATGCGGGTGATCGACCGGGTTCTTCGCAACGCCGCGGGTCAGCGGACGCTTGCCGAGCCAGCGGTTGCGGCCGGCCTTGCCCAGGTTGGTGTTCTGGTTGTCGGGGTTCGACACCGCACCGACCGTGCCCATGCACTCGCCGCGAATATAGCGCTGCTCGCCCGAACCGAGACGCACGATGACCAGCCCGCGGTCACGACCGACGACCTGTGCATAGGTGCCGGCCGAACGGGCGATCTGGCCGCCCTTGCCCGGCTTCATCTCGATATTGTGGACGATCGTGCCGACCGGCATCTGCGACAGTTCCATCGCATTGCCCGGCTTCACGTCGGTCTTCTTGCCGGCGACGACGGTGTCGCCCACGGCCAGACGCTGCGGCGCGATGATGTAGGTCTGCTCGCCGTCTTCATACTTCACCAGCGCGATGAAGGCGGTGCGGTTGGGATCATATTCCAGCCGCTCGACGGTGGCAGGCATGTCCCACTTGCGACGCTTGAAGTCGATGAAGCGGTACTTCTGCTTGTGACCGCCGGCGATGCCGCGCGAGGTCACATGGCCCTTGTTGTTGCGACCGCCGGTCTTGTTCTTGCCTTCGGTCAGCGCCTTGACGGGCTTGCCCTTCCACAACGACGATTTGTCGACCAGGATCAGGCCGCGTTGCGCGGGGCTGGTCGGATTATAGGATTTAAGTGCCATTTTCTCTGCCTTTCCCTACAATCAGACGCCAGTGGTGACGTCGATCGACTGGCCTTCGGCCAGACGAACGATCGCCTTCTTCACGTCGCTGCGGGTATAGGGCTTGCCCTTCCAGCGCTTGGTCTTGCCCTTGGTGATCAGCGTGTTGACGCTGAGCACCTTGACATCGAACAGCGCCTCGACGGCAGCCTTGATGGCGGGCTTGGTCGCGTCGTTCGCAACCTTGAACACCACCGCGTCATTCTCGCTGAGCAGCGTCGACTTCTCGGTGATCACCGGAGCGAGGATCACGTCATAGTGACGCGCGTCGACTGTTTTTGCCTTAGCCATTGAAGCGTGCCTCCAGCTTTTCGAGGCCGGCGCGGGTCAGGACCAGCGTATCGGCGCGCAAAATGTCATAGACGTTGGCACCCATCGCCGGCATCGAGTTGATGCCGATCAGGTTGGCCGACGCCATGGCGAAGCTTTCGTGAACCGCATCGCCATCGATGAACAGTGCGCGATTGCCGAGTTCGAGCTTGCCGAGCTGGCCGGCGAGCGCCTTGGTCTTGGCGTCCTTGAGCTCGAGCGTGTCGAGAACGAGGATCTTGCCGCCCTTCGCCTTGTCGCTCAGCGCCATTTTCAGGCCGAGCGTGCGGATCTTCTTGTTCAGCGAGTGGCCGAAGGTGCGGGCCCGGGGGCCATGCGCCTTGCCGCCGCCGATGAAGATCGGGGCTGCGCGATCGCCGTGACGCGCGGTACCGCCACCCTTCTGGTTGCCGAACTTCTTGCCGGTGCGCGACACATCGCTGCGTTCGCGCGCGGCACGCGCCGGACCGCGGCGCTTTTCGAGCTGCCAGCTGACAACGCGGTGGAGGATGTCGGCGCGCGGATCGACGCCGAACACATCGTCGTTCAGATCGATGTCTGCGCCGGCCTTGCCGTCGATGGTGTGAACCTTGACCTTCATGATCAGGACTCCTGCGCGCCGTCGGCGGTCGCGGTGTCGACGACGACGGTTTCATCCGTCGGGGTCTCGACCGGCGCATCTGCCGGGGCTTCCTGGTTGCTGTTCGCCGCGCTCTTGACGCCCGCCGGATAGGGGGCCTCGGGATGGCGCGGCAGCTTCACCGCATCGCGGACCATCAGCCAGCCGCCCTTCGAGCCAGGGACCGAGCCCTTGACGAAGAGAAGGCCGCGCTCGACGTCGGTGCGGACGATTTCGAGATTCTGCTGGGTGCGATTGCGCGCGCCCATGTGACCGGCCATCTTCTTGTTCTTGAAGACGCGGCCCGGATCCTGGCGGTTACCCGTCGAACCATGTGCACGGTGGCTGATCGACACGCCGTGGGTGGCGCGCATGCCGCCGAAACCCCAGCGCTTCATCGCACCGGCAAAACCCTTGCCCTGCGTCACGCCCTGGATGTCGACGATCTGGCCGGCGACGAAATGGTCGGCCGACAGTTCGGCGCCGACGTCGAGCGTCGCGTCGTCGGCGACGCGGAATTCGACGAGCTTCGCCTTCGGCTCAACCTCGGCCTTGCCATAGGCGCCACGCTGCGGCTTGGCGACATTCTTCGCCTTCGCCGAACCGGCACCCAGTTGCACGGCCACATAGCCGTCACGTTCCTTGTCGCGTACGGAGACGACCTGACAGCCTTCGAGGCTCAGGACGGTGACGGGCACATGGCGGCCATCGTCCTGAAACAGGCGGGTCATCCCCATTTTTTTCGCGATCACGCCAGTGCGCATGATCATACTCCTCAACAGAGGCCGGGCGGACCATTCCGCACGGCTTGCGGGACCCACCGAAGCAAAGCCTCGGCGGAACCCTCCCAACCCATGATGTCGATACGTCGCCCCGTCCGGGCTGAGGTGCCGCGATCCCGAGGGAACAGCGGCGAGACGGGGGACGCAGCCCGGACCAGTTTTCTTCGCGAGGAAGAGGTCCGGCGGTATCCACCCTATCGTCGGTCCGGATCGCTCCGGACGGTGCAGCCACCGAAGCGACTGCCGATAGAGACCCCGGCGTTCGCCGGGGCTGCGCTGGCCTTAGGCCAGCTTGATTTCTACGTTCACGCCCGCGGCCAGGTCGAGCTTCATCAGCGCATCGACCGTCTGCGGGGTGGGCTGCACGATGTCGAGCAGCCGCTTGTGGGTACGCACCTCGAACTGCTCGCGCGACTTTTTGTCGACGTGCGGGCCGCGGTTCACGGTGAACTTCTCGATGCGCGTCGGCAGCGGGATCGGTCCGCGAATAAGCGCTCCGGTACGACGCGCCGTGTCGGCGATGTCGGTGGTGGCCTGATCGAGCACGCGGTGATCAAAAGCCTTCAGGCGAATGCGAATATTCTGCGTTTCCATGACTGTTCCAGTCGAATCCCGTCTGACGATGCGAAAGAGCCGAAATGGCCTGTTCCGGCCCCCTGATGGAAGCCGGCCCGGCCATCAAAAATCTTTAAGCTACGAGCCGCACGAATCGCTTCCGAATCGTGCGGCTCGCGGCCCTATATTACTTTGTGATCGTCGCCACAACCCCTGCGCCGACGGTCCGACCGCCTTCGCGGATGGCGAAGCGCAGACCCGGATCCATCGCGATCGGGGCGATCAGCTTGACCGACAGCTGGACGTTGTCGCCCGGCATCACCATCTCGGTGCCCTCGGGGAGGATGACCTCGCCGGTGACGTCGGTGGTGCGGAAGTAGAACTGCGGACGATAGTTGGCAAAGAACGGCGTGTGACGGCCGCCTTCGTCCTTCGACAACACATAGACTTCCGAGGTGAACTCGGTGTGCGGCTTGATCGAGCCGGGCTTGCAGAGAACCTGGCCACGCTCGACTTCTTCACGGCCGACGCCGCGGATCAGCGCACCGACGTTGTCGCCGGCCTGGCCCTGGTCGAGCAGCTTGCGGAACATTTCGACGCCGGTCACGACGGTCTTCTTGGTGTCCTTGATGCCGACGATTTCGACTTCTTCACCCACCTTGACGATGCCGGTTTCGATACGGCCGGTGACGACGGTACCGCGACCCGAGATCGAGAACACGTCTTCGATCGGCATCAGGAAGGGCTTGTCGAGCGGACGCTCGGGCTGCGGGATCCACGCGTCGACGGCTTCCATCAGCTTCAGGATCGCGTCCTTGCCGATGGCGTCGTCGCGACCTTCGAGAGCGGCCAGCGCCGAACCCGGGATGATCGGAATATTGTCGCCGTCGAAGTCGCGCTTCGACAGTTCTTCGCGGATTTCCAGCTCGACGAGTTCGAGCAGCTCGGGATCGTCCAGCTGGTCGACCTTGTTGAGGAAGACGACCATGGTCGGCACGCCGACCTGCTTGGCGAGCAGGATGTGCTCCTTGGTCTGCGGCATCGGGCCGTCAGCGGCCGACACCACCAGGATCGCGCCGTCCATCTGGGCGGCACCGGTGATCATGTTCTTCACATAGTCGGCGTGGCCCGGGCAATCGACGTGCGCATAGTGGCGCGCGCCGGTTTCATATTCGACGTGTGCGGTCGAAATGGTGATGCCGCGCTCGCGCTCTTCGGGCGCCTTGTCGATGTTGGCGAAATCGACGGCGACGCCGCCCGACGTTTCGGCGAGCACCTTGGTGATCGCGGCAGTCAGCGAGGTCTTGCCATGGTCGACGTGACCGATGGTGCCGATGTTGCAGTGCGGCTTCGTCCGCTCAAATTTAGCCTTGGCCATGATTAAAGAACCTTCTTGTTCGATGTTTGATTTGATCAGTCGTGGACGAGCCTGCTGAATCAGGCGCCGCCCTTAGAGCGCTTTGCCGCGCGGTGCAAGCCCGCGCGGCCCAGGATCCCTAAAACGCCGTCAGGCCATTTTGGCCTTCACTTCTTCGGCGACGTTCGTCGGCACTTCTTCATAATGCGAGAATTGCATCGAGTAGCTGGCGCGCCCCTGGCTGAAGCTGCGCAGCTGGTTCACGTAACCGAACATGTTCGCCAGCGGCACGATCGCCTCGACGACCTGGGCGATACCCCGGCTGTCGGTGCCCTGAATCTGGCCGCGACGGCTGTTGAGATCGCCGATCACGTCGCCCATGAACTCCTCAGGGGTAACAACCTCGACCTTCATCACCGGTTCGAGCAGCTTGATGCCGGCCTTCGCCGCCACTTCGCGCATCGCCGCACGGCCCGCGATTTCGAAAGCCAGCGCCGACGAGTCGACGTCGTGGTACGCGCCGTCGGTCAGCTTGATTTCGAAGTCGATGATCGGGAAGCCGATCATGTGACCGTTTTCGGCCGATTCGCGCATGCCCTTTTCGACCGACGGGATATATTCGCGCGGAATGTTGCCGCCCTTGATCTCGTCGATGAAGGTGATGCCCGCGCCGCGTTCGCCGGGAGCGACGCTGACCTTGACGCGGCCGAACTGGCCCGAGCCACCCGACTGCTTCTTGTGGGTGTAGTCGACGTCGACCGCCTTCGCGAGCGATTCGCGGTACGCCACCTGCGGTGCGCCGACGTTCGCTTCGACCTTGAACTCGCGCTTCATGCGATCGACGAGGATGTCGAGGTGAAGCTCGCCCATGCCCTTGATGATCGTCTGACCCGATTCATGGTCGGTCGACACGCGGAACGAGGGATCCTCGGCGGCCAGACGGTTGAGCGCGATGCCCATCCGTTCCTGGTCGGCCTTGGTCTTCGGTTCCACCGACAGCTCGATCACCGGCTCGGGGAATTCCATCCGCTCGAGGATGATCGGCGCGCTGGTCGCGCAGAGCGTGTCCCCGGTGGTGGTTTCCTTGAGGCCGGCCAGCGCCACGATGTCGCCCGCATAGGCTTCTTCGATGTCTTCGCGGCTGTTCGCATGCATCAGCAGCATGCGGCCGACCTTTTCCTTCTTGTCCTTCACCGAGTTCAGGTAGGTGCCCTTGTTCAGGGTACCCGAATAGATGCGGGCGAAGGTGAGCGAGCCGACGAACGGATCGTTCATGATCTTGAAGGCGAGCAGCGACAGCGGCGCTTCGTCGGCCGGCGGACGCGAATCGGGGGTCTCGCCGTCGAGCTTGAGGCCCTGGACGTCGGGAATGTCGAGCGGGCTCGGCAGATAGTCGACGACCGCGTCGAGCAGCGTCTGAACGCCCTTGTTCTTGAACGCCGAGCCGCACAGAACCGGGACAAACGCCTGCGCCAGCGTGCCCTTGCGGATCAGCTTCTTCAGCGTGGCGACGTCGGGGACGGTGCCTTCCAGATACGCTTCCATCGCGTCGTCGTCCTGTTCGACGGCGAGCTCGACGAGCTTTTCGCGATATTCGGCAGCCTTGTCGACGAGATCGGCGGGAATCTCTTCATAGAAGAATTCGGCGCCCAGGCTTTCGTCCTTCCAGATGATCGCGCGCTCGTTGACCAGATCGACCAGGCCCTTGAAGTCGCCTTCGGCGCCGATCGGCAGATACAGCACGGCGGGCGTCGCGCCGAGGCGATCGATGATCGTCTGGACGCAATAATAGAAGTCGGCGCCGGTGCGGTCGAGCTTGTTGACGAAGCACATCCGCGGAACTTTATACTTGTCGGCCTGGCGCCACACGGTTTCCGACTGCGGCTCGACGCCGGCAACGCCGTCGAACGCGGTGATCGCACCGTCGAGCACGCGCAGCGAACGCTCGACTTCGATCGTGAAGTCGACGTGGCCGGGGGTGTCGATGATGTTCAGGCGATGCTCGGGACCCTGGCCTTCTTCGGCCTTCCACAAGCAGGTCGTCGCAGCCGACGTGATCGTGATGCCGCGCTCCTGTTCCTGCTCCATCCAGTCCATCGTCGCGGCGCCGTCATGGACTTCGCCGATCTTGTAGGACTTGCCGGTGTAGTAAAGGATACGCTCGGTCGTCGTGGTCTTGCCGGCGTCGATGTGCGCCATGATCCCAAAGTTGCGATAATTTTCGAGCGGATGGCTGCGTGCCATGGTCTTTTCCTTGAATGTGGGGGGCGGCCTGTTGAGCTGCCTCCGATATAGGAAGAATTGTTGCGATTGCGAGACGCCCCCAGAACACGGGGAGCGTCCCGGCAATTACCAGCGGAGTCTAACCTGACCCGCCATTACCAGCGGTAGTGGCTGAACGCGCGGTTCGCTTCGGCCATACGGTGGGTGTCTTCGCGCTTCTTCACCGCGTTGCCGCGGTTGTTCGACGCGTCGAGCAGCTCACCCGACAGGCGCGCGGCCATCGTCGTTTCGCTGCGGTTGCGCGCCGCGGTGATCAGCCAGCGGATCGCCAGCGCCTGGGCGCGGTCGGGGCGGACTTCGACCGGAACCTGATAGGTCGCACCGCCGACGCGGCGGCTGCGCACTTCGATGTTCGGGCGGATATTCGCCAGCGCTTCGTGGAACACGCCGATCGGTTCCTTCTTGGCGCGGGCCTCGACCGACTCGAGGGCGCCATAGACAATGCCTTCGGCGATGGACTTTTTCCCGTCCAGCATGACGCTGTTCATGAATTTCGACAGCACGACATCCCCGAAACGGGGATCGGGCAGAATTTCGCGGCGTTCAGGACGACGACGACGAGCCATATGATATTCCTTTACCAACAGCGTCCCGGCGCAAAAGCGACATCGGGACGATCAATTCACCAGAAAAAGCGGCGCCCTTATTTCGGACGCTTGGCGCCGTACTTCGAACGGCTCTGCTTGCGGTCCTTCACACCCTGCGTATCGAGCACGCCGCGCAGGACGTGGTAACGCACACCGGGAAGATCGCGGACACGACCGCCGCGGATCAGCACGACGCTGTGCTCCTGGAGGTTGTGGCCTTCGCCGGGGATATAGGTGATGACTTCGCGCTGGTTGGTCAGGCGGACCTTGGCAACCTTGCGGAGCGCCGAGTTGGGCTTTTTCGGGGTCGTCGTGTAGACACGGGTGCAAACGCCGCGCTTTTGCGGGTTTGCGTCCATCGCCGGGACCTTGGACTTCACCTTCTGGGGAGTCCGGCCCTTGCGGACTAGCTGGTTGATCGTGGGCATGAATGCTTCACCTTTAAATGTTCGCCCATCAAAGCGAACGGTTACTGTACCGCCGTGGATGAAACACCGGTCCGATACCCCGCGGAAAACCGCGAAAAACGGGCGACCTTGTAACAGCAAAAGACCCCGGAAGATCGCATTCGATCCCCGAGGGCTCCATCCGCGCCAGCAATGTTCAAGCGCTGTCGTAACCGGAAGAGGCGGTTAAGCGCCGCTTTCGGTCGTCGCGGCCCCTAGCGGCGATTCCCGTTGTGGTCAAGGGGCGGCCGCATTCTCACTGCCAGTCGCGGCACTCGGGCGCCAGATCAAATCCAACCTCGCCGATTTTAGGAACATCCCATCCCAAGCCGTAAAAATATTGGTAAAGCGGTCGATCAACCCGCAACTCATAGACTTGTGTACCAAAAAAATTGTCTACCTTAAGTGACGCCGCCTCTCGAAGTCTTTTCATTTCAGACTCATTGAGATGATCCAGACGAGTTGAGAACGTAGACACCACAGGCTGAACATCACTTAGAGAGTAACCAGATGGAACTTTGAGCCTTACTATCAATTTTTCTACTCTATTAATAATAAAACTTCCATCATATGCTTGTAGCAAACATTCTCCGATTTTTAAAGGTCGGCGTGCAGTTTGCCCTCCGTGAGTTATGTTAAGAAAAGGAGATTGGTAATGCTCTCTAACAAGAATTGTGTCTCCCTTCGTTGGGTAAGGAAGGGTTGTTGAATGAAGTTCAATTTTTCCACAACCTTCTTCAACGATGTCTATTTCTACGTTCGCTTTAGAACCGTTCTTTTCTATGTCTATGCTATAGACAGGAGGCAGTTCGCATCCCGATATGTTATCTATACAAAATGCTGCATGTATTATCGGAGTTCTATGATCATCCTCAAACACATACTTTCGTTCGATAATGTAGTCCCAAATAAATCCACTATCAGTCTTTTTTAATTCTATCTGCATTTCCGATTTAGTTATATAATAGTTAGTTATACCTGTCGCATATGGTATGGTATCCATCCTATCAATCGATTTTAGTTTCTCATCGTGAACACCATTAACGATTTGGAATAAATCTTCATCTGTTATAGATTTGAATTGCTCAAGCTTTTTGTAAGTAAACATCGAACCAGAAAATCCGGCCAATTCTACTCCGTCTTCTATAAAGCAAAGAATAGGCTTTTTCGCTGTTGCAGCCATTGTTATTTCATCACGAACGGATTGCGATGTAAAATATTTATCCTTTCCTTCGGCTTTGCTTTCTCTGCCACAGAGCGCAATAAGGAAATCAACATCATTAATCATTGCAATTGCTTCGGCAGCTGGAGGAGTCGATCCTACCCTGTCAACGCAAACGGTTTCGATATCCAGTGCGGCGCAGATTTTCTGCACCTTTGAGACTGTTTCCGCGAACTCTGCTTTAAACGAGCGCGATAGAAATGCCCTTGCTTCAACGGATTTCATTTTCTCGTCTCCTTACCTTAAGGAGATACGACAAGAATGTTTTGTTCTGTCAAGCCTATTAGAGACATACAGAGCGGAAGCGGAGTAATCAGGCATTCATCGAGCACAATCCCACAGGATGGCAGGAAGGGCTGTTAGAGCGGTCAGTTTTCGACCCCACGTGTACCGCGATACGCGATTGTTGATCCTCGGCAGCCTGCCCGGCGCGCGGTCGCTCGCCGAACAGCGCTATTATGCGCATCCGACGAACCAGTTCTGGCGGTTGGTGGGGCAGGTGATCGAGCGGCCGCTGGCAGAACTTGCTTACGACGACCGGCTGGCGGCGTTGCGCGCTGCGCGAGTCGGACTATGGGACGTGATCCGCTCCGCCGAGCGGCGAACAAGCAGCGACAGCGAGATTTGCGAGGTCGAGGCGCATGATCTGCCGGCATTGATCGCCACCATACCTGACCTGCGGATGATCGGATTCAACGGCGGCAAGGCTGCGGCGATCGGACGGCGGCAATTGCCTTCGACCCAAGGCATAGGGCTCGTCGACCTCCCGTCGAGCAGCGCCGCAAACACCAACGCATATGCGGCAAAGCTCGAACACTGGCTGCGGCTCCGCGAGGCGCTGGTCGATTAGCCTTTCGGAGAAGCGGTCAATCGACCACTTCTCCCCGCGTCATCACGAAATCGACCTTCTTGAGCACCGTTACATCGGCGATCGGGTCACTGGCCACCGCGATGATATCGGCGCTCTTGCCCGGCGCGATGGTGCCGATCTCGCTCGACAGGCCGAGCAGGTCGGCGGCGTTCACCGTCGCCGCTTTCAGCGCCGCGACCGGGGTCATGCCGTGCTGGACCATCAGCTCGAACTCGTCGCCGTTGCGGCCGTGCTTCGACACGCCGGCGTCGGTGCCGAAGGCGATGCGCACGCCGCGGGGCACCAGCGTCTCGAGACTCTTGCCGGTGATCGAGATGCGCCACTGGATCTTCGCCAGCACGTCGGGGGCATAGGCGCCAGGATTGGCGGCGAGGCGTTCCTTGTAGCCGTTCACGGTCGACAGCGTCGGGATGTAATAGGTTTTCGACTTCGCCCAGGCGGCGATCGTCGGTTCGTCGAGGATCGTGCCATGTTCGATCGAATCGGCACCGGCGTCGATCGCGAGGCGGATGCCATCGGCACCGTGCGCATGGACCGCGACCTTTTTGCCGAACATATGCGCGGTTTCGACGATCGCCCGCGCCTCGTCGTCGAACATCTGTTTGCCGAGTCCGGCGCCGATCCGGCTGTTGACCCCGCCGGTCGAGGCGAACTTGATCACGTCGGCGCCGCGCCCGATTTGCAGGCGCACCGCGCGGCGGCAATCGTCGGCGCCGTTGCAGGTGTTGCCCGCCCCGGCAAAAAACGGCCGCAACTCGTCGCGATAACCGAGCGAGCCGTCCATATGCCCGGCGCTGCCCGAGATGCTGGCGCCGGCATCGACGATGCGCGGCCCCTGCACCTTGCCCGCGGCGATCGCATCGCGCAGCGCCAGCGTCGCGCCGTCGCCATCGCCGAGGTTGCGGACGGTGGTGAAGCCCGCGCGCAGCGTCTTCATCCCGTTGACCTCGGCATTGAAGGCCTGCGCCGCGGGGCTGAGGGTGATTTCCTCCAGCTGCCCGGCGATCCCGCCGGCGTCGCTGGTCAGATGGACATGGCTGTCGATCAGCCCGGGGAGGACATATTTGTCCCTGAGGTCGATCAGCGTCGTGCCCGCGTCGGCGGCCTGGTGGCCGTCGGTGACCGACACGATCTTGCCGCCCTCGACGACGATCGTCGACGCGCCGCGGGCCGGCTTGCCCGGCTCGGCGAGCAGGTGCCCGGCGTGGATGACGGTGCGCGCGGTTTGCGCGGCGGCGGGCGCGGCGAGCGCGGTGCCGAGCAGAAGGAGCGGGAGGAAAGTCTTGTTCATGCGATATCCCCTTTGACCGTTCGCCCTGAGCTTGTCGAAGGGCCGTTCTTGTCTTGCACCATTAGACAGGAAGGGCGGTGCTTCGACAAGCTCAGCACGAACGGGTATAAATATGTCCGCTCCTTGCCCGTAGCCCGCGCAGCCGCTAATCGCCGCCGCATGACCCCGCGCCTCGCCGATATCGATACGTGGATCTTCGATCTCGACAACACGCTCTATCCGCCGTCGTCGGCGCTGTTCGACCTGATCGACGAACGCATGGGCGGCTTTATCATGCGCCTGCTCGGCTGCGACGCGGTCGAGGCGCGGCGGGTGCAGAAGCAATATTTCCACGATCACGGCACCACGATGGCGGGGCTGATGCGCCACCATGACGTCGCGCCCGAAGATTTCCTGATCGACGTCCACGCCATCGCGCTCGACCGCATCGTCCCCGACGCGCGGCTCCGCGCCGGGCTGGCGCGGCTGCCTGGGCGGCGGCTGGTGTTCACCAACGCCGACGCCGATTATGCGGCGCGCGTGCTCGCGGCACGCGGCATCGCCGACCTGTTCGACGGCATCTGCGACATCCGCGCCACCCGCTATACGCCGAAGCCCGATCCAGCGGCGTATGACATGATGGTCGCGCACCTTGGCATCGATCCCGCCAAGAGCCTGTTCGTCGAGGATATGGCGCGCAACCTGACCCCCGCCAAGGCGCTGGGGATGACCACCGTCTGGCTGGACAATGGCAGCGAAAGCGGCCATCGCGACCACCGGCCGGACCATGTCGATTTCCATGTGACCGACATCGGCGACTGGCTCGACGCACTGCCTTTGCCTTGGGGAATTTCATGAGCACCGACCTCAAATCGACGATCGACGCGGCATGGGACGCGCGCGACACTCTGGGACTGACCACGCAGGGGGCGGTTCGCGAGGCAGTGACGCAGGCGCTCGCGGGGCTCGACGACGGCAGCATGCGCGTCGCGGAACGCGATGCGGACGGGAGCTGGCAGGTCCACCAGTGGCTGAAGAAGGCGGTGCTACTGTCCTTCCGCCTCAACGACATGGAGCTGATCCAGGGCGCCCCCGGCGGCGCGCGCTGGTGGGACAAGGTGCCGTCAAAATTCGCCGGATGGGGCGAGAACCGCTTTCGCGACGCCGGCTTCCGCGCGGTGCCCGGTTCGATCGTCCGCCACGGCGCGCATATATCGAAGGGCGCGGTGCTGATGCCGAGCTTCGTCAACATCGGCGCGCGCGTCGGCGAGGGATCGATGGTCGACGCTTGGGCGACCGTCGGCAGCTGCGCGCAGATCGGCGCCAACGTCCATCTGTCGGGCGGCGCCGGGATCGGCGGGGTGCTCGAACCCTTGCAGGCCGGGCCGGTGGTGATCGAGGACGGCGCCTTCATCGGCGCCCGCGCCGAGGTTGCCGAGGGGGTGATCGTGCGCGAGGGCGCGGTGCTGTCGATGGGGGTCTACCTCGGCGCCTCGACCAAGATCGTCGACCGCGCGACCGGCGAGGTTTTCATGGGCGAAGTGCCCGCCTATTCGGTGGTGGTTCCGGGCGCGCTGCCCGGCAAGCCGCTTCCCGACGGGTCGCCCGGCCCGTCGCTCTATTGCGCGGTGATCGTCAAGCGCGTCGATGCAAAGACGCGCGCCAAGACCGGGATCAACGAGCTGCTGCGCGATTGAGGCCGCTCAGCGCTCGCTGAGATAATAGCGTTCGCGCGCGGTCAGGTCGTCGTTCAATTCATAAACGATCGGCTGGCCGGTCGGGATTTCGAGGCCGGTGATGTCGGCGTCGGAAATGCCCGACAGATGCTTGACCAGCGCGCGCAGGCTGTTGCCGTGCGCCGAGATCAGCACCGTCTTGCCCGCCGCCAGCTCGGGCGCGATCGCGCTTTCATAATAGGGCAGCACGCGCTCGATCGTGTCTTTCAGGCTTTCGGCCGCGGGGATCGCGATCCCCGCATAGCGCGGGTCGCTGGCGAGATCCCAGGGCGACCCCGCTTCGAGCGCCGGCGGCGGGATGTCGAAGCTGCGGCGCCAGATTTTCACCTGCTCGTCGCCATGCTTCGCCGCGGTCTCGGCCTTGTCGAGCCCGGTGAGCCCGCCATAATGGCGTTCGTTGAGCCGCCAGTCCTTGGTCACCGGCAACCACAGGCGTCCCATCGCCTCGAGCGCCAGATTGAGCGTCTTGATCGCGCGCGACTGGACCGACGTGAAGCAGCTATCGGGTTCGATGCCCTTGACCTTCATCAGCTCGCCCGCCGCCCACGCCTCGGCCGCCCCCTTTTCGGTGACATCGACATCCCACCAGCCGGTGAAGCGGTTTTCGAGGTTCCATTGCGACTGGCCGTGACGGATGAGGATGAGCTGGGGCATATGTCTTACCTTCGAAGCGAGCGGTTTCGCCGCCCCTTAACCCAGCTGTTCGGCAAAGGCCAACGCCCCTCTTGAAATGCATTCGGCCGCACCCAGATTTGCGGCATCCGGCCGCCGATACGGGGCCGGGTGGCGATCGCGGCGCGCGCCGCGGTCCCGTAACTTCGCTTTGAAAAAGGAAGGAATGCCCCATGCGTAACAGTTTCGACTGGACCCCCTATCGCCGATCGACCGTCGGTTTCGACCGCCTGTTCGATTTTCTGGAAACCAGCGGCTCGGGCGCCGAAAACTATCCGCCGTTCGACATCGAAAAAATCGCCGATGATCATTTCCGGATCACCGTCGCGGTCGCCGGATTCAAATCCGGCGAGATCGAGATCGTCGCGCAGCAGAACATGCTGACGGTCAGCGGGCGCAAGGCGCCGGCGGCGGAAGGCGAGGAACGCCAGCTCCTGTATAGCGGCATTGCAACACGCGCCTTCGAGCGCCGCTTTCAGCTCGCCGACTTCGTGCGGGTGAGCGCGGCCGACCTGGCCGACGGCTTGCTGATCATCGACCTGGTGCGCGAAGTGCCCGAGGCGATGAAGCCGCACAAGATCGCGATCGGCGGCAGCAATACTCCGACGCTGGTCGACGACAAGCAGGCCGCATAGCGCTGCGTCTGACGTCGTGAAAATTGCGGGGTCCGGAGTCCCTTCCGGACCCCGTTTTTATACCGAAAGCGCGCGCGTCATGAAGCGGCTGAACGGATCGCGCTTATAGTCGGCAAACGGCTCGCAATCGTCGAAACCATAGCGCCGGTAGAGCGCGATCGCAGGCTCGAACGCCGCGCCCGACCCCGTCTCGAGGCTGAGGCGCTTCAGCCCCCGGCCGCGCGCCTCGGCGATCATATGATCGAGCATGCGGGCGGCGACACCCTGGCGCAGGAAGGCGTCGGCGGTGCGCATGGACTTGATCTCGCCATGCCCGGCATCGAGCATCTTGAGCGCACCGCATCCGGCGAGTTGGTCACCGCTGTGGATCGACCAGAAGGTCACGTCGGCGGCGTTGAGCCCGTCGAAGTCAAGGAAATGGCAGCTGCCGGCGGGCGAGTTGGCGAGCATCCCCGCAAAATGCACCTCGAGCAAGGCGCGGATCGCGGCGCCCGACAGATCGTCTTCGACGATCCGCCAGCTGCGCATCAGAGCATCTGGTCCAGCGTCGCGAGGCATGCGTGGGCGAGCAGCTTCGAGCGTTCGGGCGACCAGCCGGCGACCGGATCGGGCAGGTCGCGATTGTCCTTGAACGGCATTTCGATCGTCATCGACACCGCGCCGAAGCGTTCGGCGAGCTGCGTCGTCGACATGCTGAGGTTCGCCTTGCCCGGTGCCGCTTCGCCATAGCCGAGCTCGACCTGGAAATCGGGAGTGTTCGCCGCGAGCGCCGCTTCGAACGCCTTATATTTTTCCAGCTGCCCGGCGCGGAGCGACGGAATGCCTTCGAAACCCGCAAGGAAGACGGCGGGAATCGCTTCGTCGCCATGGACGTCCATCGCCCAGTCGACGCCGCTTTCGTCCATCGCGTCGCGCACGCACAGCACTTCGGGGCTGCGCTCGGCCGTCGGTTCATGCCATTCGCGGTTGAGGTTCACGCCGGCGAAATTGGTCCGCAGATGGCCGCGCCGCGACCCGTCGGGATTCATGTTCGGCACGATGTGAAAGCGGCATTTCTGCAGGAGCGAACGCGCGTGCGGATCGGCGGGGTCGGTCAGCTTTTCGAGCGCGCCTTCCATCCACCATTCGGCCATGCTCTCGCCCGGATGCTGGCGCGCATAGAGCCAGACCTGGGTGTCCCCCGAGCCCATTTCGAGGCAGTCGATCGGCTGGCCTTCGAGGCTGGTGCCCAGGCAGCGATAGGTGACGCCCGGGCATTCGGCGACGCCGGCGACGAGATCGTGGTGGCGCTCCATCGAATAGGGGGCGAAATAAGCGAGATAGACGACTGCGCTTTCGGCGGTGTGGCGGATCGACAGCGTCCCGGCGTCGTAGCTGGTGTCGAGACGAAACCAGGTTTCGCGGTCATAGCTGGCGCATGCCGCATAACCGGGCCAGCCGTCGGGATAAGCCGAATCGGCCAGCCCGGCGATCGCGAGGTCGAGCGAGTCGCCGACCGCGCAGGTCACGCGGAAATGAAACCACTGATAGAAATCGGACTCGCGGTCCTTGCGGATGGTGAGGCGAGCCGACGTGCCGTCGATGCCGTCCACGACGATGTTGCCGCTGTCGAAAGCGGCGTTGATGGTGATGGTCATGGGACGCTGATAGTGCGTCCCGATTCGCCGGGGAAGTCCTTGAATAAGGCTTCGGCCAATTTCGCGGCGGCGAGGCTCGGCTGGTTCGCCGGCGCCTTGACCCGCACCGCGGTCAGCGCGCGGCCTTCCCAGATCGCCTGGCCGGTCGCGGCATCGTCGATGCGCACCGACAGTTGCAGGTCGGCCATGCGCTTCGGACCGCCGCCAAGGTTGATGCCGATGCCCAGCCCGACCCCCGACCCGAAGCTGCCGGTCGATCCGCCGACTCCGACCGACACCGGCGAGCGGCGCCCGCCGGGAAGCTGTTCGGCGCGGTCGAACGAAACGCGGACGAGAAGCGGGGCGCGCTCGCCCGTGCCCGCCGCGACGAGTCCCTGGCGCTGCAATTGCTGGTCGACCGCCGCGCGATAGCTGTTCCATTCGATCGACGGCATGCCGACCGCGGGGCCGTCGAGCGGCGCGGTCGCGATGGCGTAGCGCGTTCCCGGCGCCCAGCTGGGCACCGCATTGTGAAAGCGGGTGACCTCGACCGGCGGGACCGCGGTGGCACAGCCGCCGAACGAAAGCGCCGCTGCACACAGCAGGGCGACGGAAAGTTGACGCGTCATCCGGGTATCATGCGCTTCCAAATATGGCTTGGCAATGAATGGGATGACGGAGCGGGGAGGGCACGGTCGGTCGCCATGCCCTTCCGATCAGGGTCGGATCAGCGATAGAAGATATGATTGTCGATCTGCGCGATGCGCGTCTTGCGCCAGCCCGGCGAGACATAGCGCGCGTGGAAGAACAGCGCGCCGGGCGCATGGTTCTTCCAGCTGCCCTCGCGCGCGATCTGGGCGATCGCGATCGCATTCGCCCATTGCTGGCCCTCGCGCACCGCGGGCATCCGGCCGCCGCGAACGAAACTGAACTGGCTGCGCTGGTGGACGACGCCGCACAGGCTGGTGGGAAAGCGGCCCGATTCGGCGCGATTGATCACGACATGCGCAACCGCGAGCTGGCCGGTGAGCGATTCGCCGCGCGATTCGAAATAGACCGCTCCGGCGAGGCAGCGCAGCTCGGGATCGAGCTCGGCCGGGCGCGACGTGGCCGCGACGAGCGCCGCGAGCGAAGCCGCGGTCACCGGAGCCGGGCTGGGCTGGGCGGCGGGTTCGGGCTGGTCGGGGGTGATGGGATCGACCGATACGTCGGTCGTCGCCGGCAGAGCTGCCGGTTGGGCCACCATCGGCGCGTCGGCGACCGGAAGGGTGATGGCGGGAAGATTGGCGTCGGCGCCAAGATCGCTGGCGAAACCGGGTTCGGCCAGCAGCAGCATGGTGGCGGCGGTCATGCCGACGGCAGCCACGCTGGCAGCGTTCAGAATGCGACTCATAGTGTCCGTCAAAAGGGCGGCTGATGAACCGAAACCGTTGCAAAACAGGCAGGGGGGCCATGGCCCTGTACCGCCTGCGGTCATCATCCGACTGCGTGTCCGAACCGGTGTGTCGGGCGGCGCCGGCCGAATAGCCGATGCAACCCGCGGGACGACCTACGCGTTGTTCAAGTGCGCGCCACTTATTGTGCAGCGCAACAGAGTCAAGTTAACGCGCCCCACTCCGCGACGAGTCGTGGCGCATCTGCGATATCCAGCTCCAAAATCCACAGGTCGGGATCGGCGCGGCGCCGCCGCTCTTGGTAGTTGGCGCGCGATTCACCGTCATCCGCGTCCTCGGGGCCGACCGCTTCCCAGATATATTGGCCGTTCGCCGAAAAGCGCCGCTCGAGCAGCGGCCCGGGGGTGCCGCGCTCGCGGCATTGGACGAGGATGATGCCTGAGGTTTCGTCGCCCTTGGCCAGAACGGTGGCGAATCCGCCCGCCGATTCGGTGCGGCGGAGCAGCAGATCGACCAGAAAGCGGCTCTTGAGCCGCGTCATCGCAAAGCGGCGGCGTTACGCCGCGTCACGCGTTTCGGTGTCGGCGAGCAGCGCGTACAGCGCTTCGTCGTTCTTCGCGCCGCGCAGGCGCTCGGCAATCGCCTCGTTGCGCAGCATCCGCGACACCCCGGCCAGCGCTTTCAGATGATCGGCGCCGGCGTCGAGCGGCGAGAGGAGGACGAAGAGCAGATCGACTGGCAGCCCGTCGACCGCGTTGAAATCGATCGGGCGCGCCAGTTGCAGGAACAGCCCGCGGACGCCGCTGAGGTCGGGCAGCTTGGCATGCGGCAAAGCGATGCCGCGCCCGAAGCCGGTCGAACCCAGGCGCTCGCGTTCGAGCAGCGCTTCGCTCACTTCGCCCGCACCAAGGCCGAGCGAACGGCTGGCGAGATCGCCGACGAACGGAAACAGCGCCTTTTTGGAATCGAGCTGAACATGCGCGCGCACGGTCGCCGGATAAACAAGGGAGGATAGGTTCATGGGTCTGATCAAATCTGTATTGCCGCCGGGCGCGCGGCCCGGCCGTTCCTTTGGCGATCGAGTGCGGACAAGCAGAAGACCGTCGCCCACCGGCATCGCGCCATGTTGGGCGCGGCCCTTATGCCGGTTGGCGAAGAAAATCCAGCCTTATTGCGGTTCGACCCAGCCGATCGTGCCGTCGCGGCGGCGATAGACCATGTTGTGCGCCCCGGTCTTGCTGTTGACGAACAGCAGCGCATTGGTGTCGCGCAGGTCGAGCATCATCACCGCATCGGAGACGCTGCTGCTCGGAATATCGACCCGCGTTTCGGCGATGATCGCCGGGGCTTCGCCGGCCTCGTCGTCTTCGGTGCCGCTGTCGAACACCGTGTAACTGGCATTGTCATCGATCTCGTCGATCGTCGGCGAAGGCTGAGCCGGACCGTTGTTGCGGTCCTTCAGTCGGCGCATATAACGCCGGAGCTGCTTTTCGATGCGTTCAGCGGCGCCTTCGAACGCGACATGCGCGTCCTGCGCCTGACCGTGCCCCTTGAGCACCAGCCCCTGCATCACATGCGCGACGATATCGCACTGGAAACTGTCGTGCGGTCCTTTGCCGAAGGTCGCGTGCGCCCCGATCGCGCGCGAGAAATATTTGTCGGCAATCGCGTTCATCCGGTCCGACACATGCGCCTGGAGCGCTTCGCCGGTTTCGATCTGGTGGCCAGAGACGCGGATTTCCATTTTTCTTCTCCTCTAGGGCCGGTGCGATGGCGTCACGGGGAAGCCATCACACCGTATCGAGCCACAGCGGCTGGTTCAGCCCTGCGACAAATTCGGCGTGGCGCGCGAGTTCGGCGGCCGACGCCATATGGGGGCGGGGTTCGCGAAAGGGACGATCGATGCCGCGCGGCGCGGCCAGACCGGGCGTGGCGGGCGATGCGGCGTTGGTGCCGGTGGCCGCCAACCCAAGGCCGATCTGCCGCCCGCCAGTCATCTCGATATAGAGATGCGCAAGCAGCTCGGCGTCGAGCAGCGCGCCATGCTTGACGCGGTGGCTGCGGTCGATGCCATAGCGGGTGCAGAGCGCGTCGAGGCTGTGTTTGGCGCCGGGGTGCAGCTTGCGCGCCATCTGCACGGTGCAGCACATCCGCGCCATATCCAGCGCCCCCCGGCCGGCGCGCGCCAGTTCGGCATTGACGAAGCCGAAGTCGAACGCGGCGTTGTGCGCGACCAGCGGCGCATCGCCGAGGAATTCGATCAGATCGTCGACTCGCGTAGCGAACAACGGCTTGTCCGAAAGAAACTGGATCGACAGGCCGTGGACCGCCTCAGCCTCGGCCGGCATGTCGCGCTCGGGATGGAAATAGGCGTGAAAGGTCCGACCCGATTCGCGGCGGTCGATGAGCTCGATGCATCCGATCTCGACCAGCCTGTGCCCCGCGCGGGGATCGAGTCCCGTGGTTTCGGTATCGAAGATTATTTCACGCATCTGACAGTCAATATTGACCCTATCGGGCGCGGAAACAAGAGGCGATCGCCCGAATCTGGCGATGCGTCGCGCTTTTCGGGCGTCCGGTTTCGATGATGAAATCGGCGCGCGCGCGCTTGACGCGGTCGGGCACCTGCAGACGGCGAATCGCCTTCAGCCGGGCATGGGTCATCCCCGGCCGCCGCATGACGCGCCTTGTCTGCATCCACGCCGGTGCCGACACCACCGCGATTGCCCCGACCTTTCGCCAGCCACCCTTTTCGAACAACAGCGGGATGTCGAGCACGACGACATCGCGGGCGCGGTGGCGCGCGAGGAAGCGCCGCTGCGCCTTTGCCACCGCCGGATGAACGATCGCCTCGAGCGCGGCGAGTTCGTGGCGGTTGCCGAGCACCAGCGCGCCCAGTTTCTGACGGTCGACCCCGCCCGGGCCGGTGGTGCCGGGAAAACGCGCCTCGATCGCCGCGACGAGGGTGCCGCCGGGGCCCTGCAACCGGTGCACCTCGGCATCGGCGTCAAACACCGGCACGCCTTCGCGCTCGAACATCGCCGCCGCGGTCGATTTACCCATGCCGATCGATCCGGTGAGGCCGAGGAGGAAGGGGCGGCGAAGCGTGAGATGCGGGCGCTTGAAGTGGCTCATGCAACCAGCAGCGCGCGCAATTCCTCGTCGCGGCCCTCGGGCGGCGGCGCGCCGAAGAAAAGTTCGAAGGCCAGCCCCGCCTGTCCGATCAGCATGTCGAGGCCATCGACGGTATCGAGCCCGCGCGCCTCGGCCGCCGCGAGCAGCCCGGTCTTCAGCGGCGAATAGACGAGGTCGTAGACGATCGCGTCATCGGGGAGCGGCGACAGGTCGAGCGCGAGCGGCGGCTGGCCCTTCATGCCGAGGCTGCTCGCGTTGACGAGCAGCGCCGCGGGGGGAAGCGAGGCGTCGAGCGCGACGACATCGCCCTTGAGCCCGAAGGTCGCGAGTAGACCCATCGCTTTCAACGGGCTGCGATTGAGAATGGTCACCGGGCCGACATCGGCGCGGGCGAGCGCGAACAGCACTGCACGCGCCGCGCCGCCGGCACCGACGACTGCCACCGGCGCTCCCTCCAGATCAAGTTCGGCAAGCGGCGAATAAAAGCCGGCGGCGTCGGTGTTGGTACCGATCAGCGCGCCGTCAGGCTGGCGCACGACCGTGTTCATCGCCCCTATCGTGCCGCGGATGTCGCCGGGGTCATCGACCAGATCCATCACCGCCGCCTTGTGCGGCATGGTGACGTTGCAGCCGCGCCAGTCGGGATCGCCGCGCCGGTCGGCGATGTAGGCGGCGAGGTCTTCAGGCTTTACATGGGCGCGCCGGTAGTCTCCCGCCAGCCCCAGCGCGGCGAGCCAAAAACCGTGGATCAGCGGCGATTTCGACTGCGCGATCGGGTCGCCGATCACCTCTGCATAAGGGACACCGCTCATGACGGCGCGAGTCCGGTCGCGCGCAACCAGGCGAGTAGCGGCAGCATCGGCATGCCGACGATCGTCCAGGGATCGCCTTCGACCCGTTCGAACAATTGCACGCCCGCTCCTTCAATCTCGTAACAGCCGACGGTCCAGCGGATGCTGTCCCAATGCCGTGCGACATAGTCGGCGATGAAGGCATCCGACAAGGGCCGCATCCACAGCTTTGCCTCGCCGATCGCGCGCCACACCGGCGCGCCGTCGCGCGCCGCCACCACGGCGCTGAACAGGCGGTGGCGCGTTCCTGCCATTCGCCGCAGATGATCGGCAGCGTCGGCGGGACTGGCCGGTTTCGCCAGCATCGTCCCGTCGTCGAGCGCCAGCGTCGAATCGGCGCCGAGGACGGTGGCGCCGGGGAGCCGCGATGAGACCTTGACCGCCTTCGCCTCGGCGAGCGCGTCGGCGATGTTGCGCGCGGTCTGGCCGGCAGCCTGCAGCGACCCCGTGAGCGCCTCCTCGTCGACATGCGCTGCGGTCGCCTCGAAGGCGAGGCCGGCGGCGCGCAGCATCGCGGCGCGGCCGCTGCTTTGCGAGGCGAGCAGCAGGGTCATGCCGCGCTGCGATCTTCGACGAGCTTGATCACCGCGGCCGCGGTCTCCTCGATCGAGCGGCGCGTCACATCGATCACCGGCCAGCCATTGTCGGCGAACATCCGGCGCGCATACGCGAGTTCGGCCTTCACCCGCTCGTCGTCGACATAGCTCGTCTCGGGCGCCTGGTTGAGCGACAGCAGCCGATTGCGCCGAACCTGGACGAGCCGATCGAGCCCGGTGGTCAGGCCGACGATCATCGGTCGTTTCAGGGTGAACAGCGCATTCGGCGGCGGCGATTCGGGGACGATCGGGATGTTCGCGGTCTTGAAGCCGCGGTTGGCAAGATAGATGCTGGTCGGGGTTTTGGAAGTGCGCGACACACCGGCGAGAACGATGTCGGCCTGTTCCCAATTTTCCCAGCCGATGCCGTCGTCATGCGCGACGGTGAATTGGATCGCCTCGACGCGCGCGAAATAGGCCGCGTCGAGCTGATGCTGCCGGCCGGGCCGCGCCTTTGCTTCCTGTCCCAGCATCCGCGACAGCGCGTCGGTCACCGCATCGAGCGCTGCGACGGTCGGCAGGTTGAGCGCGCTGGCGCGGCGCTCCAGGCTGGCGCGTAGTTCACCGTTGACGAGGGTGAACAGGATCATGCCGGGGCTCGCCTGCACCTCGGCGATGATGCGGTCGAGATGCGATTCCGACCGCACCATCGGCCAGAAATGGCGCACCACCTCGACGTCGTCGAACTGGGCGATCGCCGCCTTGGCGATATTTTCGAGCGTTTCGCCCGTGGAATCGGATATGAGATGCAGGTGGAGCCGGCCCATCGCCCGACCATGCCGTCGCGGCGGCGAAAAAGGCAAGGACGAAGCGCGCAGATCGCCCTGTGGATAATTTCGGCAGCGACTCCGGGACAGAAAAGGGACGGTGGATTCATCCCCGGCGCTGCCGATTTCGCTCCATCGCTTGTCCACAGGTTGCGAATATTATCCACAGGCTGTGAATTAGAGGCACAGAGCCCCGCGACTCCCCGCACCATCCTGTCGGCATGGGAGTCAAGCTGTTGGCAAAAGCGGCGCCGCGCCCTAAAGCCGCGCTGTCCGCCGACCAACAAACCACCACAATCATATTTAAATATATATGAAGAGAGAAAGAAGGGCCGCGTGAAGGCGTCACCGAAGAGCTTGCTGGCAACGCTGCGCGGGGTGCGGCAGGACCGGCCACCGCTCTGGCTGATGCGCCAAGCGGGGCGCTACCTGCCCGAGTATCGCGCATTGCGCGAGACCAAGGGCGGTTTCCTCGAACTTTGCTACGACCCCGAAGCCGCCGCCGAAGTGACGTTGCAGCCGATCCGACGGTTCGGCTTCGACGGGTCGATCCTGTTTTCCGACATTCTCGTCATCCCGCATGCGCTCGGCCAGCATCTGTGGTTCGAAGCGGGTGAGGGCCCGCGGCTGGCACCGCCGCTGGTCGACAGCGCCCTGTCGTCGCTCGAAGCGGCGCCGCAGCGGCTCGATCCGATTTATGCGACGGTGGCACGGGTCGCTGCCTCGCTGCCGCCCGAAACGACGTTCCTCGGCTTTGCCGGCAGCCCGTGGACCGTCGCCACCTATATGGTCGCCGGGCAGGGCTCGAAAGACCAGTCCGCAGCGCGGCGGCTCGCTTACGGCGATCCGGCGGCGTTCCAGGCGATCATTGATGCGATCGTCGAGCTCAGCGTCACCTATCTGGCGGGGCAGATCGAGCATGGCGTTGACGCGGTGCAGCTGTTCGACAGCTGGGCTGGAAGTCTGAGCCCGGCGCAATATGAGCGATGGGTGATCGCGCCCAACGCCGAAATCGTCCGCCGTCTGAAGATGCTGCATCCCGATACCCCGATCATCGGCTTTCCGAAGGGGGCCGGCGGCAAGCTGCGCGCTTATGCCGACGAGACCGGGGTCGATGCGATCGGGCTCGACGAAACCGTCGATCCGGCCTGGGCCGATGCCGCCTTGCCGTCGCATCTGCCGGTGCAGGGCAATCTCGACCCGCTGGCGCTCGTTACCGGCGGCGGGGCGCTCGACGCCGCGATCGACCGCATCCTTGCGGCCTTTCCGCTGCGTCCCCATATCTTCAATCTCGGCCATGGGATCGTGCCCGACACCCCGATCGCCCATGTCGAACATCTGATCAGACGCGTTCGCGGCGGATAAATATGGAACTGACAGGATTCTTGGGGGCGACGATGCTTTGGATCAAAGCCGCGCATGTGATTTTCGTCATCTTCCTGATGGCGGGGCTGTTCATGATGCCGCGATTTTTCGTCTATCATCATCAGGCGCCGGTCGGGTCCGAAGAGGATGCGAAATGGATCGAACGCGAGGATCGGCTGCGGCGGATCATCCTCAATCCGTCGCTGGCGATCGTGTGGATCCTTGGGCTGATGCTGGCCTTTAACGGCGGCTATTGGGGCGAAAGCTGGTTCATCGCCAAATTGCTGCTGGTGATCGCGCTGTCGGGCTATCACGGCTGGATGATCGGCTATTTCAAGCAGCTGCAGCAGGGGAAGCGCCCGCTGTCCGAAAAGCAGCTGCGCCTGCTCAACGAAGTCCCTGGAGTCGCCGCGGCGATCATCGTCATCCTGGCGATCGTGCGGCCCTGACCCGTGTTTCGCCCGGCTCAGCCCGATTGACTTGATCCCGAGCCGGTTATAGGGGCGGATCAACCTGCTTCCTGCAGGCGGTGCGTCCAACGCGCCGATGCTATCGCAAACGGTTGTCCCACGACCGGATAGGCACCCGCCGGTGCAACATGTCAGTTCTCAATCTTCCCGAATTTTACCCTGGAATCCATCCATGCATCTTAAAGAACTCAAGACCAAATCGCCCGCCCAACTCGTCGAAATGGCCGAGGAATTGGGGGTCGAGGGTGCCTCGACACTGCGCAAGCAGGACCTGATGTTCTCTATCCTCAAAGAAGTCGCCGAGGACGAAGAAATCATCGGGTCGGGGACGATCGAAGTGCTGCCTGACTCGTTCGGGTTCCTGCGCTCGTCTGAAGCCAATTATCTGGCGGGTCCCGACGATATCTATGTCTCGCCGAACCAGGTCCGCAAGCATGGTCTGCGCACCGGCGATACGGTGGAAGGCGAAATCCGCGCGCCCCGCGACGGCGAACGCTATTTTGCGCTCACGCGCCTGATCAGCGTCAATTTCGACGATCCCGACGTCGTGCGCCACCGCGTCAATTTCGACAATCTGACCCCGCTCTATCCGAACCAGAAATTGTCGCTCGACACTGTCGACCCGACGGTGAAGGACAAGTCGGCGCGCGTCATCGACCTCGTCAGCCCGCAGGGCAAGGGCCAGCGCGCGCTGATCGTCGCGCCGCCGCGCACCGGCAAAACGGTGCTGCTGCAGAATATCGCCAAGGCGATCACCGACAATCATCCCGAGGTGTATCTGATCGTCCTGCTGGTCGACGAGCGCCCCGAAGAAGTCACCGACATGCAGCGTAGCGTGAAGGGCGAGGTCGTCTCCTCGACCTTCGATGAGCCCGCGACGCGCCACGTGCAGGTCGCCGAAATGGTGATCGAAAAGGCCAAGCGCCTGGTTGAGCACAAGAAGGATGTCGTCATCCTGCTCGATTCGATCACCCGCCTCGGCCGTGCCTACAACACCGTCGTCCCGAGCTCGGGCAAGGTGCTGACCGGCGGCGTCGACGCCAACGCGCTCCAGCGTCCCAAGCGTTTCTTCGGCGCCGCGCGCAACATCGAGGAAGGCGGTTCGCTTTCGATCATCGCCACCGCGCTGATCGATACCGGCAGCCGCATGGACGAGGTGATCTTCGAAGAATTCAAGGGCACCGGCAACAGCGAAATCGTCCTCGACCGCAAGGTGTCCGACAAGCGCATCTTCCCCAGCCTCGACGTCGGCAAGTCGGGCACGCGCAAGGAAGAATTGCTGATGGAAAAGGACAAGCTCAGCAAGATGTGGGTGCTGCGCCGCATCCTGATGCAGATGGGCACCGTCGATGCGATGGAGTTCCTGCTCGACAAGATCAAGGATTCCAAGACTAACGAGGATTTCTTCGATTCGATGAACCAATAACCGCGGCGCGGGGCGGTGATCGTCGAACAGGCCTTGTTGCAGGTTCGGCCCGGCCAGGGCGCCGAGTTCGAGCGCGCTCTCGCCGCCGCCCGCCCGCTCATCGCCGCCTCGCCCGGTTTTTTGGGCATGGAGGTGCGGCGCGGGTGCGAAGCGGTGGAAACCTACTTGCTGATCGCGCATTGGGACCGCATGGAAGACCATCGCGATGGTTTCCGCCGCTCGAAACGATATGAAGAGTGGCGGGCGCTGTTGCACCCCTTTTATGACCCTATGCCGGACGTGCATTATTTCGGAGAGCTTGTGTGATTGACCTGTTGTTGACCGCCGCCGCCACGGCCGCGCAAGGCTTTGGCGGCCCGTCGGAAATTTGGGGCCATATCGTCAACGATTTCTCGAACATCACCGAGCCGGCGGCAATGGCCGCCTTTTTGCAGGTGTTGCTGATCGACCTGGTGCTTGCCGGCGACAATGCGATCGTCGTCGGGGCGCTCGCCGCGGGTCTGCCGCCCGAACAGCGCCGCAAGGTGATTCTGATCGGCGTGCTCGCCGCGCTGGTGCTGCGAATCGCCTTTGCGCTGGTCGTGACGCAGCTGCTGCAGATCGTCGGCCTGATCTTCATCGGCGGGCTGCTGCTCGCGTGGGTCGCTTGGAAAATGTGGCGCGAGCTGCGCGATGGCGCGCATTCGGCCGGTTCGCCCGAAGTGGCCGGCGACGAGCATTCGGGCCTGAAGCCGGCGAAAAGCTTTGCCGGTGCGGCCTGGGCGGTCGCGATCGCCGATGTCAGCATGAGCCTCGACAATGTGCTCGCGGTCGCCGGCGCGGCGCGCGACCATCCGGGGATCATGATCGTCGGCCTGATCGTCGCGGTGGCGCTGATGGGCCTCGCGGCTAACATCATCGCCAAATATATCGAGCGCTATCGCTGGATTGCCTACATCGGCCTCGCGGTGATCGTCTATGTCGCAATCAAGATGATCTATGACGGCTGGGTCGACCCGGCGGTCGGGCTGGGCACGCTGCTGGGCTAGACTCGGATCGACGACTATCGCATCGTCGGAAGATGTCCGACGATGCGATGGTTCCGATAGCGGTCCTGCTGGGACGCGGCGAGGCGCTGACCGTTGCGGTGATGCTCGATGCCGCCGGGATCATCGTCCATGTCGGCGGCGAATATCATAGCAGCGTGACGCCCAACATCATCGCGCTCGGTGGCTTTCGTCTGACGGTTCCGGCGTGGCAGCATGGCGATGCGTCGATCTTGATCGCCGAGATGCTGGCCGAGCTCGAACCTCTGCCTTCTACCCAACCCCGGCGCGCCATTGGCAGGCTGTTCGCCGCGACGATGGGCAGCGTCGTGCTGGTCGTGGCGCCCTATGTTCTGGCGTTTGGGATCAAGGTGGTGCTACCGGTCCTATTTGCGCCGCTGTTTATACTTCAAATCCCGGTCAATCCGACGGGGCGCGGCGATTATTATCTTTCGGTTGCCGCAGCGGACTGAGCATTTGCGCTTGGCTTTTGAGCCCCGCTGCCCACTTAGGAGCATGCCTTCGGTCCATCTTACCAAAGTCGCCGTCGGTTGCGCGCACGTCGAAACGTTTGAACGGCGCGTGGCGGCGCGGGTGCGCGACGGTGAATTGCGGGTGCCGACGCGCATGCGCCCGAAGCGGATCGATGAGCTGGTCGGCGGCTATCTCCACTGGATCATCAAGCACCGCATCGTCGCGCGGCAACGGATTTTGCGCTTCGACGATCGCAAGGACGGGCGGATCGACATCGTCTGCTCGGACCGGTTCGAAATCGTGCCGCCGAGCCATCGCCGCGCGCATCAGGGATGGCGTTACCTGGCCGACGAGGATGCGCCGAGCGGCGATGGCGAGGATGTCGAAGGCGACGCACTGCCGCCGCATCTCCAGCGCGAACTGGCCGCGTTGATGCTGATCTAGAGCGCGGCGCGGAAGCTGTCGGCGCGCGCCATCGCCCAGTAACGCGCGCTCAACACCGATTCGGGTTCGTCGAGCAGGATGCCGCGCGAATAAAAATCATAGATATGGTCGATCGAGTCCGAACGCGCCGAATTGAGCCGTTCGTGGAGGTGGTGCGGGCGGATCTGCCACGGCGTATCCAAGCCCATTGCCGCGGTGATGTCCCACAACGCCGACACGGTAGCCGCCTGGAAACGGGCGACGCGTTCCGCCTTGTCCGCGACCACCAGTCCATTTTGACGGCCGGGGTCCTGGGTTGCGACGCCGGTCGGGCATTTGCCGGTGTGGCATTGCAGCGACTGGACGCAGCCCAGCGAGAACATGAACGCGCGCGCCGCGTTCGACCAGTCGGCACCGAGCGCGCAATTGACCGCGAGCCCGGCGCCCGAATGCACCTTGCCCGACGCCGCGAGACGCACCTCTTCCTTGAGGCCGCAGCCGACGAGCGCGTTGCGCACGAAAATCAACCCTTCGCGCAGCGGCATGCCGAGGCTGTTCGAAAATTCGACCGGCGCCGCGCCTGTGCCACCCTCGGCGCCATCGACGATGATATAGTCGAGACGGATGCCGGTGCGGACCATCGCCTTCATCAGCGCATAGATTTCGTGCGGCTGGCCGACGCACAATTTGATACCGACCGGTTTCCCGCCGGCGAGTTCGCGCAGCCGCGCCGCCCATTCGAGGAGTTCGATCGGGGTCGCGAAGGCCGAATGCGCCGCGGGGGACACGCAATCCTGCCCCTGCGGCACGCCGCGCGTCGCGGCAATCTCGCCGCTGACTTTCGGCGCCGGCAGCACGCCGCCGTGGCCTGGTTTGGCGCCCTGGCTGAGCTTGATCTCGATCATCTTGACCTGATCGGCCGCGGCGACGTCGCGGAAGCGGTCGGGGTCGAAGCCGCCACTGGCGTCGCGGCAGCCGAAATAGCCGCTGCCGAGCTCCCAGACGATGTCGCCGCCGTGGATGCGGTGATAGGGGCTGAGGCCGCCTTCGCCGGTGTCGTGGTAAAAGCCGCCGATCGCCGCGCCGCGGTTGAGCGCCTCGATAGCCCGCGCGCCAAGCGAGCCGAAGCTCATCGCGGATATATTGAGCAGCGCCGCCGAATAGGGCCGGGTGCATTGGGCGCCGCCGACGGTCACGCGCTGCGTCCGATCGGTCTCCATTTTGGGGACGATGCTGTGGCTCATCCACTCATATTCGTCCGAATAGACATCGAGCTCGGTGCCGAAGGGATGCGCATCGAGATCGCCCTTGGCGCGCGCATAGACGAGATCGCGTTCGCTGCGCGCGAAGGGACGCCCCTCGAGCTGGCTTTCGACGACATAGGCGTAGAGAAACGGGCGCAGCGCTTCGAACAGCCAGCGGACGCGGGCGATCAGCGGATAGTTGCGGCGGAGCGAATGCTCGCGCTGCACCATGTCGTAGAGCGCAAGGCCGAGCAGCGGCAGCCAGAGCAGCAACGTCCAGCGCACGCACGCCCACCAGCCGGCAAGCAAGGCTGCGAGCAGGAGCACGGGGATGGCGATCCAGCGCGGCATGGTAATCGTCCGGGTCAGCCGGACTGCGCCGCGAGCATCGCTGCCATCTTCTCCCACACCTTGTTCATCGCCTTGAGCGGACGGACCATGACTTTGAAATCGACGATCTGTCCATCATCGTTCCAGCGGATGATATCGACGCCGTTGACCTGGATGCCTTCGAGTTCGGTCTGGAATTCGAGCATCGCCTGATCACCTTCGACGATTTCGCGCAGATAGCGGAAATCATCGCCGCCGAGCGCGTGGCTCGCCGCGTGGAGATAGGCGAACACCTTGTCGCGCCCCTCCTGCGGCGTGTGGACGACGGGCGAATGAAAGACGGCGTCCTCGGCGAGCAGGTCGCGCAGCACCTGCGGATCGCCGCCGCCCGCCATATAGGCGTGCCAAGCCGCGACGCCGGCGTGAGCGGTCATGCGAGATGCTCTGCGAAGAAGGCGCGGGTGCGGCCGTCGGCGAGCTGCGCGCCTTCGTCGTTGCGGCGGTTTCCCATCGTCGCGGCAAAGCCGTGGTCGAGCCCGGCATAGTCGTGGAGCGTCACCCTGGGGTGGCTGTCGAGCCCCTCGTGGATGCGCTTCTGCGCGGCATGGTCGACCAGATGATCCTCGGTCGGGATGTGGAGCATCAGCGGATGCGCGATCGCATGGCTTTCGTTCAGCATCTGGTCGATCATGACGCCATAATAGCCGACCGACGCATCGACGTCGGTGCGCGCCGCCGCCATATAGGCCAGCCGCCCGCCGAGGCAGAAGCCGACGCAGCCGACCTTGCTCGCGCCCTGGGCGTGGAGCCAGCGGATCGCCGCCTCGATATCCTTGACCCCATCGTCGGCATCATATCGGCCGAAATAGCCGAACGCTTCGTTGAGTTCGGCCTCGATATCGGGGTTGAGTTCGACCCCGGGAGCGAAGCGCCAGAAGATGTCGGGCGCGATCGCCAGATAACCTTCGGCGGCCCAGTCGTCGCATTTTTTGCGGATGCCTTCGTTGACGCCGAAAATTTCGGGAATGACGATAATCGCCCGCGACGAATCGGCGTCGGGCCGCGCGACATAGGAGGGAATCGCGCCTTCGCCGTCGAGGGCGGGGATCTGGGTGTTGGTCGCGGCCATGCGGGGTCTCTCCTGACGCTTGCTTATTGAGGGTGAAAGCGCGAAGCTAGCCGCCGCAGCAGCCCGGCTCAAGCACGGGCTGCAAGCTTTTTGGGAAGCGAGACGGGCGATGAAGTTCAATATCGAGATCGATTGCACCCCCGAAGAGGCGCGGCGGCTGTTCGGCCTGCCCGATCTCGAGCCGCTGCACGACATCTACCTCGACCGCGTCAAGGAGATGATGGCAAAGGGAATCACCCCCGACATGGTCCAGACGATGGTCAAAAGCTGGGTGCCGATGGGCGAGAGCGGGCTGAACCTGGTCCAGTCGCTGCTCGGTCAGTTCGGCGGCGGGCTGATGGGCGGCGCCGCCAAAAGCGATGACGGCGACGACAAGCCGGCACGAGGGCGCAAGAGCTGATCACGGACGAAAGCAGCGACACGATTTTTGCGCTGTCGAGCGGGATGCCGCCGGCGGCGATCGCGGTGGTGCGCGTCAGTGGTCCGCGCGCAGGCGCGGCGCTGCGCGCGCTCGCCGGTCGCGTGCCGGCGACGCGCCGCGCATCGCTCGCCGAGCTGAGCGACGCTGCGGGCGCACCGCTCGACCGCGCGCTGATGCTGTGGTTTCCTGGACCCGCGACCGCGACGGGCGAGGATCTGGCCGAGCTGCACCTGCACGGCGGGCGGGCGGTCGTCGCCGCGGTCGAGGCGGCGCTTGCGGCGCTGCCGGGGCTGCGCCGGGCGGAGGCGGGAGAGTTCACCCGCCGCGCCTTCCTCAACGGGCGGATCGACCTTGCCGAAGCCGAGGGGCTGGCCGATCTGCTCGCGGCCGAAACCGAGAGCCAGCGGGTGCAGGCGCTGGGCATGGCGAGCGGGCATGTGTCGCGCGCGGTCGAGGGTTGGCAGGCGCGGCTGCTGACGTTGATGGCGGGGGCGGAGGCCGAGCTCAATTTTGGCGATGAGGAGGATGTGCAACTTCTCGATGATTGCGCACATCGCTTGTGTGACGGCATGGAGTTGCTGGCGTCGGAGCTGGGCGCGTGGTTGGCGCGGCCGGGGGCGGAGGTGATCGCCGAGGGGCTGTCGGTGGTCATCGCGGGGCCGCCCAATGCCGGAAAATCGACGTTAATCAATGCCTTGGCGCAGCGCGAGCTGGCAATCGTGTCGCCGGTGGCGGGGACGACGCGCGACGTGATCGAAACCCCGCTGGCGCTCGACGGGATCGCGATGCGCTTTTCGGACACCGCCGGACTACGCAGCGAAAGTGCCGACGCGATCGAAACGATCGGCATCGATCGCGCCAAGGCGGCGGTGCAGGCAGCCGATATCCTGCTGTGGCTGGGAAACCCGCACGACGCGCCAGATCATCCGCGCGCCATCCTGATCGCGGCGCAGGCCGACCGGTGGCGCGGCGATGCGGCGGCGGAGGCGGTGGCGGCGCGCTGCGACCTGACGCTGTCGGCGGCGACGGGCGAGGGGATGGAACGGCTGCACCGGATGATCGTCGATATGGCGCGCACCCTGTTGCCGCGCGAGGGCGAGGCGGCGCTGCGCCAGCGCCAGCGCGCCGCGCTCGCCGACGCGAAGGACTGGCTGACGGTCGACGCCGGATCGCGCGAGGCAAGCGACCTGATCCTGCTCGCCGAACGGTTGCGACTCGCGGCGCTGGCGCTCGACCGCATCACCGGGCGCGCGGGAGTCGAGGATATGCTCGACACGCTGTTCGGACGTTTCTGCATCGGGAAATGATGTTTCACGTGAAACATTTCGTGGCCGAGTCGCGGTGGATTTTGTGACGACTATCGGCTAAGCGCCGCCACAATCATGCAGCATAGCGCAACTTTCGATGTCATCGTGGTCGGCGGTGGGCACGCCGGGACCGAGGCCGCTGCGGCCGCGGCGCGGCTTGGCGCGCGGGTGGCGCTGGTCAGTTTCGACCCGGCGCTGATCGGGACGATGTCGTGCAACCCGGCGATCGGGGGGCTCGGCAAGGGGCATCTGATGCGCGAAGTCGATGCGCTCGACGGGTGGATGGCGCGCGCCGCCGATGCAGCCGCGATCCACTACCGGATGCTCAACGCGTCGAAGGGCGCGGCGGTGCAAGGGCCGCGCATCCAGGCCGACCGGAAGCTCTATCGGCAGGCGATTCAGGATCTGCTCGCGGCGGAGAAAGCGATCACCGTCGTCGCGGGGGAAGCCGCGGCGCTGGTGCTGGCGGACGACGGCGCGCGCGTCGGCGGGCTGGAGCTCGGCGACGGCACGACGCTGACCGCCGGCGCGGTTGTCCTCGGCACCGGGACCTTCCTCGGCGGGCGGCTGTTCCGCGGCGAAGAGCGGATGGTGGGCGGGCGTATCGGTGAGGCGGGGGCGCATCGGCTCGCCGCGCAGTTGCGCGATGCCAAGCTGCCGATGGCGCGGCTCAAGACCGGGACACCGCCGCGGCTCGACGGGCGCACGATCGACTGGGCGCGGCTCGAAGAGCAGCCGTCGGACCGTGCCGAAGGGGCGACCTGGACCTGTTCCACGTGGAACAGCGAACGCACCGTGCCGCAGATTTTCTGCGCGATCACGCGCACCAACACCGCAAGCCACGCGATCATCGCCGCGAATCTCGACCGCTCGCCGCTGTTCACCGGGGCGATCGGCGCCGCGGGGCCGCGCTATTGTCCGTCGATCGAGGACAAGATTCACCGCTTCGCCGATCGCGACGGGCATCAGGTGTTCCTCGAGCCCGAGGGGTTGGACAGCCACCTCGTCTATCCGAACGGCATTTCGACCTCGCTGCCCACCGATGTGCAGTTGGCCATGTTGCGGACGATGGACGGGCTCGAGGCGGTCGAGATGGTGGTTCCGGGCTATGCGGTCGAATATGACCATATAGACCCGCGCGCCCTCGACCGCAGCTTGCAGGTGCGCGCGATCGGTGGGCTCTATTGCGCGGGGCAGATCAACGGCACCACCGGTTATGAGGAGGCCGCGGCGCAGGGTCTGGTCGCGGGGGCGAATGCGGCGCTCGCCGTGCAGGGGCGCGAGCCGCTGATCCTCGACCGGTCGGTGTCGTACATCGGGGTGATGGTCGACGATCTGGTGTTGCAGGGGGTGAGCGAGCCATACCGCATGCTCACCGCGCGCGCCGAATATCGCTTGCGGTTGCGCGCCGACAATGCGGCGACGCGGCTGACTCCGAAGGGAATTGCGCTCGGGCTGGTGCGGCCGGCGACGGCGGCGTCGTTCGCGGCGCGAATGGCTGGGCGCGCGCGCGCCACCGCTTTGCTCGAGGCGCCGGTGACGACAGCCGATTATGCGGCGATCAGGCTGGCGCTGCCCGGAGACGGCGCGGCGCGGCAACGAATCGACCTGCTGCGCTTTCCCGAGGTGACGATAGCGACGCTGGCGTTGCTGGCGCCCGAGCTCGATGCGATCGACGGTACGATCTTGGCCGAGCTGGCCGAGGATGCACATTATGCGCCGTATATCGCGCGGCAGGAGGCCGAATTGCGGTCGCTGGCGGCGAACGAGGCGATCCTGCTCGACCCCGCGCTCGACTATGGCGCGATCGGCGGGCTGTCGCGCGAGATGGTCGAGCGGCTGAGCAAGGCGCGGCCCGAAACTCTGGGCCAGGCGGGGCGGATCGACGGGGTGACCCCGGCGGCACTGACCGCGATCATGGTGTTCAGCCGGCGGCGGGCGGCTTGAGGGCTGGCGTTTGGTGAGATGTGTGAGGTCGGCTTTGGGGTTGGAAGCGGAACGGGAGGTTTTTGGGCAAGGTAAGCGGAAAGCCGACACGCCTAGCTGCTGCCATCACGATCCCCATCGGGTATCAAAACATGGGGGAAATACTTCCTGTCCCAATGATCCGGCCGAAACAGAACCTTCCCCCGCTCGATAATTTTATCGTCGTCACGGTATGGGATGACTTGAACGGGCACATCACCGTTGAGATATTCGGGTCCGAGATGGAAATGGTCGCTCTGCTCGGTCAGATTTTGAAGTTTCTTCACAAGCAGGTCGCGGCCAGCCTCGTTCAGCCAGATTTCCAGGTCGCCAGTTTCACTGGAATTGATCGTGATGCGCGGCTTCATAAATGCCCCTTTAATGACGCGGCGCGAATATAAGCGCTCCAGTGCCTGCTGTTGAGCATGTAGAACGTGTATCAGATTGGCAAGAAACGGTCGAAAGCTGCCCGTACCGTCATTCGTTCGTGTCGAGCGAAGTCGAGACACCCTTCGACCTCATACCAAGCCGATGGGCATCTCGACTTCGCTCGATGCGAACGGGGTTAAGTAGGGCAGCAATTGGCCGAATGCCGCCTTCCAGATATTTCGCGCAGAGGCCGCAGAGAGCGCAGAGACGAAGATAGTGTTCACGCGGAGACGCAGAGACGCGGAGAAGAAAGAAAGAGCGGCGCAGCCGCTCGCCATGCAGGGCCGGAATCGCCGGACCATTCCACGCTACATCCATCCGCTACAGCCGCCACTCCGCGCTTCCGCGCCTCCGCGTGAATCCCTTTCGTCTTCTCTGCGCTCGCCCTGCCTGCGTGGCAGGGTGGAAATGTCCGAATTGGGGTGGGGCGCGGATTTTGAGCGATCCTCCCCCCTACGGGGGAGGGTGGTGAGCGGCACGCGAGGCCATACGCAGCGCTCGACACCGCGTACCCCTCCACCAGTTTCGCTGGTCCCCCTCCCCGTGCCGGGGAGGATCGCTGCGTTTGCAATCGGTCGTTTCCAGACGAAGAGCGAAGTATCATCGCTGTCGCGCAGCGACGAATGGAGGCGCTCGACGGCGGCGCCAAGCCCCTCCGCCAGCGCTTCGCGCTGCCACCTCCCCATGGCTTCGCCACGGGGAGGATCATAGCGGCCACTCCTGGGTGCGAGTTTGAGACCGGCTCGATGATTACGGGGTTCGTTGTGGCTTTGCGTCTTTGCGCGAGGCTTTCAAAATCTCGCGCAAAGGCGCAAAGGCGCAAAGAAGAGGTCAGTTTCCCGCTGTCGCGGGATAATGCGATAGAGGACAGGCAAGTTGGTGAGTGCCGACGGTGGAATTTTGACGAGCGAGGACGAGGCGAGGGGCTGGCTGGATGACGCCTTCTCGCCGACGGTCGCGCAATGGGCGCAGCTCGAGCGGTTCGCGGCGATGCTGGTGGCCGAGAATGAGCGGCAGAATCTGATCGCAGCATCGACGATACCGACCCTGTGGGTGCGGCATATCGCCGACAGTGCGCAGTTGCTGGCGCTCGATGCGGGCGGCGCGGGGCTTTGGATCGACCTGGGGAGCGGGGCGGGGCTGCCGGGGTTGGTGGTCGCGATCCTGTCCGAGCGACCGATGCTGCTCGTCGAATCGCGCAAGCGGCGGTGCGAGTTTTTGCGCGCGGTGGCGGGCGAGCTGGGGCTGGCGCATGTCGAGGTCGCCGAGGCGCCGCTGGAGCGCATCGAAACGCGCGCTGCGGGGACGATCAGCGCGCGGGCGTTTGCGCCGCTCGACCGGCTGATCGACTTATCCGCGCGTTTTTCCACCGAATCAACGCGGTGGCTGCTGCCAAAAGGGCGAAACGCGGTTAAGGAACTGGCCAAGCTGCCGCCGGCGTGGCAGAATCTGTTTCACGTGGAACATAGTCGCACCGATCCCGACAGCCGGATCCTGGTCGGACGCGGCAAAATCGGTGCAAAACAGCGAGGAACGCGATGATTCGCATAGCGGTGGCGAACCAGAAGGGCGGGGTCGGCAAGACGACGACCGCGATCAATCTGGCGACGGCGCTCGCGGCGACCGGGTGGCGGACGCTGATCATCGACCTCGATCCGCAGGGCAATGCCTCGACCGGCCTCGGCATCAAGCAGGCGCAGCGCGAATATTCGAGTTACGACCTGCTGCGCGCCGAAGCGACGCTGGCCGAATGCGCGATCCCGACCGCAGTGCCGCGGCTCGACATCGTGCCCGCAACGGTCGACCTGTCGGGCGCCGAGATCGAGCTGATCGAATTTCAGGACCGGCTGCACCGGTTGCAACAGGCGCTGTCGGGCGCCGAGGCGGGGCAGTGGGACATCTGCCTGATCGATTGTCCGCCGTCGCTCGGCATGCTGACGCTCAATGCGCTGATCGCCGCCGAATCGCTGATCGTGCCGCTGCAGTGCGAATTTTTCGCGCTCGAAGGGCTGAGCCAGTTGCTGACGACGGTCGAGCGGGTGCGCGAGCGGTTCAACCAGAAGCTGACGATCCTGGGGGTCGCGCTGACGATGTTCGACCGGCGCAACCGGTTGACCGATCAGGTGTCGGACGATGTCCGCGAAGTGCTGGGGCCGGTGGTGTTCGAGACGGTGATTCCGCGCAACGTCCGCCTGTCCGAAGCGCCGAGCCACGGGCTGCCGGCGCTGATCTACGATCATCGCTGCGCCGGGTCGGCGGCGTATATCGCGCTGGCGCGCGAGCTGATCGATCGCCTGCCCAACGTCCGCAAGGCTGCATAAATGGTTGATAATAAAGACGAAACTGGTTCAGGATCGCCGGCGGCGCGCAAGCGGCCGTCGGGGCTGGGGCGCGGGCTGAACGCGCTGTTCGGCGATGTCGCGGTCGAGGCGCCGGTGCTAGCGAGCGCCGGTGGCGCGCGGCCGGCACCCGCGGCGGGCGAATCGGTGCAGCATGTCGCGATCGGCGCGATCCGGCCGCTGCCGGGGCAGCCGCGGCGCCATTTCGACGAAACCGCGATCGGCGAACTGGCCGATTCGATTCGTGCCCGCGGGCTGCTTCAGCCGATCATCGTGCGCGCCGCGCCGGATGGCGATGGCTATCAGCTCGTCGCGGGCGAGCGGCGCTGGCGCGCGGCGCAGCGCGCCGGGCTGCACCAGATTCCGGCGCTGGTCCGCGAGCTCGACGATGCCGCGACCTACGAGATTGCGCTGGTCGAGAATATCCAGCGCCAGGACCTCAACGCGATCGAAGAGGCGGGTGCCTATCGCCGTCTGATCGAGGATTTCGGCCACAGCCAGGACGCGCTGGCGAAGCTGGTCGGCAAGTCGCGCAGCCATGTCGCCAACCTGATGCGGCTGCTCGACCTGCCCGAAAGCGTCCAGGCGATGGTCGGCGACGGGTCGCTCGCGATGGGGCATGCGCGCGCGCTGATCGGCGCCGCGGGCGCCGAAGAGATCGCGCGCAAGATCGTGCGCGACGGGCTGTCGGTGCGCGCGGTCGAGGCGCTGGTGCGCGACGGCAAGGGCGGCGGGCGCAAGGCGCCGCTCGAATATAAGAGCGTCGACGGCAACCGCGATCCCGACATCGTCGCGGTCGAACGCCATTTGTCCGAGTTGCTCGGCATCGGTGTCGCGATTCACTATGCCGGCGGCGGCAAGGGCGCGCTGACGCTGAAATTCGGATCGCTCGACCAGCTCGACATGATTTGCCAGCGATTGAGCGGCGAATCGATCTGAGCGATCGGGTCGCGGTGCGGGCGATATTTGTGCCGGTTCGGGCCGCTGCGCGATAGCGGCGAGGCAGGGAAAACGGCTGAATATCGGCGTAAGCCATTGATTCAACTCTGATTTTCTCGGAAAACCGGATCAATTCCTAATCCGTCATTAACCATGCTTGTCGGCAAAAGCTGAACGGGTCGCCGATAGAAGGGCGGCAGCGAATGGGGTGGGATTTCCATTTGCCTTTTGACTGTTTCAAGGGACCAAATCATATGCGCAACTATGGAATGAAGCGCGCCCTCCTGGGTGCCGCTATTGCCGCTCTCGCCATGAACGCCTCGGCGGCACAGGCGGCGTCGGCCACGGGTACGGCGAAGGCGAAGATCCTGCGCCAGATCACGCTCACCAACACCAGCGACCTGCAATATGCCACGATCATCAGCGGCGCGACGGCTTCGACCGTTGCGGTGTCGACCGCCGGCGCGGCGACCTGCGGCGCGGGGCTGACCTGCACCGGCACCACGACCGCGGCGAACTTCAACATCGCCGGCACCGACGGTGCGGTGGTTGTCGTCGGCGGCGATTCGAGCGTCACGCTCAACGGATCGATCAGCGGCACGATGACGTCGTCGCTGAGCTATTCGGCCGCGACCGTCACGCTTGGCGCGACCGGTGGCAGCTTCCAGGTCGGCGGCACGCTCAATGTCGGCGCCAACCAGGCGTCGGGCGATTATACCGGGACGTTCAACGTCACCGCCAACTACCAGTAAGCTCTACCAGCCGGGGGGACGGCGCGCCGCCGCGGCGCGCCACCGGAAACAGGGGTCGCCGGGCTTTGCGCCGGGCGGCCCCTTTTTCCGTCGTCGGGCGCCGCGCTCGCGGCGTGGTTAGCGAAATATCAACCATGTGGGTGCAGACAGGATGCGACCATCGGGGCGGTGTGGGCCGACCCGGAACACGATTGTGGGGATCGTATCCATGCTGAAGTTTATCAAGGGTTTGCGCCCGTGTGTTGCGGCTGCGTTTGCCGCTGCCTTGCTGCCGGCGGCGCCCGCCGCGGCGCAGGGCGACCTGCTGGTGGCGCCGACCCGGGTGATCCTCGACGGATCGCGCGGCACCGAAGTGGTGCTCAACAATATCGGCGCCGAGCCGGCGACCTATCGCATCAGCCTCGAGATCAAGCGGATGACCGCCGCGGGCGGGCTCGACGAGATCGCCGAGGCCGACGCGAGCGAGGCCGAAAAGGCGGCGCTCGGCATGATCGCGTTCAGCCCGCGCCGCGTCACCCTGCCGCCGAACCAGCCGCAGGTGATCCGCGTCGGGGTGCGCGTTCCCGAAGGCACGCCGCCGGGCGAATATCGCGCGCATATGCTGTTCCGCGCCGTTCCCGATGCGGTGGCGGCGACCGATCCGGCGAAACCCGCGAGCGGCGGTGTGTCGATCGCGCTGACCCCGATTTACGGCATCACCATCCCGGTGATCGTGCGCGTCGGCGACCTTGGCGCCGATGCGACGATCGGCGAAGCGTGGGTGAGCACGACCGCCGACGGCCCGGCGTTCAATTTCGACCTCGCGCGCACCGGCAACCGTTCGGTCTATGGCGACATCGAGGTGACGCGGGCGGGGGTCGCCGAACCGCTGCTCGTCGCGCGCGGCATCGCGGTCTATCCCGAGGTCGCCGAGCGCACCGTGTCGCTGCGCGTGCCGCCCGAGCTGGCGGCGAAGCTGACCGGCCCGGTGCGCATCCGCTATGCCGAGGACCGCGAGATCGGCGGCGGCACGATCGACGAAGCCGAACGGGTGGTGAAATGAGCGCGTAAGGACGGACAGCGGACGCGGCTGTGGCCGGCCCGGCGCTCCAACGATGGAAAGCGGCGATCTGCGCCGTGCTGGCGCTGGCCGGGTTGATCCCGACCGGCGCCAAAGCCATTGAAAAAACGCCGGTTTCGCTTGCTGCCGACGACTGGAAGCCGAACGAGGACGACAGCTGGCTGTTCGACCTGCGATCGGGCCAGTACCGGCTCGGCGACGGGGTTCGCGGCTATCAGACCCCGCAGGGGGTGTGCGTCGACCTCGCCGACATGGTGCTCGCGCTCGACCTGGCGGTGCGCGTCGACAAGAAGTTGCGCCGCGCAACGGGGTGGGTGTTCGACGAGCGCCGCGGCTTCGTGATCGACCGCGACGGCGGCGAGGTGCGCATCGGCAGCGAGCTGTTCGCGCTGGCGCCGACCGCGATCCGCGACACGCCCGCGGGCTGGTGCGTCAACCTGGACCAGCTCGCGAAATGGCTGGGGGTGGCGATCGCCGCCGACATGTCGAACGCGGTGCTGCGCATCGACGACAAGCAGAAATTGCCGTTCCAGCTCGCCGCCGAACGCCGTGCACGCGCCGCGGGCATCCGGCCGCAGCAACGTTTCGACCTGGCCAGCCTGCCGCAGGCAACGCGCCCCTATCAGGCGTGGGCGACCCCCTCGGTCGACGTCGTCGCCTCGGCCGGGGTCGTCGCCGACCGGCGCGGCGGGTCGCACGTCCAGGCGCGCTACGAGATTTTCGCGGCGGGCGAGGTGCTGGGCCAGAGTTTCGATGCGCGCCTGTCGTCCGACGAGCAGGGGATTCCCGACAGTTTGCGGATGCGGCTCTATCGCACCGACCCCGAAGGCCGGCTGCTCGGACCGCTGCGCGCGACGCATTATGCGGTCGGCGACGTCAGCCTGTTGTCCACCGGTCTGGTCGCGCAATCGGCGCCGGGGCGCGGCGCGGTGCTGACCAACCGCCCGGTCGAGCGCCCCGACAGCTTCGACAAGACGAGCTTTCGCGGCGACCTGCCCGCGGGATGGGACGCCGAACTGTATCGCAACGGACAATTGCTCGCCTTCACCAGCCCGAACGGTGACGGCCGCTACGAGTTCCTCGACGTGCCGCTGCAATATGGCACGAACCGCTTCGAAATCGTGCTGTACGGGCCGCAGGGGCAGATCCGCCGCGAGATCCGCCAGCTGCAGGTCGGGGTGGATTCGATCCCGCCGCGCGAGACCTGGTATTGGGCCGGGGTCGCGCAGGAAAACGCCGACCTGGTTGAATTCGGCAATCGCCGACAGACCTTTCGCCGCGGCTGGCGCGGGACGGTGGGAATCGAACGAGGGCTGACCACGCGGACGTCGGCGTCGCTTTATTTTCACAGCCTGATGATCGAGAACGTCCGGCGCAACTATGGCGAAGCGGCGCTGCGTCGCTCGATCGGTCCGACCCTGCTCGAAATCGCCGGCGCCTATTCGGATGCGTCGGGTCCAGAGGGCGGCGCGGGTTCGGTGCGTGCGAGCTGGCTCGCAGCGTTCGGCGAAACCTATATCCGCGCCGATGCGATGCGCGGCTGGGGCGGCTTCGTCTCCGACCGTTTCATCAACAATATCAACGGCATATATTCAATCTCGCTCGATCAGTCGGTCAAGCTGGGGCGGACGGTGCTGCCGCTGCACTTCGACGTGCGGCAGGTCGATCGCCGCTCGGGGATTTCGAGCCTCGAGGCGTCGGCGCGCGCCTCGGCGAGTTTTCGCGCGCTCACCTTCACCGGCCAGCTCGACTGGGCGCGGACCAAAGTGCCGGTCGGCCCCGACCCGCCCGACAATCTGACCGCGAGCCTGCTCGCCAACGCGCGCATCGGCCGCGTCCGCCTGCGCGGGGAGGCGCGGCTGGCGCTGTCGGGCGACAACGCCGATTCGCGGATGACGTTGATCGGCGAATGGGCGGGCAAGGGCGACGCCGAATGGCGCGCCGAACTCGGCTATGACAAGGGGCTGGACCGGGCGCGGGCCGGCATCGGATATACGCGCCGGTTCAAGAGGTTACAGCTTGCCGGCTTTGGCGAAGTGGCGAGCGACGGGTCGGTCGCGGCGTCGCTGTCGCTTGCCTTCAGCTTTGGCCCCAACCCCGCCGGCGGCGGCTGGCGGGTGTCGAGCGAGAAGCTGGGCGGCCGCGGTCAGGTGACCGCCGATGTGTTCATGGACGACAATGGCGACGGGGTGCGCCAGCCCGGCGAAGCTGCGATGCCGGGGGTATCGCTGACCGCGGGCAACGCCTGGGTCGACGCCGCGACCGACGCGGGCGGGCGCGCGACGATCGACGGGCTGGAGCCGTTCCGGCCGGTGATGATCGGAATCGATGCCGGCAGCCTGCCCGATCCCTATGTCCAGCCGGCGCTGCCCGGGGTCGTCGTCACCCCGCGCCCCGGGGTCGCGGTGCGCGTCGCGCTGCCGATGGCGGCGGCGGGCGAAATCGAGGGTGTCGCGATCCGTGACGGCGGCAATCCGATCGAGGGGCTGGCGATCGAGCTGGTCGATGCCGAAGGGCGCGTTCGTGCCTCCACGCTCAGCGAATTCGACGGCTATTTTCTGTTCGAGGGGGTGGCGTACGGGCGGTACACCGTGCAGCTGGCGAAAGCGTCGGCGGCGGCGCTGCGGCTCGACCCCGGGTTCGTGCGCGCCGCGGTGCCGGGCAAGGCGACCCCGCGCGTCCGGCTGGTCACGGTGGCGCTGAAGCCGCTGCCGCGCAGCCTGGCGAGCGGCGATGCGGCGCCGCGCGGGCCGGGCAACGATGCGCGCGGGCCACCGGCCGCGCCGAGCGCGACCGGCGACCCGCCGCCCGATCAGGACATATTACCCTAAGGTCAGGACCTTAGCAGCGACGGCCGCCGCGCGCGACTTCGCGCCCGATCAATGCGCCGGCCGCGCCGCCGATGATCGTGCCCGGCACGCGATCGCCATAACGGTCGACCTCGCGGCCGAGCAGCGCCCCGGCGGCGCCGCCGATGATCAGCCCGGCGGTGCCGTCGCCACGTCGGCAGTTGTAATAGCGGCGGTCGCGATAGTGGCTGCGGCGATAATCGCGCCGATAGTCCCGGCGGTAATCGCGGCGATAGTCGCGCCGGTAATCGCGATACCGGTCATTGTCGCCATAATAGGAATGGCGATGATGCCGGTCGCGCGCGTCGGCGTCGGCAGGTAGCGCGGCGATGGTGCTCGCGCCGAGCAGCGCGGTCAGCGCCAGTTTCTTGAGCAGGAACATCTGTCTTCTCCCGTCTTGGTCCCATGGCCAAGATTAGGTAAGCGAAGATGGCGCTCCGCTGAACTACCGCGGTCGGACGGCACGGCGCGCGTCGGTTCGGCGGCGTTTCGGGGCGGTCCGCCGCGACCGGACCCGCCGGTCGGCGTGGCGCGTCAGGCGGGAGGGGTCGCCAGACCCCTAAGCGGGGCGGAAGGTCATCGCGGCGCCGTTCATGCAATAGCGCTTGCCGGTCGGCTTCGGCCCATCGTTGAAGACATGGCCGAGGTGGCCGCCGCAGCGGCGGCAATGGACTTCGGTGCGCGGATAGCCGAGGTCGTAGTCGGTCGCGGTGGCGATCGCATTGGGCAGCGGCGCCCAGAAGCTGGGCCAGCCGGTGCGGCTGTCATATTTGGTCTTGCTGGCATAGAGCGGCAGCGCGCAGCCGGCGCACAGGAAGGTGCCGGTGCGCTTTTCCTTGTCGAGCGGGCTGGAATAGGGCCGTTCGGTCGCCGCTTCGCGCAGGACGCTATACTGCATCGCGGTCAGGCGCTTTTTCCAGTCCGCATCGGACAGTTGCCAGCCCTTCGCCGCGGCGGGGCGCGACGATTTCGCGAAAAGCAGCGGGGCGCCGATGAGCGCGCCGCCGAGCGCGAGGCCGCCAATGAGATAACGCCGTTCGATCATGTTCCGGCTCCTTGCACCTGATACGGACGCAAAGCGCGTGCGGTTTCACCGACCCGTCAATATTTCTCGAGCTCGACCTTCATGTGGCGGTAGCCGTGGACGAAGCTGGCGTGGACGCGCTCGGGCTCTTCGAGGACATTCACGCGCAGGCGGCGCTTCTGCATCTCGGAGATCAGGGTCGTGAGCTGCAGCTCGGCGACGCGGGCGCCGACGCAGCGGTGGATGCCGTAGCCGAAGGCGAGATGGCGGCGGGCATTTTCGCGGTCAACGATGATTTTGTCGCCGTCGGGAAAGATGCTCTCGTCGCGGTTCGCCGAGGCGTACCAAAGCGCGATCTTGTCGCGCGCCTTGATCTGGTGGCCGAACAATTCGGTATCCTCGGCCGCGGTGCGGCGCATGTGCGCAAGCGGGGTCTGCCAGCGCAGGATTTCGTGCATCGCGTTGACCGCGAGGTCGTGATCGTGGTTCGCCTCGAGCTTCGCGCGTTCTTCGGGGAAGCTGTGCAGGCCGTAAGCATAGGCCGACATCGAATTGCGCGTCGTGTCGTTGCCGCCGACGATCAGCAGGATGAGGTTCCCCATGAACTCATTCTCGCTCATATGCTTCATCGCGTCGGATTGCAGCATGATCGAAATCAGGTCGTGCTGGCCGGGGTTTTGCGCCTTGGCATCCCACAATTGCTTGAAGGCGGCGCCCATTTCGAACGCCTTGCCGAGCCTGATCTGGCGTTTTTCGAGGGTGTCGAAGCTTTCGATGTCGCCGAGCGCGTCGGACCAGCCGGTGAGCCGGTGGCGTTCCTCCCACGGGAAATCGAACAGGATCGCGAGCATGTCGGTGGTGAGTTCGATCGACAGCCGTTCGACCCAGTCGAAGCTTTCGCCGATCGGCAGCGTGTCGATCAGCGCCGCGGTACGCGCCTGGGTTTCGTCGCGCATCCGTTCGATTTCGGAGGGGCCGAAGGCGGGCGCGACGGTGCGGCGCTGCGCGGTGTGCTGCGGCGGGTCCATCGCGATGAACATCGGCATCGGGATTTCGCCCTCTTTGAGATGTTCGACGCCGTCGCCGGCGACGGTGATGCCGCCATATTCCCACGACGAGGAAAAGACCTTGGGCAGCGCCTCGATATGCTGGATCGGCTTGTAGGTGGTCACCGACCAATAGGGGCCGAATTTCGAATCTTCGCAGCGATAGATCGGCGATTCGGTGCGCAGCTGGCGCATCGGCTCCTGCCAGCGGTCCTCGCTCCACAATTCGGCGCGGCTGACGTCGAGCGGATTTTCGGCAATCGGGGTTTCGCGAATCTGGGTGGCCATGGGCTGCTCCTCTGCGTGGCCGTCTGGCGCGGCCGATTCAGTTGCAGAATGCCACTATTTACAGTTCTGTCAATGGGCAGGCCGAAGTGGTGATTCGGTTCACGCGGAGACGCGGAGACGCGGAGCAGAAAAAAATTCGCGCAGAGGCGCAGAGAATGCGGAGGAAGAGATGAAGGGCGGCAAGGCCGCCGATCCTGTTTCTCCGCGTCTCCGCGTCTCCGCGTGAACCAATTTCTCTGCGACCTCTGCGCCTCGGCGCGAGTCTAATTCCCGGTCTTTCGCCGCCAGAATTTCCAGCCGTTGCCGCTGCCGAGCACCCCGGCGCGGAACAGGCGCACCGCGACGAAGACGACGAGCGCGACCCACAGCGCCTGCCAGCCGAACGCGAGCAGATGGACGCCGATACTCTCGTCGGTCGCGGCGCGCGCCGCCATCGCGAGCGGCGAGGAGAAGGGGAAGATTTGCGCGAAATGCGCGAGATTGCTGCCCGGCGCGCTGGCGGCGGCGGCCGAGAGGCTGAACATGCCGACCTGGAAAATGGTGATCGGCAGGCTGAGCATCTGGATCTCGCGCACCGTCGCCGCCTGCGCGCCGACGCCGAGGAACACCGCGCCGAGGAGCAGGAAGGACATGACGAAATAGAGGAAACCGGCGCTGAGGAAAAAGCCCCAGCCGGTCGCCGGAGTCGCCGCGAGCGCGCTCGCCGCCTTGCCGGCCTTGCCCGCCGCGGCGAGCGCCGCGGGATCGATCTGGGTCGCGGCGACGAGCCCGCCGACCGTGGCCATCAAGATCCAGAAGGCGATGAACAGCACCGCGACGCCCAAGAAACCGAGCAGCTTGCCGAGGAACACGCTTTCGAGCGGCACCGCGGCGGCGAGAATCTCGATCACCTTGTTGCCCTTTTCCTCGGCGAGCGAGCTGACCGTCTGGCCGGCGAGGAGCAGGGTGAGCAGGAAGATGACGAACACCGCGCCGAAGCCGAGCGACTGCTGCACTGCGATGCTGGTGCCGCCGCTGGCGACCGCCTCGAACCGCGGGGCGACCGCGGGCAGGTTGCCGGCGGCGCGGCTGCGCAGGACTTCGCCGGCGAGCAGTGCGAGATAGCGCCCCGAGCTGCTGTCGGCCTCGCGCTCGACGATGCGCGGGCTGGCGAGCGGGCCGCTCATCACCGCATAGGTGTCGCTGCCCTTTTCCCTGGCGATGGCGAGCGGATCGGCGGTGGTGGTGGCGACGCGCAGTTCGAGCAGCGCCGGTTCGCGCGGCAGCGCGTCGCGTAGCCGGAGGTCGGCGGCGCGCAGCGCCTCGATATCGGCGGGATCGGCGATGACGACGATGCGCCCGGCGCCGCGCGCGCTGTCGGCGAGCTGCGAGGCGCCCATGCCGCCCGCGAGCCCCATGCCGATCATGAACAGCGGCGCAAGCAGGAAGAGGAGGAAGGTCGGGGTGGCGACGATGGCGAGGAAATCGCGCCGCGCGATGACGAGCATGTTGCGCAGGAAGGGGGTCATGCCAGCGCCTCCTCTACCGCGTCGCCCGCCGCGTCGGCGGTGAAGCCGGCGTCGACCTGGCGGACGATATGGACGAAGGCGTCGTGCAGCGCCGGGCGGCTGATCGCCAGCCCGGCGACCCCAAGCCCGCTCGCGGTGATGCGCGACAGCAGCGGCTCGACGGCGCCGTCGTCGATCGCGAAATGCCATGCCTCGCCGTGCCGCTCGGCGCCGGCGGGCAGCAGCGCGGCGATGGCGGCGACGTCGCTGCCGTCGCGCGGGGTGTAGCGCACCTGCATCGGCAGCAGCGCGCGCGCCTCGTCGACGGTGCCCTCGAAGCGGCGCTGCGAGCGGGCGATGATCGCAAGCCGGTCGCATAGCCGTTCGGCGTGCGCCATGACATGGGTCGAAAACAGGATCGTCGCGCCGCGATCGCGCTCGCGCTTGACCAGCATCTCGAGCCGTTCCTGGTTGACGGGGTCGAGGCCGGAGAACGGCTCGTCGAGGACGATGAGGTCGGGGGCGTGGACGATCGAGCCGATCAGCTGGATCATCTGCGCCATGCCCTTCGACATCTTGCGGATCTTTTCGTCGATGACGCGCTCGAGCGCGAGTTCGGTCATGAAGGTGGCGGCACGGCGGCGGCCTTCGGACCAGTCGAGGCCGCGCAGCGCGCCCATGAAGGCGATCGCCTCGCGCGCTTTCATGCCCGGATACAGCCCGCGCTCTTCGGGCAGGTAGCCGACGCGGTGGCGCACCGCCTGCGGCCGCTGGTCGCCGAACAGCCGGCTGGTGCCCGCGTCGGGATCGATGATGCCGAGCGTCATGCGCAGGCTGGTCGTCTTGCCGGCGCCATTGGGGCCGAGCACGCCATAGATGCTGCCCGCCGGGACAGCGAGAGACACCTGGTCGACCGCCTTGAAGCCGCCGAAATATTTGGTGAGGCCAGTGGCCTCGACGCTGAACTCGGTCAAATCTCGTCCCTGAACAACTGCGGGAAGGGGGTATCACAGCCATATGGCATGGACAGGCGCCTCGCGTATAGAGCGGCAATGGTTGCCGAAGCCTTGCCCTCGCTGGAACAGCGCCTTGTGGACGTCGCGCGCGCGCATGGTTTTGTCGCGTGCGGCATCGCGCGCGCCGATGCGGCGCCCGAAACCGCGGCGCGGCTGAACCGTTGGCTGGCCGACGGCTGCCATGGCGACATGATCTGGATGGAAAGCCGCGCCGCCGAGCGCGGCTCGCCGCAGGGGCTGTGGCCCGAGGTCCAATCGGTGATCGCGCTCGGCATGAGCTATGCCCCCGCGTACGACCCGCGCGCGCTGGGCGCCCATCCGGATCGCGGGCGCGTCTCGGTCTATGCGCAGGGCGGCGATTATCATGACGTCGTCAAGAAGGCGCTGAAGCATGTCGCGCGCTGGCTGGTCGCCGAGGCGCCGGGGGCGGGGGTCAAGGTGTTCGTCGACACCGCGCCGGTGATGGAAAAGCCGCTGGCGGCGGCGGCGGGGCTGGGGTGGCAGGGCAAGCACACCAATCTGGTCAGCCGCGAGCATGGCAGCTGGCTGTTCCTTGGCGCCATCTACACGACGCTCGATCTGGCGCCAGCGACACCGGGGAGCGACCGCTGCGGCAGCTGTTCGGCGTGCCAGGACGCGTGCCCGACCGACGCCTTTCCGGCGCCCTATCGGCTCGATGCGCGGCGCTGTATCTCGTATCTGACGATCGAGCATGACGGGCCGATCGCGCCCGAGCTGCGGCGCGGCATCGGCAATCGCGTCTATGGCTGCGACGACTGCCTGGCCGCCTGTCCGTGGAACAAGTTCGCCGAAACCGCGCACGCGCACCGCGCCTTTCTGCCGCGCGCCGAGCTGGCGGCACCGTCGCTCGCCGACCTGCTGGCGCTCGACGATGCCGGGTTCCGGCAGGTGTTCGCGGGTTCGCCGATCAAGCGGATCGGGCGCAACCGGATGGTCCGCAACGCAGCGATCGCGGCGGGGAACAGCGGCGACGCGGGGTTTCGCGCGCCGCTGGAGCGGCTGACCGCCGACGTGTCGCCGATGGTCGCCGAGGCGGCGGCATGGGCGCTCGCCGAGCTGGCGCCATGACGCCGCACCCGGATTAGCGAACGGTTCCCAGCGCTTAGCGCTGGATCGACTGGGCGCAGCTGTTCACTTCGGCATTTCGGCCGTCGGGGGTGCGGGCGTCGACATGCGTCGCCACCGGATCGGCGCCGGCGCGCGGGGCATAAAAATAAATGTCGAGGATGCAGGCGGCGCCGGCAAATTGCAGCTTGCGGCCGGCGCCCTCGGTGACGTCGAGCCGCGGTTTGCCGAACATCCGCCCGACCGCGTCGGCGCTGCTGCCGATCAGCGCGTTGTTCTGGACCGGGCGCACGACGGTGGGCGGCGGTGCGGTGGCGCGCGGCGGCGCTGCGCGCGGGATCGCCGGGCCGGCGCAGGCGGCGAGCGACAGCGCGCCGAGAAGCAGGAGAGGACCGGCGAGCGGGGCCGGGCGGCGGGTCTGAATCATGTCTGGGGATCCCCGTTGCGCAGGTGCAGCATATGGACCGCCATAGCCGCGCCGAGGATTGGGGCCAACAGATTGGCGACGGGCACCAGGAAGCTTGCGGCGGACAGCAGCCCGAGCGACCAGCGCGCCGACCGGTCGAGGCGCGGGTGGCCCGGATGGCGGGCGATCACCATCGCCTCAAGATCGCGGCCGAGCAGCAGCGCATTGACCGCGAGCGCGAGCAGCAGCGTGCCGACCCCGGTGACGAGCAGCAGGACATAGAAGGGCAGCGCGGCGAGGTTGCCGAGCGCCAGCCGGGCGAGCGACGCGGCGGCGAGCGCGACGTTCCCGCGCCACCCCACCTCGACCGCGCGCGCCGCGGCGCCGGGATAATGCCGCGCTTCGATATCGGCGACGATCGTATCGGCGAACAGGCCGATGACGACGATCGCGACGGCGCGAAAGAGCAGCCAGCCCGCGGCGACCAGCGCCAGTGCGGCCAGCACCCCGGCCATGTCGAGGGCCGCGCCGTCGAGCCATTGCCAGCGCTCCAGCGCCCAGCGGACCGCGGCGAACAGCACGGTGCCGGCCGCGCCGAGGAGGAGCATCGTCCACGTCAGGCTGGCGACGAGGACGCGCAGCACCCGGCGGTGCGGCAGGTCGCGCAGCGCGAGCAGCAGGGCATGGAGGGCGCGGGTCATGCGGTGCGATGGCGCGGCGGCGGCGGGTTCGTCAAGCGCGCGCTTGCCTTGCCGCGCCGCCATCCCTAAGGCCCCGCCCAGCTTTTTTCTTACCCGTCAGGATATTTCATGGCCTCTTCCGCCCGTTTCGACGTCGTCGCTATCGGCAATGCGATCGTCGATGTGCTTGCCCGCGCCGACGATGCGCTGATCACCGCCGAAGGGCTGACCAAAGGGTCGATGCGGCTGATCGACGCCGATGAGGCGACGCGGCTGTATGCGGAGATGGGTCCGGCGGTCGAAATGTCGGGCGGCAGCGCGGCGAACACGCTGGCCGGGATGGCGGCGCTGGGGCGGCGCTGCGGTTTCATCGGCCAGGTGGCGAGCGATCAGCTGGGGCAGGTGTTCACCCACGATCTGACCGCGCTGGGCGTCGCGTTCGACACGCCGCCGTCGTCGGACGGCGGGCCGACCGCGCGCTGCCTGATCCTGGTCACCCCCGACGGGCAGCGGACGATGAACACCTTCCTCGGCGCGTCGCAGAATTTGGGCCGCGAATCGCTCGACGCCGAGCTGATCGCCGCGGCCGACATCCTGTATCTTGAGGGCTATTTGTGGAACGCCGACGCCTCGCGCGCCGCGATGGCCGAAGCGATCGCCATCGCGCGCGCCGCCGGCCGGCGCGTCGCCTTCACCCTGTCCGACACCTTCGTCGTTGCGGGGCATGGCGAGGATTTCCGCCGCATGACCGCAGCGCGCGAAATCGACATATTGTTCGCCAATGAGGCCGAGCTGCTCGAGCTCGCCGGCGAAGCCGATTTCGAAACCGCGCTGGCCAAGGTCGCCGCCGACGTGCCGTTGCTGGTCGCGACGCGCGGCGAACATGGCGCGGTCGCGGTGAGCGGCGGGCAACGCAGCGAGGTTGCCGCCGAGCCGATCGACACCGTCGTCGACACCACTGGCGCCGGCGACCTGTTCGCCGCGGGATTCCTGGCGGGCGTCGCCGAAGGGCGGCCGGTCGCCGACTGCCTGACGATGGGTGCGGTCTGCGCGCGCGAGATCATCGCGCAGGTCGGCCCGCGGGCGCAGACCGACCTGAAGGCGAAGGTCGCCGAACGGCTGGGCTAGGGCATCGGGCAGGAACCTTCCGCGGCGCGGGGCGTGCTATTCGCCATCAGCGAACAGGAGGCTTGCCATGACCGATGAAATCCACACCACGCGCGACCCCGACGGGACGACGCACACCACGACGATCGTCGATCGCGAACCGCGGCGCAGCGGCGGCGGGATGGGCATGATGCTGATCCTGCTCGTCGCGCTGGCGGTCGCAGGCTTCGTCGCGTTCCAGTTCCTCGGCAACGAACAGGCCGAGACGGGCGCGATCACCGAAGCGGCGCAAAAGGTTGGCGATGCCGCGCAGGATGTCGGCGACGCGGCGCAGGAAGCCGTGAAGTAGGCAAAGATTTCAACGCGGCGTGCGTTTGATCTGAGCGATCTGCCCGTTCGTGTCGAACCCTTCGACTGCCCTGGTCGACGCTCAGGATAAACGTCCACTTTCAGTGGAAGTCGAGACACCCCGATATGTGGGCGCGTTCCAAACGTGTTCCGACTTCGCTCGACACGAGCGGAATTGAAGGTCGCCGACGGAATTGAAGGTTGCCGATTTGGCGCTCGACGCTTTAGCCGGCGGCCGGTGCCGCCGGTTCGGGATGCTTCTTGAACAGCTCCCGGTCGGCGGGGCCGAAGCCGCGGGTCCAGATCAGCCAGGCATAGATAGCGAGGATGAAGGGCACCCCGATGAGCAGTTCGGCCCATTCGGGCAGCTGGGTCGCGCCCCAGCCGAGCACCGCGGCGCCCGCGGTCGCCCAGACGAGCGCCCAGCGCAGGCTGTTGACCGGCGCCCCGAGCAGCCGCGCGAGCAGCCGCGCCTTGACGAGCGAGGCGAACCCGAGCGCGATCATCAGCGCGAGCGCAACCGCCGCGGCATAATAGATCGGCGGCAAGCCCATCGACTGCGCGACGAGGATCAGCGCGACGCTGAGCACCGCCTGGAGCGCGAGCGTCGCGAGGCTGATGAGCAGGTTGCGGTGGCGCGCGACATAGACGAGCGCCGCTTCGCTGACGACCGCGGTGGCGGCGACGACCTCGGCGGCGAGCAGGAAGGCGAGCGCGGCGGTGCCGCTGACGAATTCGGGGCCGACGAGGCCCATCACCGCTTCGCCCGGAATGCCAAGCGCGAGCGCGACCCCGGCCTGCGCGGCGATGATCCAGAAACCGACCTGGCTGACCTGCGCCGCGACCGCCGCGAGCTTCTTTTCGGCGAGGTTGCGGGTGATGACCGGGCCGAGGATCGGTTCGAAACTGGTCTTCAGCTTTTGCGGCAGCGAGGCGACCTGCTGTGCCATGTAATAAATGCCGTAGATCGTCGGCGAGGTGAACTGGCCGAGGATGAACAGGTCGAGCCGCCGCGTCCCCCACTCGATCGCGTCGGCGGCGGCGAGCGGCGCGTTGCGCCGCGCCACGGCGATCAGGTGCGCCGGGTGCGGCTGCCACCCCTTTGGCCCGCCATAGTGGCGCAGCATCGGCCACAGCGCGGTCAGGAAGGCGCCGACCATCGCGGCGGCATAGGACAGCATCAGTCCGTCCTTGACCGACACGAACCAGAATCCGGCCGCCGCGGCGCTGATCACCCAGGGTTCGACGACGGCGCGCGCGCGCACCGTCGCGGCGATGTCGAAACGATAGGCGCAGGCGGCGAGCGCGATGTCGGTGCCGGCGATCGCAAAGACGAGCAGCGCCATCCAGCGATCGGCGCCGCCGACGTCGCCGGCGGGATACATGAGCTGGGGCAGCGCAAAGAGGATCGCCGAGCCGGCGGCCGAGGCGAGGAGGGCAACGAACATGCCGTCCCACACGACGGTGCGGTGATCGGCGCCGGGGGCGCTCAGCTGTTCGGCGAGGCCGCGCTTCAGCCCGAGGGTCGCAAGCTGCGCGACGAGTTCGATGACGAGCACCGCGAAGGCGAAGCGCCCGACCGCTTCGGGGCCGTACCAGCGACCCGCGACATAGAGGAAGGGCAGGCGGGCGACGAGGCGCAGGATGAAGCCGAAGAAATTGGTGCGCCCGCCCTTGGCGAGCGCGGCGGTGTCGGCATCGCCCGCGGGGGCGCCGGGCGATGTGGGCGCGGCTGCGCTATCCGTCTGGCTCAAGCCCGCCGCCCCTTCTGCTGGTCCCCGCCGCGCAGTCTAGCGCGGCAAGGGAGCGCAGGCAAATTGCTGCATCCGGTCACCGGCCCTCGGGTCGCAGCGGGCGGCTGAGCAAGGCCTGAACGGCCTCGGCGACGCGGGTTTCGCCGGCAACGAGCCGCGCGACCGCGTCGGTGATCGGCATGTCGATGCCGTCGGCGCGCGCCGCCGCCGCGACGACCGGGGCGCTGAACGCGCCCTCGGCAACGGTGCGGCGGTCGGCCATCAGCGTCGCCGCCGCCTCGCCGCGGCCGAGGCCCTGGCCGAGCGCGAAATTGCGCGAGTTCGACGAGGTGCAGGTGAGGACGAGGTCGCCGAGCCCGGCGAGCCCGGCGAGGGTTTCGGCCTGCGCGCCGCGCGCCAGCCCGAAGCGCGTCATTTCGGCAAAACCGCGGCTGATCAGCGCGGCGCGCGCGTTGAGCCCGAGCCCGGCGCCGTCGACGATGCCGCACGCGATGGCGAGGATATTCTTGACCGCGCCGCCGATCTCGGCGCCGATGACGTCGGTCGAGACATAGGGGCGGAAATGCGGCTGCGCGATCGCGCGCGCGATCGCATCGGCGGTCGCGGCGTCGGCGGCGGCGAGGGTGATCGCGGTGGGCAGCCCGGCGGCGACTTCGTGCGCGAAGGTCGGTCCCGACAGCACCGCATGCGGGCGGGCGGGGCAAAGGTCGCGCGCGATGTCGATCGGAAAGGCAAAGCTGCCCGCCTCCATCCCCTTGCTGCAGAAGATCAGCGGCGCGTCGCCCGCGGGCAGATCGGCGAGCACGGCGCGCAGGAAGGGCACCGGGACGACGACGAGCAAGGCGTCGCAGGCGGCGAGATCAGCGAGGTCGGCGGTGGCGGTCAGCGATGGCGCAAGCGCCGCGCCGGGCAGGAACAGCGGGTTGCGATGGTCGGCGTTGATCGCCGCGACCACATCGGCCTCGCGCGCCCACAGCCGCACCGGCGCGCCGCCGGCGGCGAGCAGCTGCGCGAGCGCGGTCCCCCACGCGCCCCCGCCGACGACGCCGAAGTTGCGGTATGGCGCCATGCTGTCGCGCTTCATGCCTTGACCCCGGCGCCGCGCACGGTTTCCGCATCGGGATCGAGCGGCCAGCGCGGCCGCGCGATGGTGTCGAGCGGGTCGGTGAGCCCCGCGGCAAAGCGCTCGGCGCCAGCCCAGGCGATCATCGCGCCATTGTCGGTGCACAGCCACAAGGGGGGCGCGACGAAGGGCTTGCCATATTCGCCGGCGAGCGTGGTGAGCGCCGCGCGGATCGCGCCATTGGCGGCGACGCCGCCCGCGACGACGAAGGCGGTTGCATCGGGACAGGCGGCGAGCGCGATGCGGCTGCGGTCAACGAGGCAGTCGACCACCGCCTGCTGGAACGACGCCGCGAGGTCGGCGACGTCATGCGCGCCCGACGCCGCGGCGCGCGAGACCGCGCTCTTGAGGCCGGCGAAGGAGAAATGCGGCTCGGCGCTGCCGACCAGCGGGCGCGGCAGCGGCACGCCGCGCGGGTTGCCGTCTGCGGCGAGGCGCTCGACCGCGGGGCCGCCGGGATAGCCGAGGCCGAGCAGCTTGGCGGTCTTGTCGAACGCTTCGCCCGCGGCATCGTCGATCGTCGTCGCGAGGCGGCGATAATCGCCGACGCCGTTGACGAGCAGCAGCTGGCAGTGGCCGCCCGAGACGAGCAGCAGCAGATAGGGAAACGCAAGGGTCGGATCGACGAGGCGCGGGCTGAGCGCATGGCCCTCGAGATGGTTGACCGCGATCAGCGGCTTGTTCGCGGCGTGGGCCAGCGCCTTGCCGGTGACCAGCCCGACCATCACCCCGCCGATCAGCCCCGGCCCGGCGGTCGCGGCGATCGCATCGACGTCGGCGAGCGAGACGCCGGCGTCGGCGAGGACCGCGGCGACGATCGGCGCGAGGCGATCGACATGCGCGCGCGCCGCAATCTCGGGCACGACGCCGCCATAGGGGCGATGCTCGGCCTCCTGCCCCGCGACGCGGTGCGCGAGGATGCGCCGGTCGCTGTCGACGAGCGCTGCCGCGGTTTCGTCGCAGCTCGATTCGAGGCCGAGGATTAGAGACATATTGTTGCGTCCCCCTTACCCGCCCCTTTATTGCCAGGGCAAGCCACGCTAGCAGCGGGGGATGACCGATCTTCCTACCCCCGCCCATCCGCTGCGCATCGGCACGCGCGCCTCGCCGCTGGCGCTGGCGCAGGCGAACATGGCCGCCGCGGCGCTGATCGCGGCGCATGGCCTCGATCCCGCGGCGCTGCGGATCGTGCCGATGACCGCGACCGGCGACCGGATCCAGGACCGCGCGCTCGCCGAGGTCGGCGGCAAGGCGCTTTGGACGCGCGAACTCGACGCGGCGCTTGACGCCGGGGCGATCGACATCGCGGTCCACAGCCTGAAGGATGTCGAAACGATCCGCGACCCGCGCTTCGCACTCGCCGCGATGCTCGAGCGCGCCGATCCGCGCGACCGGCTGGTGGTGCGCGGCGACTGGACCGCCACCTCGCTCGCCGACCTGCCGCAGGGCACGCGGCTGGGGACGAGCAGCCCGCGCCGCGCCGCGCAGGTGCGGCGGCGGCGCCCCGACATCGTCGCGACGCTGCTGCGCGGCAACGTCGCGACGCGGCTGGGCAAGGTCGCGCAGGGCGCGGTCGATGCGACGCTGCTCGCGGCGGCTGGGCTCGACCGGCTGGGCATGTATGACGTCGGGACGTCGCTCGACGCCGCGACGCTATTGCCCGCAGCGTCGCAGGGCGCGATCGGCATCGAATGCCGCGCCGACGATTCGGCCACGCGGGCGCTCGTCGCGGCGGTCGACCATGATGCGACGCATCTGGCGGTCGCGGCCGAGCGCGCCTTTCTGGCGGCGCTGGGCGGCGATTGCCGGTCGCCGGTCGCGGCGCATGCGTGCTGGCTGGCCGACGGGGGGCTGCGGCTCGACGCCGAGATTTTTTCCGCCGACGGCGCCGAGCACGCGGCGGGTCATGTGCTGGTCACCGATGGCAGCGAGGCCGCGGCGCTCGCGCACCGGCTGCTCGGCGCAGCGCGCGAATCGGTGCGGCGCCTGTTCGCGGCATGAGCGCGGGGCTGCCGCTGCTCGTGACGCGCGCCGATCCGGGCGGCGCGGCGAGCGTGGCGCGCGCGCTTGCACAAGGTCTCGATGCTTATGCGACGCCGCTGTTCGCCGCAGAGGCGCTGCCCTGGACCCCGCCCGATGCGCGCCATTTCGACGCGCTGCTGCTGACGAGCGCGCAGGCGCCGCGGCTGGCCGGACCCTGCCTGGCGCCGCTGGCCGCGCTGCCCGCCTATGCGGTCGGCGCGGCAACGGCGCGCGCGGCGGCGGGCGTGGGGCTGAGCGTGGCAGCGACCGGCGAGGCCGATGCGCAGGCGCTGATCGACGCCATGACGGCGCAAAATGTGCGAAGGATATTATGGCTTTGCGGGCGCGACCGGTCGGATTTCGATCCGCGCGGGGCGGCGCTGACCGCGCTGCCCTGTTACGCGGTCGACCCGGCCGAGCCGACGCCGGTCTGGCGCGAGCTGATCGCGGCGCCGGCGGTGGTGCTGGCGCATTCGGCGCGCGGCGCGGCACGCAGCGCGGCGCTGGCGGGGGCGGCGCGCGGGCATCTGAGGCTGGTTGCGATCAGCGCCGCCGCGGCTGCTGCGGCGGGTGAGGGCTGGGGCGAGGTGGCGGTTGCCACGACCCCCGACGATGCGGCAATGTTGGCACAGGCCCATGCTTTGTGCCACAAGGGGCAAAAATAGGGTCGTTCGAAAGAGGTACATGGCTATCGATAGCATCGACACTCCCGCGTCCACCGGCGGCGGGGCTGCGGCGAGGGGTCCGTCGTTCCGGATGATCGCCATCGGCGCGCTCATCCTGCTGCTCGTCGGCATCGTCGGCGGCGGCTGGGCGATGAACCGCCTGCTCGCCGACGGCAACCAGGCAACGGCGGCGACGAAGGGCGCGGCCCCGAGCATACAGGATCGCGCGCTGGCGGCGGTCGGCGCGGCGCCGACCGAAGCCGCAACCGCGACCGCCGCGGCGGGCCAGCCGGCGCTGGTCGTCGCCCCGGTCGATGGCGCGAATGCGCTCGCCACGCGGGTTGCCGAACTGGAACAGCGGTTGTCGCGAATCACCCTCGAAGCCGAATCGGCGTCGGGCAATGCCTCGCGCGCCGAGGGTCTGCTCGTCGCCTTTGCGGTGCGCCGCGCGCTCGATCGCGGCCTGTCGCTAGGCTATCTCGACGCGCAGCTGCGGCTGCGCTTCGGCGACGACCAGCCCAATGCGGTGAAGACGATCATCGACACCTCGCGCGACCCGGTCACGCTGGAACAGCTGCGCACCGAAATGGACACGCTGGCGCCGCAGCTCGTCGGGCGGAGCGACGGCAACGGCAGCCTGTGGACCGGTATCCGCCGCGAGTTTGGCGAATTGTTCGTCGTGCGCGCTGCGGGCACCCAGTCGCCGCGGGCGTCCGAACGGCTCGAACGCGCGCGCCGTTACCTGGGCGGCGGACAGGTCGACAAGGCGATCGCCGAGGTCGAGGCGATGCCGGGCGCGGCGACCGCCAATGCGTGGCTGATCGATGCCCGCCGCTATCACGAGGCGCGCCGCGCGCTTGACCTGATCGAGACCGCGGCGATATTGGAGCCGCGCGACAGCCCCGCTGCCGCGCTGGCCCGCAATCCGGCCGCTCCGACCTCCTAGCGCTCCGACCTCCGGGGCCGCTGCCTGAAGAAAGCTGACCCATGGCCCTCGCCGACCCGCAGCGCATCGAGGCGCTCGACGCGTTCGACCCCCTCCAGTTCGCCGACCAGCTGAGCGAGGAAGAGCGGATGATCCAGGCGGCGGCGCGCGCCTATGCCGAGGGCGAGCTGTTGCCGCGCGTCACCTCGGCCTTCCTCGACGAACGGTTCGACCGCGAGATCATGTCCGAAATGGGCCAGCTGGGCCTGCTCGGCGCGACGATCGATCCCGAATATGGCGGCGCCGGGCTGAACTATGTCAGCTACGGGCTGATCGCGCGCGAAGTCGAGCGGATCGATTCGGGGTACCGGTCGGCCTGTTCGGTGCAGAGCAGCCTCGTGATCCATCCGATCAATGCCTATGGCAGCGAGGAGCAGAAGCGGAAGTTCCTGCCCGGGCTGACCTCGGGCGACCTCGTCGGCTGCTTCGGGCTGACCGAGCCCGACGCGGGCAGCGACCCCGGCGGGATGCGCACGCGCGCCGAAAAGATCGAAGGCGGCTATCGCCTCAAGGGCGCGAAGATGTGGATCACCAATTCGCCGATCGCCGACGTGTTCGTCGTGTGGGCGAAGTCGGAGGCGCATGACGGCGCGATTCGCGGCTTCGTGCTCGAAAAGGGGATGAAGGGCCTGTCGGCGCCGAAGATCGAGGGCAAGGTTTCCTTACGCGCCTCGATCACCGGCGAGATCGTGATGGATTCGGTCGAGGTCGGCGAAGATGCGCTGCTCCCGCATGTGTCGGGGCTGAAAGGCCCGTTCGGCTGCCTCAACCGCGCGCGCTACGGCATCGGCTGGGGCGCGATGGGCGCCGCCGAATTCTGCTATGAAGCGGCGCGCAGTTACACCGGCGAGCGCAAGCAGTTCGGGCGGCCGCTGGCGGCGAACCAGATCGTTCAGCTCAAGCTCGCCAACATGCTCACCGAAATCGCGCTGGGCTTGCAGGCGGCGCTGCGCGTCGGGCGGCTGATCGACGAGGGGCGGCTGATTCCCGATGCGATCAGCCTGCTCAAGCGCAACAATTGCGGCAAGGCGCTCGATATCGCGCGCGTCGCGCGCGACATGCACGGCGGCAACGGCATTTCGGCCGACTATCATGTGATCCGCCACGCGGTGAACCTCGAGACGGTGAACACCTATGAGGGCACGCACGACGTCCATGCCCTGATCCTCGGTCGCGCGATCACCGGCATCAGCGCCTTTGCCTGAGTCCGACGGCGTGAAGCCGTTGCAGGGCATCCGCGTCGTCGAACTGGCGCGGGTGCTGGCGGGGCCATGGTGCGGACAATTGCTCGCCGACCTCGGCGCCGAGGTGGTCAAGGTCGAGCGGCCCGGCGCGGGCGACGATACCCGCGCATGGGGCCCGCCGTTCGTCACCGGCGCGGATGGCGAGCCGCTGGGCGCCGCCTATTATCACAGCTGCAACCGCGGCAAGACGAGCGTCGCGATCGACATCGCGACCGCCGAGGGACAGGCCGCGGTGCGAGCGCTGCTGACCGACGCCGATGTTGTGATCGAAAATTACAAGGTCGGCGGGCTCGCCAAATATGGGCTCGACCCGGCGACCTTGCGCGCCGATTTTCCGCAACTGGTCGTGTGCTCAATCACCGGCTTCGGCCAGACCGGGCCTTATGCCCACCGCGCCGGTTATGATTATATCGTCCAGGCGATGAGCGGGTTCATGTCGCTGACCGGCGAGCCCGACGGGCCGCCGCAAAAGGCCGGAATCGCCTATGCCGACATCTTTACCGGCATGTATTCGGCGGTCGCCATCCTCGCCGCGCTGCGACGCCGCGACGTCACGGGAATCGGCGCGCATATCGACATGGCGCTGCTCGATGCACAGGTCGCGGTGCTCGCGAACCAGGCGGCCAATTATCTGGCGAGCGGGGTGGTGCCGGGGCGGATGGGCAATGCCCATGTCAATGTCGTGCCGTATCAGGTCTTTGCGACCGCCGACGGCCAGCTGGTGATCGCGGTCGGCAACGACCGGCAATATCGCAAACTCTGCGCGATCCTCGGCGCCCCCGAATGGGCCGACGATCCGCGCTTTGCCAGCAATGCCGCGCGGCTTGCGAACCGCCGCGACCTGATCCCGCTGCTCGCGGCGAAGATCGCGGCGTGGGAGGCGCAGCCGCTGGCACTTGCGCTCGAGGCCGAGGGTGTGCCGGCGGGGCCGATCAACGATCTGGGTCAGGTGTTTGCCGATCCGCAGGTCATCGCGCGCGGGATGCGGTTTCGGCCCGCCGGGGCGGCGATCGACGGCGTCGCCAGCCCGATCGTGATCGATGGCGAGCGGATGGTGGCGCGGGCCGGGGCGCCGGTGCTCGGCGGCTGATCGTAGGCAATACGACAGGACATCTGAATGGCTGAACGCGACCGATTGCGGACCCAACGGGCGAAGGCAACGCACTAGCCGATACGGAGCGCCGCGGGGCCGACGGCGGCGAAGGTTATTTCACACAAAGGCACAAAGGCACAAAGATGTCGTGCTGACCGCGAAGCGGTTTCATTCTTTAAGCGTTGCGCAGCGCCGCGGCGATAAGGAGGAGGCGGCCTTGCGGCCGCAAACCTGCATCTTCGTGCCTTTGTGCCTTTGTGTGAAACAAAAAATCCCGGCCCATCGGCCCTGAATGAAGCTCGCTGCGCGAACCAATTCTTACTCTACGCCGACGGCCGCTTCCTACCCCAAAGAAGCCGCGGCGCATGAGATTGCGCGCCTGCCCAAAAAAGGGACGCCGCAGCGGGCGCCCCGTTTTCCCTTTTCAAGCGCGACTTGCGGTCAGAATCTGACCGTGCCGCTCACGAACAGCTGGCGCGGGTTACCGTAGAAGGCGGTGACCACGCCCTCGCGGCCGAGCGACGGGGTGATGTTGCCATTGGTGATCGTCGGCTGGCCGGTGATCGCGTTGCCCACCGCAAACTGATAGCCCGAGGTGATATACTGCTTGTCGGTCAGGTTCTTGCCGTAGAGGCCGAGGCTGAAGCGGTCGTCTTCGGAGGTCCACACGATGCTGGCGTCGAGCAGCGCATAGCCCTTTTGGTCGAGGAAGGGGCTGGGGATTTCGAACTGGTTGGTCTTGCTGCGGTAGGACAGCGTCGATGAGGCGCCGATCAGCCCGCCGAGCCCGCCGACGCTGATGCCGAGGGTGCCCGCTGCGGTCCATTTCGGGGTGTTCTGGATCGCGCGGAAATCGGCGACGTCGACCGCGCTGCCGGCGATGATCGTGTTGAATTCGTCATATTGGGCGTCGATATAGCCGAGCGTGCCGCCGAGCGTGACCTGCGAGCCCGGGCCGGCAAAATCGCGGGCGAAGCGCGCCTGAAACTCTGCCTCGATGCCTTTGAAGCTGGCGGCGGCGGCGTTGGTGGTGACCCCGGCGAAGCCTTCGAAAATACCGTCGTTGTTGGCGTCGACCCCGACCGATCCGGGGATCTGGACATTGGTGTAATCGGCATAGAAGCCGGTGAGGGCATAGGTCAAAGCGCGGTCGAGCACGGTGCCCTTGATGCCGACTTCATAGCTGTCGACGGTTTCGGGTTCGAACAGGAAGAAGTCGTAGATTTCCTGATACGTCGGCGGCCCGGCGACACCGTCGGTGTTCGGGGTGATGTTGGCGCTGCCGCGCGGGTCGAAACCGCCGCCCTTGAAGCCTTTCGAATAGCTGGCGTAGACCAGCATATCCTCGTTCGGCTTGACCGACAGCGACACGCGCGGGGTGAATTTCTCGAACGTCGCCTTGCCCCGGAAATCGGTGATGGGGGCGCCGAGGTTGACCCCGTTGCCGCCGAATTCGGGGTCGGCGCCGCCGAGGCGGTTCGCCTTGTAGATCGCCGAGCGGCGGGTGTCGCGGGTGAAGCGCCCGCCCGCCGACAGGCTGAGCCAGTCGTTGAAGTCGTAGGTGAAGTCGCCGAACACCGACCAGGTTTCGGTGCGCACGTCGCCGCGCGTCTGCTGCCCGAAGCCGCTGGCGAGCGGCACGCCGATCAGCGGCCCGGTGGTGGCGAGGATGACGTCGAACTTGGTCGCAGCCTTGGCGTCGAGATAATAGAAGCCGACGAGCCCGCTCAGCCGGTCGCTTTCATAGAGCAGCTGGAATTCCTGGCTGATCTGTTCGTTCCGGTAGATGGCGGGGACGTCGACATCGACCGTCGGCAGCGCGTCGAAGTCGATCGGGGTCAGGCTGGTGTCCTTGCGGAACGACGAGATGCTGCGCAGCGTCAGTTCGTCCGACAGCGCGGCGCGGACGTTCATCGCCAGGCCGTATGCCTCGACATCCTGCTTCGGATCGTTGAGCCCGGCGCGGGTGTCATAGACGTCGTCGAGCACGGGCGCGCCGGTGAGCAGGCTGGGGGTCAGCCGGTGGCCGTTGCGCGGGTCGGACTTGTCGCGGGTGTAGTCGCCCGACAGGCGGATGAGGAAGCGGTCGTCGGGCGAGCCGAATTCGATCGTGCCGCGACCGGCCCACACATCCTTGTTGTAATTTTCGACCCCCGGGATGGTCAGATTGTCGCCGAACCCGCCGCGCGAGAGGCGCGCTACCGAGCCGCCGACGCGCAGCATGTCGCCGATCGGGGCGCTGACGGTCAGGACGCCGTCGGCCTGGTCATAGCTGCCGTAGGTGCCCTTGAGCTTGAGCGAGAAATCGGCGGGCAGGCGCTTGGTGACATATTTGATCGCGCCGCCGATCGTGTTGCGGCCATAGAGCGTGCCCTGCGGCCCGCGCAGCACCTCGATCCGCTCGACGTCGTAGATGTCGAGCACCGCCGCCTGCGGCCGGTTGAGATAGACGTCGTCGAGATAGATGCCGACCCCGGCCTCGAACCCCGGCACCGGATCCTGCTGGCCGACGCCGCGGATGAAGGCGGTGAGGGTCGAATTGGTGCCGCGCGAATTTTCGAGCGTGACGTTCGGCGCCTGATTCTGGACGTCGGTGATGTCGATCGCGCCGGCGGCTTCGAGTGCGGCGCCCGAGATCGCGGTGACCGCGATCGGCACGTCGATCAGCCGTTCGTCGCGGCGGCGTGCGGTGACGATGATGTCGCCGTCGCTGTCATCGGCGCTTGCGACCGGATCGGCGGCGTCCTGCGCGTGGACGGGCGGGGCAAAGGCGAGCAGGCCGAGCGCGCTGCTCGCGAAGACGGCCCGGCGCAGCCGGCGGACGAAAGGACGCATGATCTTCTCCCATGTCGCGGGCGACCCCTCGTCGCCCTTCGATGTTTTTCTTGGACCCGGTGCTTGCCAAGCCGCGCGTCTGCCAATAATGAAAGGTGAACCAAGTTTCAACTTGGAATATGCGGGCGCCGCGTTTTTTGCTTGCCAGTGGTGCGGAAATGCCACGATGGCGGGGAAACGCCGGGCCGAACGGAGCGGGGAGCGCAAAGGCAGCCATGGATCATCAACCGCGATCATCCGACGGGGACGCCGACGTCGAGGCGGGCGCCCGCGACAAGACGCCGCGCACCGAGCGCGGACGCAAGACGTTGCGCAAGCTGCTCGACGCGGCGGCGGTCGAATTCGGCGAGCGCGGGTTTCACGAAGCGTCGATCAGCGCGATCACCCGCCGCGCCGGCACCGCGCTCGGCAGTTTCTATACCTATTTCGATTCGAAGGACGAAATCTTCCAGGCGCTCGTCCGCTATATGAGCGAGCAACTGCGCGACCATGTGACGCCGCTGGTGCAGGCGGCGCCCGACGAGATCAGCGCCGAACGCATCGGGCTCGAATCCTTTTTGGGCTTCGTGCGCGAGCATAAGGAAATCTACCGGATCATCGACGAGGCCGAGTTCGTCGATTACGCGAGCTATCGCCGCCACTATGAAACGACGGTGGCGCGCGTGCGCCAGCGGCTGGAGGCGGGGGCTGCGCGCGGCGAGATCCGCGCCGACGTCAGCGAAATCCATGCTTGGGCGATCGGCGGCATGAACGTGTTTCTGGGTATGCGCTATGGCCTGTGGGACGAAGACGCCGATATTTCGGAGATCGCGCGGATCGCGAATGATTTCGTCGCCAACGGGCTGATGAAGCGGGATTAACCACCGGCGAAAGCCGGTCAGCCCCGCGAAATCAGGAAAATCGCATGTTCGGCGCGCCAGCTTGCCGCGGCGTCGCTCGCGGGCTTGTCGCCGGTCAGATACCAGGCGCCTTCCACCGCGATGCCGCGTGCGCCGACAAGGTCGCGAAAATCGCTGACCGTGACATGGTGGATGTTCGGCGTCTCGTACCACGCCACCGGCAGCAGCCGCGTCACCGGCATCCGTCCGCCCCACAGCAGCGCGAGGCGGATGCGCCAATGCGCGAAATTGGGGAAGCTGACGAAGGCGCGCGGCGCGATGCGCAGCAGCTCGTCGACAATTTTGTCGGGGCGCTCGGTGGTCTGCAGCGTCTGCGACAGGATCGCATAGTCGAAGGCGTCATCGGGATAGTCGCCGAGGTCGCGGTTCGCGTCGCCCTGCACCACCGACAGCCCGCGCGCGATCGCCGCGGTGACGTTGGCGGGATCGATCTCGAGCCCGCGCGCATCGACTCCGGCGGCGCGCAGCGCGGCGATCAGCGTGCCGTCGCCGCAACCGACGTCGAGAATGCGCGCGCCCGCGGGAACTGCCGCGGCGATGATCGCAAGGTCGGGGCGCAATGTCATGGCGTCACTGCCCCCCGCCGAGGGCGCCGGCGACGAGGCGGTCGAGCGCGGGCACATCGAGCAGGAACGAGTCATGGCCGAACGGCGCCGACAGCTCGACGAAGCTCGCCGCGGCGCCGACGCTTTGCAGCGCCTGGACGATGCGGCGCGATTCGGCGGTCGGATAGAGCCAGTCGGTGTCGAAGCTGACGAGGGTGAAGCGGACGTTCTTTGCGCTGGCGAAGGCGCCGGCGAGGCGGCCGTCGTGCGGATCGGCGAGGTCGAAATAATCCATCGCGCGGGTGATGTAGAGATAGGCGTTGGCGTCGAAGCGGTCGGTGAACGCGAGCCCCTGATGCCGAAGGTAGGATTCGACCTGGAAATCGGCGTCGAAGCCGAAGCTCTTGATGTCGCGTGCCTGGAGGCGGCGGCCGAATTTCTCGGTCAGCCCGGCTTCGGACAAATAGGTGATGTGCGCCGCCATCCGCGCGACGGCGAGGCCTTTGGTCGGCGCGCGCGCGCTGCCATAATATTGGCCGTCCTGCCAGTCGGGGTCGGCCATGATCGCCTGTCGCCCGACCTCGTGGAAGGCGATATTCTGCGCCGAATGGCGCGCCGCGCTGGCGATGATGATCGCCGCGCCGATGCGGCCCGGATAGTGGGCGGCCCAGGCGAGCGCCTGCATCCCGCCCATCGATCCGCCGACCACCGCATGCAGCCGCGCAATGCCGAGATGATCGAGCAGCATCGCCTGCGCGCGCACCATGTCGCCGACGGTGATGACGGGAAAGGCCATGCCGAGCGGGGCGCCGGTCGCCGCGTCGGGCGAAGCGGGGCCGCTCGATCCCATGCAGCTGCCGAGCACGTTGGCGCAGATGACGTGGAAGCGGTCGGTGTCGATCGGCTTGCCGGGGCCGACCATGCGTGCCCACCAGCCGGGCTTGCCGGTCGCCGGATGGTCGCTCGCGACATATTGGTCGCCGGTCAGCGCGTGGCAGATCAGCACCGCGTTCGATTTGTCGGCGTTCAGGGCGCCATAGCTTTGCCAGGCGATCGTCACCGACGGCAGCGCCTGCCCGCTGTCGAGCGGCAGCGGCGCATCGAGCGTCACGCCCTGGTGCTGGATCTGGTGGAGCAGGCTCGCCATGGTTCGCGCGGGGCTAAGCGGGCGCGGGGACGCTGTCAACGTGCGGGACTGGGCGCTGGACTTGGCGCGCACAGCCGTTAAACGCCGCGGCATGACGGACACGACCCCGACCCTCACCCCGAAGCCGTGGATCAGCGGCATCGCCCCCTATGTTCCCGGCAAGTCGGCCGGCGCCGACGGCCGTCCGCTGATCAAATTGAGCGCGAACGAGAATCCGCTCGGCACCGGCGACAAGGCGCGCGCGGCGTTTGCCGCAGCGCAGGGGGCGGCCGATGCACTGTCGCGCTATCCCGATCCGGGTTCGAACGCACTGCGCGAGACGATCGCGGCGACATACTGTCTCGATCCGGCGCGGGTGATCTGCGGCAACGGCTCGGACGAGCTGCTCCACCTCGCCGCGGGCACCTATGCCGGGGCCGGCGACGAAATCCTCTATGTCCGCTATGGTTTCGCGGTCTATGAGATTGCGGCGCGCCGGGTCGGCGCGGTGCCGGTCGAGGCCGACGACCGCGACTATGCGACCGACGTCGATGCGCTGCTCGCCGCGGTGACCGACCGGACGCGCGTCGTCTATCTTGCCAATCCGAACAATCCGACTGGCACGCTGGCGTCGAAGGAGGAGGTGGCGCGGCTTTACGCCGGGCTGCCGAAGGACGTGCTGTTCGTGATCGACCAGGCCTATGCCGAATATCTGGCGCCGAACGAGGACGACGGCGGGCTGGAGCTGGCCAAGACCCAGCCCAATGTCTTCGTCACGCGGACCTTTTCGAAAATCCACGGCCTCGCCGCCGAGCGCATCGGCTGGGGCTATGCCAGCGCCGAGGTGATTGCGGCGCTGCACCGCATCCGCCTGCCGTTCAACGTGACGCGCGCCGGACAGGCGGCGGCGATCGCGGCGATCGGCGATACCGATTTCGTCACCGCCAGCCGCGACCATAACGCCAAATGGCGCGCCTGGCTGGCGGGCGAACTCGAAAGCCTGGGCAACCACGGCCTCCGTGTCGTCCCGTCGGCGTGCAATTTCCTGCTGACATTGTTCGAAGGCGATGTCAGCGCCGAGACGATGTACCAGCGGCTGATGGACGCAGGCTATATCGTCCGCTGGCTGCCGGGGCAGGGTCTGCCGAATGCGCTGCGTATGACGATCGGCACCGAGGACGAAACGCGCGGACTGGCGGCGGCGATCCGCGCCGCGCTGAACGGCTGATGGCCATCGCACGCGTCGCGATTGTCGGGCTGGGCCTGATCGGCTCGTCGATTGCGCGCGCGGTCAAGGACCGGCTGCCGCAGGTGGCGGTCACCGGCTATGACGCCAGCGCCGACGTGCGCGATGTCGCGCGCGCGCTCGGCCTCTGCGACACCGTCGCCGACGATCCGGTCGCAGCGGTCGCCGAGGCCGACCTCGTCATCTTTGCGGTACCTGTCGGCGGCATGGCCGATGCGGCGCGCGCGGCGGCGGCGGGATTGCGGGGCGGGGTCATCGTCTCCGACGTCGGATCGTCGAAGGCGGGGGTCGGCGCGGCGCTGCGCGCGGCGCTGCCCGGTCATGTCGTGATCCCGGCGCACCCGGTGGCGGGGACCGAGAATAGCGGGCCAGCGGCGGGCTTTGCGTCATTGTTCGACGGCCGCTGGTGCATCGTCACCCCCGATGCCGACGCGCCCGCCGCCGCGGTGGCGGCGCTCACCGGCTTCTGGGAAGCGCTCGGCGCGAAGGTCGACGTCATGGACGCCGCGCACCACGACATGGTGCTCGCGGTCACCAGCCATTTGCCGCACCTCATCGCCTATACGATCGTCGGCACCGCGAGCGAGCTGGAAGAGGTCACCGAGAGCGAGGTGATCAAATATTCGGCGGGCGGTTTCCGCGACTTCACGCGCATCGCGGCGAGCGACCCGGTGATGTGGCGCGACGTCTTCCTCGCCAACAAGGATGCGGTGCTCGCGACCCTGCAGCGCTTCAACGAGGATCTGACGGTGCTGCAGCAGGCGATCCGCCGCGGCGATGCCGCCAAGCTGGAGGACTGGTTCACGCGGACGCGGGCTATAAGGCGCTCGATCATCGCCGAGGGTCAGGACGATCCGGCGCCCGATTTCGGGCGGCGGCATTAGGAATATCCGTCGTCCCCGCGAAGGCGGGGACCGCTTTCGATGTAGCGCAACGTGGCCAGCGGCCCCCGCTTTCGCGGGGGCGACGGTCAGGCTTCCAGCAATGCCGCCGGCGGATTGAGCGCGTTGATCGCCACGCGCACCCGCGCCTCGGCTTCGTCGCGCGGCAGGCCGGCGGGGATCGTCTCGCCGATCTTGTAGGTAATCGTGCCGGGCCATTTGACCCACTTGCGCGGCGGATAGGCGAGGCCGCTGTCCACCGCGACGGGAATGACGTCGATGCCGAGCAGGCGGTACATTCCGGCGAAACCGGGGCGCAGCTGCGGCGCCTCGCCATGCGGGACGCGCGTACCCTCGGCGAACAGCACCAGCGGCCGGCCCTTGGCGAGCGCGGCCTTGGCGGCGCCGAGCATCGCGCGCATCGCCTTGCCGCCGCCGTCGCGATCGACCGGGATCAGGCCGTAGAAGCTCGCCGCTTTCCCCCAGACGGGGATCGAGAATAATTCTTCCTTGGCGAAGACCGCGGGATGGCGGAACAGCATCGGCTGCTCGATCGTCTCGAACGCCGATTCATGCTTGAACACATATAGCACCGGCGCGTCAGGCATGGTGCCGTCGACGACGATCGTCTGGCCGAGCAGGAAGCGGCAGAACAGGCGGTGCGAGCGCGCCCAGACGCGGACGAAAAAGATCGTCGCGTGGTGCGAGACCGGCAGCGAGACGATCGCGCCGATCGAGCAGAGGCTGCTCATCAGAACGAAGGCGATCCAGAACAGGATCGAGCGGACAAGGGCGATGGTGTAGCGCATCGGCGATCGGGCTCAGAGGCCGAGCAGGCCGCCGGCCAGCCCCGCCAGATATTTGTGATATTCGCGAAACAGCGTGGCGAAATTGGGCTCGCTGCGCACCGCGTCGGGCACGATCGTCACCTTGTCGCCGACCGCGCGGCCGATTTCATATTCGGCGCGGCGCATGTGCCAGTCGGTGGTGACGAGCCGCACCGTCTGGTAGTTGCGCCGCGCAACCCAGGTCGCGACTTCGGTCGCGTTCGAGCGCGTATCCTCGGCCTCGAACCCCAGCGCGATGCAGCAGTCGAACAGCCGCAGCGGGCGCTTGTATTCGGCGGCGAGTTCGCGCGGTTTCACCTCGCGCGCGACGCCGCTGATCAGCACCCGCTTCGCCTGTCCGGCCTCGAGCAGTTCGAGCGCGCGGTCGATCCGTCCCGGCCCGCCGGTGAGCACGACGATCGCGTCGGTCTTTTGCGGCGCGGCGGGCAGCGGCGGCAACAGGGCGAACCAGGCAAAGCCGAGCACCCACGCCAGGAACAGGAGAGACAAGAGGCGCTTGATCATAAAATCTTCTTGAGCGCGGCGAGCAGGGTCTGGCGCGCCGTCAGGGCTGCCAGCGCGATAGCCAATAGCGGCAGCGCCAGCAAGAGCGCCCAGCCCCAGGCGCCGAGCGACGCGGTCGCCGCCAGCCCGGCGGTGACCCCCGACCATTGCCAGCTGACCAGCAGCAACAGCGCCGCCGCGACGACCGTGCCGAGCGCGATGCCATAGGCGGTGTCGATCGCGATGCGCCGCTGGAACAGCCGGGTGATCTGGCGATCGGTGGCGCCGATCAGGTGCAGCATTTCGATCGTCGGAAAATGGGTTGCGAGCGCAGCGCGCGCGGTCATGATCACCACCGCCGCGCTCGCCAGCGTCATCAGCAGCACGAGCGCGCCGGCGATCCACGCCAGCGACCGGATCAGCTGCGCCACCGGCCCCAGCCATTCGGCATGCGGAATGATCCGCGCTCCCGGCGCTTCGGCAGCGACCAGCGCGCGCAGCTGGCGCAGCGGCGCGTCGCGCTCGCTGCCGACGAAATCGATGTCGACCAGCGCGGGCAGCGGCAGCGATTGCAGCACCGGGTCGTCGCCCCCCGCGCCGTTCGCTTCGCTGCCGAACCACTGGCCGAGGGTGGCGCGGAGTTCCTCCTGCTCGACCGTTCGCGCCGCGCGGACATAGGGCTGCGCCGCGGCGGCGCGGCGCAGCGCGCTCGCCTGTTCGGCGCGGGTGACCGGGTTGGCGGTGACGATCTGCACCGTCACCCGCCCGGCGATCGCGTCGCCGATGCCGTTCGCGGCGCGCGCCAGCCCGACGCCGGCGGCGGCGGCGAGCAGGGTCAGCATCATCAGGATCGCGATGATCCACGGCGTCGGACCCGACAGCCGGCGGTCGGGGAGCAGGCGGCGGTGCTGGACGGGGACGCGCGGGATGATCATCGGCGATGCGTCACGATCGATTGGGGGGATAGCGCAGCGCGCCGGTCGGGTCGGCGAGACGCCCCTTTTCGAGCCGCATCATCTGCGCATTGTCGATCCGGCTGATCAGGTGGATGTCGTGGGTCGCGACGACGACCGTCGTCCCGAGCCGGTTGAGCGCTTCGAACAGGCCGAGCAGGCGCATCGCCATGTCGGGGTCGACGTTGCCGGTCGGTTCGTCGGCGACGAGCAGCTGCGGGCGCGCGATCACCGCGCGCGCGATCGCGACGCGCTGCTGCTCGCCGCCCGACAGCGTCGCGGGGCGGGCGTGGGCGCGGTCGGCGAGCCCGATCCAGCTCAGCATTTCGCCGACCGGGCCCGACAGATCCTCTTCGCCGACCCCGGCGATGCGCAGCGGCAGCGCGATATTGTCGCGCGCACTCAAATGCGGGATCAGCCGGAAGTCCTGGAACACCACCCCGATGCGGCGGCGAAAGCCGGGCAGGCGGTGGCGCGGCATCGCGACCAGATCCTCGCCGAACAGGCGGACGATGCCGCGGCTCGGGCGCTGCGCGAGGTAGAGCATCTTGAGCAGCGACGTCTTGCCCGCGCCCGACGGCCCGGTGAGGAAATAGAAGCTGCCCGGCTGGAGATTGAAGCTGATGTCGCAGAGGATTTCGGCGTCGGGGCCGTAACGCAGCCCGACGCCGTTGAATTCGACCATCGCGCCGCCGGGGCGCGGACCGCCGCCCTCCGTCATGGCGTCATCGCGGCGCGGTGTCGCGCTTCGGCCGCTGCGCGGAAGTGGGGAGCCTCGCCGCTCATGCGCAGCCTGTTACACGCCAGCCGGGCGAGGTAAAGCGCTTAGGGCCTGCGCGAAGCGAAGGGCAAGCGACGCGGCGCTTGCAACGCCGCGAATCAGCGTGTTTAGAGGAACCCCATGATCCTCGCCTGTCCTTCCTGCCACACGCGCTATGTCGTCCCCGATACCGCGATCGGGCCGAACGGGCGCACTGTGCGCTGCGCCAATTGCCGCCACAGCTGGTTCCAGGAACCTGCGATGCTGGATCTGGGCGCGCCGTCGGGCGCCGAGGCGCCGCCGCCGCCCGCCCCGCCCACTTCGTCTTCTGCACCGGCGACGGTCGCGCCGCCAGCCGACGTTCCGCCGCCGCGCCCGCCGGTCGCCGAGCCGGTGCCGCCGCCGCCCGCCTTTGCCGCCGCCCCCGATCCCGCGCCGCGCGCGCCGCCGCCGGTGGCGACTGACGCGCCGCTGCCGTTCCGCCGTCCGCGCCGCAACCCGGCGAAGCGCTGGACGATCGTCGCCGCGGTGGCCGCGGTGCTGATGGTCGCCGCCACTGGCGGGCTTTATTATTTCGGCCTGCCGGGCTGGGCCGCGGGGCTGGGCCTGCCGGGCATGGCGGGCGAGCCCGACCTGGTGATCGAGCTGCCGCCGAACCAGGATCATCGCGAACTGCCCGACGGCACCATCTATTTCGCCGCCTCGGGAGTGATCATCAACCCGACCGATCGCGAACAGCGGGTGCCGCCGATCCTGGCCGAGCTGCGCGATGCGCAGGGGACGATCGTCTATAGCTGGACGATCAAGCCGCCGGTCCGCATGCTGCCGCCGAACGAAAAGGTCAATTTCAGCGAGGCAAAGCTCGACATCCCACGCCGCGCGACGCAGCTGACGGTCAGCTGGGCGCTGCCGAAAAGCTCTACCTGATTCCCCTCCCCTTGCAGGGAGGGGAGATGGATTGTGACGTCACGCCGTCACAGCAAGAGCGCCGCGCCGAGCGACAGCAGGAAGCTGGTCACCGTCGCGACGACGATCGGCGCGAAGCTGCGCCAGCCCTGATCGAGCAGCAGGTGGAGCTGCGCCTTCATCGCGGTCGCGACGATCGCGAGCAGCAGCAGCGCCTGCGCCGCCGTTCCCGCCGCGTCCTGCACACGGACCGGCAGCGCGACGAGCGAATTGACGGCGACGACCGCGAGGAAGCCGAGGATGAACCACGGCAGGCGCAGCGGGATGCGGGCGCGGCCGGTCTCGCCGCCGCGCGCCAGCCACATCGCGACGAGGATCAGCATCGGCGCGAGCAGCGCGACGCGGGTCAGCTTGACGATCGTCGCCACCTCCCCAGCCTGCGGCGAAAAGGAAAAGCCGCCGCCGATCGCCTGCGCGACGTCGTGGATCGACGCGCCGATCAGGAACCCCGCCTGCGCGTCGGTCAGGCCAAGCTCGGCGGCCAGCACCGGATAGAGCGTCATCGCGAGCGCGCTGGCGACGGTGATGCCGACGAGGGTGAGCGTGAAGCGCGCCTGGTCGACGCGCTTGTCGCCGATCAGCGAATAGAGCGCGAGCGCCGCCGACGCGCCGCAGATCGCGGTGGCGCCGCCGGCGAGCAGCGCGGCGTGGCGGTCCTGCGCGAACAGCCGCGCGCTGGCGACGGTGACGACGATCACCGCGACCATGATCGCGGCGAGCAGCGCAAAGGGCAGCGGCCCGAGCTCTGCGAGCTGCGCCGCGGTGATCCGCGCCCCGACGAGGACGATGCCGATCCTGAGCGCGGTCTGCGACATCAGGTCGAGCCCGGCGTGGGTGCGGCGGTCCTGCGACAGGAAGCTGAGCGCAAGGCCGATCAGCAGCCCCATCAGCACCAGCGGCGCGGCATAATGATCGGCGAGCCACGCCGCGGCGAGCGCGGCGATGGCGGTGACGAGCACGCCGGGTAGATAGTCGCGCCAGCGCCGCGTCGCGGGCGGCCGCGTTTCCAGCTGCATCTCGCCATAGAGGTCGGCGGCCATCGGCCAGCTTGGTTCGGAAGGCTTCACGCAATATCCCCGCTGCCTGCGCCGCCGCTTGGCACATCGGCGCGCCAGGGTCGATAGACCATTGCTGCCCGCCGCGGCTCTTGCTAGAGGCCGCGCTCTACCGGCACCCGTAGCTCAGCTGGATAGAGCGCTGCCCTCCGAAGGCAGAGGCCAGGGGTTCGAATCCCTTCGGGTGCGCCATTTCTTCGCCGTGATCGGGCAAGGTCCGAACCTCGAGATGGCAATTGCACGGTCCCCCGACCATTTATCCTACCACTTGTGGTCGGCACATCGTCCCGATCAGTTGCGCAAGACCTTGCCGATCGCGACGGCGGCATCGACGAGCGCCTCGTGCGGCGTCGTGAGGGGAGGCAGCAGCATCAGATGGTCTTCGCCGGGCGACAGCGTGGCAAAGACACGCTGATCGCGCAGCTTCGCCAGCATCTGGAACGGCGACAGGCCGCGGCGGCCGAGCGCCATCCAGTCGAGATGGAGGGCGCGTTCGAGGCCGGCGCCTTCGAGCGAGCGGACGCCATCGATATCGAGCACATGCTGTTCGATCCCTGCGGCAAGAGCCTGTCCGCCGGCGATGGCGCGCGCGCCCAGAGTATGTTCGGCGTGATAATCGAGCGTCGCGACCGCCGCGGCGCAGCCCGCGGGCATGCCGCCATAGGTCGAGGAAAAATAGGACATGTCGACATGTCGCATCAATCGCTCGCGGACCAGGCAAAGCGACAGCGGATAAAGGCCGTTGGTCAGCGCCTTGGCCGTCAGGATGATATCCGGGGCGGCGGCGCCGTCGCCGTCGAGCGACGAAAAAGGGCTGCCGAGGCGATTGATTCCGGTCCCGATCTCGTCGCAGATCAATACCAGTCCCAGCTCGCTCGCGACGCGGCGCAGCATGTCGCGGAACGCTTGCGGTACGGCCTCGCACGCCATGTTGGTGCGCACGGTTTCGAAGACGATCGCGCCCCCCGGCTCGAACGCACGAATGGCGCTTTCGGCCTGTTCGAGGGCGCCCGGCTGTGAAGGCCGGGGTAGCGTCAGGCGAAGCCCTTGCAGGTCCAGCGCTTCGAGATGCGGGACGTGATAGCCGGTCGCCAGCGACGCGCCGGTGCCGCTGCCATGATACGCGCCTTCGATGCAGATCACGCCGGCGCGGCCGGTCACCAGCCGGGCCAGTTTCAGGGCATTGTCGACGGCTTCGTTGCCCGAACAGGAAGGAATGATCCGCCGGCCGGGGGCGATCGCGGCGATCCGCTGCGTCAGCGCATCGAACCGGTCGTCGTCGCACCAGGACGGCCGGAACGGGTTGCGCAATCCCGCTTCGAGCGCGGCTTGCCATATTTCGGGGTTGTTCCACCCGGCGTTGACGACGTTCCAGCCCGACGTCAGGTCCAGATAGTGCTGGCCTTCGCGGTCCTGGACAAAGCTTCCTTCCGCCGCCGCTATCGCAAACGGCGGCTCGCGATCGAACCCGGTGCGCGCAGCATAGTCACTCGGGCTCATCCACCGTGCCTTCGGTTTTCTGGCATCCCTTGCAGTGCGAGATGTTGTCGCGGCCCTTGTCGGCGATCCGCTGCCGAAAGTCGCGCGCGTTGCCGACGATGTCGGACAAATCGTCGCGGAAGATATTGCCGACGCGGCCGTCGGGCCGGAACGACAGCAGGCAGACGTGGACATCGCCGCGCGCGGTGATGCACAGCGCATTGCCCGCCCAGAAACACGGCCCCTGCGGCGTGGTAAGGTAAGAGAAAGGACGCTCTTCTCCCCCCGTCTGGATGACATTGACGCGCATCCAGCTGGCGCAGCGTTTCGACAGTCGCATCAACTCGCTGTCGTACCGCGTGCGGCGATCGTAGAATATCTCGTAAATACCGAGATGGGGGCGCTGTGCTTCGGGGGCGGCATCGCGTGCATCGAGCAGCATTTCGAGCCCGGCGAGCGTCGGATCCCACGTTCCTTCGCCGCGATTGGCCTCATGCGCCTCGCGGCAGCCACCATCGATGGACACGTAGATGAGGTCCTCGGGGATCGTCTGGGCGATGATCGCGGCGCTGTTTTTCTTCGTCAGCAACGTGCCGTTGGTGTGAAACTCGATCGGCACCCCGGGCATGATTTCGTTGCGCAGACCGAGCAGGATCGGCAGCCGCTTGTTCGTCGTCGGTTCGCCGCGCCAGTTCAGATGCAGCTTCTGGAAAGCCGCGCCGCTCTCGGCAAATTTCTCAAGCGTTTCTCGAAACCCCTCGACCGACACGAGGACCGCTTCGTGCGATTGCTTGGTGTAGCAATCACGGCACGTGAGGTTGCAGGTACCGGATATGTCCATCCAGACCCATATCTTCTCCCCTGCCAGCGAGCGCTCCTTAAGAGTGCCAGCCGGTCCAGTTGATAAGTCGTAAAGTGCTTGTTGGGCCATAAAGTGAGCCTTCTATTTCGCGCCACTGGCGGCGCCAGCGGTGACGCGCTTCCTCGTCGACGTGCACGACCTGTCCGACCGTGGACGAAGCCCATACCCACGACCCGTCGATCAGCCGTGCAGCCATATGTTCGTAGATGCCGTCCTCGTCCCAATCGAAGAAGCCGAGCGCGCAGCGGTTGGTCGGTTCGGGATCGGGCATCTCGACCGTCAGCTGACGACGGCCCCGCCCGATCTGGTCGGCGGTCATCCACCGCAGATCGGCCACGTTGATGCGCAGCGCCTCGCGAATGGCGCGCATCATAACGCTCGAACAATCGATGCCGGTCTTGCCGCGCCCGCCAAAGCGGTAGGGCGACCCGACGAGGCGGAGCAGCGATCGCTCGAAAGCCCGTTCGAGGCGGTCGATATCGACCTTCTTGTCGGCCTTTTCGGGCCGTTCGATGACCAGCCCGCTCATTCGGCGGTCTGCAGGCCAGTGACGGCGAGCACCCGCGAGCGGGTGCTGTCGTCGCCGAGGACGGATTTCTCGCCGATCACGGCGGTGCCGCAGAGAATGTCGAAATCATAATCGATGTTGGGCCGCCACGGCGGCACATACAGGATGGCCTCGAAACCATCGTCGATCGGATTGCCGTCGGCGTCGCATTCGTCGAATGTGATCACCGAAGGCGTGCCGGGCCGCGTGGAGCCTTTCACGACGACCTCCTTGCCCCCGAAAAGGAGCCGTGCTTCGACCCCCGCGCGATTGGCGACGAGGACATGGAGAGTGGAATCGAAAGGCGCGTCAAGGTTCGGCGCTCCGGATGCCGAGTCGATCGTCGAAAGGTAAAGCTTCCACTCGCCTGCGATTCTGGTTGTCGACACGTTCCTAATACCTTTCCAAGCCGGGAGGCAAAGCTGGTTTCGAGCTTCCTTGTGATCCTATGGTGAGGATAGACGGCGGTTTTCGAGATTGTAAAGCCCAGTTTATGACAGCGCGGAAAAAGGCTGCAAAACGAATTGGTTTGGCGATTGTCTTGCGATTGGACTTTTCAATTGCATACCAGATGATGTCGAGGTTACACAGATGTCATAAACTCCGCGAGATATGGAGGTCGGCCATGAATCCTCTCGACACCAAAGCCGTGCCGCGCCAGCGAGACGTGGTTCGCGTCGCGGCGCATGACCTTGCTCACGATCATGGGCACGGGCATGGACACGATCACGGAGATGGCCATGCGCATGACCACGCTCACACCTATAGTCCCGACCCCGCGAAATTGTCTGCCGAGCTTCATGGCCGGCCCGATCCGGCAACGTCGCTCCTCTATGCCGTCGATGCGGAAGGCGGCCTGTTCACCCTGACCGGTACGGGCCAGCATCAACGGCTCGATTTCGATGCCGACTGGCTGGCGATGCAGGTGAGCGTCTCGGCGCGCGGGAATGACGTCTGGGTTCTCGCAAAGCGCCGCGCGCCGCCCGCTGGCGACGCGGCGGCCGGATCGGAATTCGGCGTCTGGCGCCGCTCCGCGGATGGATGGGAGCTGTTCCATCGCACGACCGCAACGGGCAGCCGCCCGGTGATCGGCGGCGGCGAAGACGGATGCTGGATTGCCTGCGACGGTGTGCTGACACGGTTGGGAGGCGGCGCCTGGCGGGACGAGGAGATCGGGTTCGATCCCATCGGCATCAGCGAGGGTCGCGACGGTACGCTGTGGCTGCTGGGCGGTGCAAAACGCTATGGCGGGCTTGAAGTGCGGCGCTGGGATGACGACCAAGAGCGCTGGTTCCTGCTGCCGCCGCCGGCCGCTGCGATCAGCATCGCTGGCGCGCCCGACGGGTCGGCATGGAGCGTGAGCACCAAGGGCGAAGCCTGGCGGCTCAGTCGCGACGGCGCCGGCACGTTTCGCGAATGCGGGCTGGATGCCGACTGTCGCCGCTGTTTCTACAAGCCCGACCGGTCGTTCGTCCGAGCGGTTTCGGCGGGAAGCGACGGCAATATCTGGTTCCTGTCCGGGACCATGGACGGCAATGGCTTTCAGATCGAACGCATGACCGACGTCGAGACGCGCGAGAGTGAGACACCGGCGCCGTCGTTGGGTGCCATCTCGATCGCCGCCGCTACGCTGTAAGGCGTTACGCCGAGCCGTTCTGCGCGGATCGCGCCGGTTGAAGATCGCGGCGTCGCGCGCTGCTTATCCCAGCGCATTTTTCCGAATGGCGGCGCCGGTGCGCATATTCTCTTTGACCGGCTCGCTCTGCACATAGCTTTCGCGGATATATTTCCCGACGAGATGCCGGAAACGCCGGTACGGAATCTCGCCCGCGGATCGGACGATATATCCCTCGCTTTGTCCTTCCTTTTCCCGCCACGCCCGGTGAATCGCCTGCTGATCGAGCGGTCCGGCGTAGAGGGCGGGCACGGGCTCGATTCCCAATTCGGCGAGGAATGCCAGCGTATCGGGCCAGGACAGACAGATATTTCGCTCGTTCCAGACCGAAAAGGCGAGGAAATAGCTGGGCAGCGCGTCGTAGGATACGGTGTGGCTCGCGTAGAGATATTCACCGCAAATCCGCCAGTCTTCGGGGATCTGCCCGCGAACGCTTTCCCAGAAATGGTTCAGCCATTCGCGGCTGGGATGGGCGATCCGCCGGACCGACCGCGTGTGCAGAAAGTCGCGGTAGAGCGAGACGTTTTCGCCATCCATCTTCTCGGTCACCACGACCTGTTCCCCGGACAGCGGCGCCAGTGACGCCAGCCGCCGGTCGCCCTCGCCGATCGTATCGGACCATGGCAGGACATAGGTGCGCGGATATTTGACCCACGCGGTAAAGCAGCCCAGCATCTGCCCGCGGGCGAGCCATTGCTGGGCCGCCGGCTCGAAAAACAACTCGCCTCGCGCCCGGCGGCCGTCGGCCAGCAGCGGATTGCCCCACCGATCATATTTTTCGACGGCATGCAGCTGCGGCGGCAGCGGGCGCTCGGTAAGGCCGGCGCGGTCGAGCAAGGTTTCGACCGGCAGGATGGTCGCGAGCGCGTCGGCCCGGTGTTCGGCGCACAGCGCGACCCCGTTGGCGGCAAAATCGCCACCGTCGTCCCACAGCGCGTCGGCGAAAATATGATGCACGTCGCGGGTGTCAGCGCCGCATATCACACAGGCGTGGCCGTCGCGTTCCAGAACCTCGAGGCGGAAATCGTCAGGGCTTGTCTGTCTTTGCATGCTGGTGTTCGCGCCTGCCGTTTCATCCGCCGTCAGGCTATCGGTTTGTGCTTTTCTATGCAACAAAGCGAGCCTGATTGGGCGGACCGATGCGATGGAAAATATATGCCGATCAATGAATTCGATTATAGCGACGCCGCGATTGCGCTGCGTGTGCTGGCTCGTCTGCAGCAGGCCGACGATACGCGCCAAATCGCGCTGGACGCCTTGTGGCTGGAGACCCGCGAGCGCGCGCTCTACCTCTATTTCGGCGTATGCTGCCGGCTCAACGCCGACCGGGTCCGCAGCGCGCTGGCGGCGCTCGATGCGGCGGTGGCAGGCGAGCCGGGTTTCCGGTCCACCGCCGAAACCCCGGTGCCGGCGATCGAGGAGGCGCTGGGCGCCTTGCTCGCCTTGCTGGGCCTCGAACCGGCGCCGGCCGCGGGGCCGGCGACCGACCTGCCGGCGGCAGGCGAAGTCCAGTCCAATGCGGCATCGGACAAGCCTATATTTGCACCGCATGTCATCTCGGACGACATGCGAACATCGCGCTTCGCGGGAACGGGGCGCGGCGGCGCATTCCTGTCGCCGCTCGAAGATGCGATCAGGCGTTTTACCGCGATGCTCGATGGCGGGAGCTTTCTCAACGACGGTTGCAACGACGGCGAGCCCGTTTTCGTTTCGAAATCCTTCGGTCATCCCGAGTTGATTGCGACCCATGCCTATGTCGATTATTGCCTGGAGGGACAGGCTTGAAACCGGTCGCCGCGGCAGGGCGCAGCGCCGGCGAAGGTCTTTCGAGTGACGATATGAACGATACCGAGACCGCACCATTATTCTGCCTGGTTCCGATCCGGAACGGCGAGCCTTATCTCGACGCGTTTTTTCGCTGCATGCGCATGCTGGGGGCTTCGGTGATCGCGCTCGACGACGGCAGCACCGACCGCACCCGCGAACTGCTCGAGGGCGAGCCGTTGGTCAAACGGGTGCTGACGAACCCGGTGCGACCCGATTTCACCGGCTGGGACGATTTCGGGAACCGCACCCGGCTTATCGAGGCCTGTGCCGATTTCGCCCCGCGCTGGATTCTCTGGCTCGACGTCGACGAACTGATCCCCGACAGCGACGCGCCGTTGCTGACCGATTTTTTGCAGACCGCGGCCGATCCCGACAAATGCTATGGCCTCGAGGTGTTGCGGATGATCGGCGATGCGAACCATTTCGACCGGAACAAGCTGTGGGTCTATCGCCTGTTCGCCTACCGCCCGGGCTATTCGCTGCCAAACGAGCGGCTGCATTTCGAGCCGGTGCCCGAGCAGATTGCCCAGCGCGACTGGATCAGAACCCGGCTGCGCATCCTGCATTTCTCGAGCGTTTCCGAGGCGGCGCGCGCGGAGCGCTATCGCAAATATGAGCAGGCCGACCCCGATTGCGAATGGCAGGAAAGCTACGCCGACATCCTCGATGAGCCGGGGCATATCTGGGAACTGAAGCCGCTTCCCGCCAACCGTCCGATTGTCATCGGCTAGCGCCGACCTTGGCCGGCGTGGTGCGCGTCGCGCCTCACTCCTTGGACAGCGACAGCAGTCCGATGCCCGGCGGCAGCGAGTCGCCGATATCGACGATGCGGCCCTGATCGAGCGTGACGATCTGTTCGGCCCGCTTGATCGTGTTCAACCGATGCGCGGCGACCACGCTGGTCAACCCGGGCAGCAGCGCGCCGATATTCTCGATGATCGCGGCTTCGTTCGTGCCGTCCAGCGCGCTGGTTGCTTCGTCGAGCAGCAGCAGGCGCGGGCGCTTGTACAGGGCGCGCGCGATCAATATCCGTTGCACCTGTCCCGCCGACAGCCGCGCGCCGCCGGGACCGACGAGGGTGTCGGCCCCCCGCTCGCAATCGCGCAGGACGTCGCCGAGGCAGGCGGCCGCGATGACCTCGGTCATCCACGCGTCGTCGATGGGGCGACCGGCGGCGATATTGTCGCGGATCGACGTGGCGAAGAGCGCGCCTTCCTGCATCACGGCGCCGATCCCGTCGCGCCATAGCGCTCCGTCGATTTCGGCAAACCGCTCGCCGGCCACCGAAATCGATCCTGCCGATGGCTCGTAAAGGCCCAGCAGAAGCTTGAGAATGCTGGTCTTCCCCGATCCGCTCGGGCCGATCAGCGCGGTCATCGCTCCGCCGGGGATGGTCAGCGTCACGTCGACGATCGACGACCGTTTCGCTTCCGGATACGCCATGGTCACGCGGTCGAGCTGGATCGGGAACCATGCGCGCGGCGCGCGCCCGATCGCCTGCTGCGCGACCGTCTGATCGTGCAGCGCCCGAATCTCGCGGGTGCGATGGATCGCCGCGCGCACTTCCTCCAGCTTGTTGGTGAAGGCGAGGATCTGATTGAGGTGAAAATAGAGCTGGACGATGATCACCGAGGTGATCGTGAAATCGCCGAGCGTGATCTCGCCCGCCATCGCGCGCTTCGCCGCGACCATCGTCACCAGAACCATCCCGGCGCGCGTGAAGAAATGTCCGCCCGACGCCTGGAGCTGTTCGATCGCCAGCGCTTTCAGCCGGGTGTGCAGGGCGACGACCTGCACTTCGGCCCACGCCGCCAGCGATGCTTGCTCATAGCCGGCGATGCGGATGTCCTGGACCGCCTCTACCATGCCGATTTCCAGTGATCGCGCCCGCGACCCTTCGCGAAACTGCGCCGCGTCGATCGGCCTGCGCCGGCGACCGATCAGATAGATCCAGGCAAGATAGCAAATCGCCGAGCCTTGAAAGAGGAGGAAGATCGAAAGATCGACCAGCAGCAACAGGATGCTGAGCGAAAAGATCGAAATCGAGGCGGTGAGCGCCTCGACCGCCTCGACGGCGGCGAAGCGCTGGACCCGGTCGAGGTCGCGCACGCGCTCGACGAACTCGCCCGATTTAGCCGAATGAAAGAAGCGCATCGGCAGGTGGAGCATCTGCATCACATGCTCGCTCGCCATCCGCGTCACCAGCCGGTTCGAGACATGGCCCGATATCTTGGCGCGGGTCGAATTCAGGCCGATCAGCGACAGGTACATCGCGACCTGCAAAACCATGATGAGGTCGACGAACCAGACGTCGTTGTTGAGAATGCCTTGATTGACCAGCGCGCGATTGGTCAGCGGAATCGCGAAATTTATCGCGATCGTCGCCCCCATGATCGCGAAGATCTGCCCGAAATAGCGGCGATAAGGCTGTAGCTGCGCCCGGATCCACGGATCCGAGAGCAGCTTGAACAAAGGCTCGTCGTCGGCCTTGTTCATCGGTGCGGCAAAGATGCCCGCGGGGCCCGCGCGCGCGGGCTTCGCTCAGCGCAGCCCCAGATGTTCATAAAACCCCCCGAAAACTGCGGTCGCGATGCGGCCCTGCTGCACGGTGATCCGGCCGGTCGCAGTGCCGCGGTTGCGGACCGGGATACGAAAGCCCGTCGAGGTGACCAGCCCGGCGGGCAGCGCGATCGCCACCTGATAGTCGCCGCGCACGGCGACGTCGGAGGTCCGCTCGACCTTGCCGACGACATGGCCGTAGTTCGAGACCGGGAAGCTGGTGAAGGACAGGCGCACGTCGGAGCCCGGAACGACTTCGCCCCGCGCCTGCGCCGGGATGATGCCGACCGCCTTCAGACCGCTGCGCGGCGGCACGATCACGGCGAGTTCGGCGCCCCGTTCGACATGCTGGCCGGCAAAAACCTCGGCGGGAAACTTCACCCGCCCGGCGACGGGCGCGATGGCCGAATGATCGGCGCGCCAGCGGCGGGCCGCGGCCAGCGCGTCGACCGCCGCCTGCACCGCGCGCTCGCGCTTGAGCGTCGAGGACCGCCCCTGCTGCAACTGCGTCCCTTCCAGCCGCGAGCGCAATTCGGCGATCTGGGCCCGTTGCTCTTGCGCCCGTTCGCGCGCTTCGCGGGCGCCAAGTCGCCGCTCGAGCATTTCCTCGCGCGCCTTCTCGAGCGAATCTTTCGAGATCCAGCCTTTTTCGGCGCCGACCTCTTTCCGGCTCAGCCGCGCTTCGGAAACGTCCGCGAGCGTATCGGCCAGCGCGATATTCTCCGCCAACCCGCCCGTTTGGCGCTCGAGTTCGACGAGCGAGCGGCGCAGCGATTCGATATCGACGCGGTCGGTCTGGAAATTCACGCTGGCGGCGAGGTCGCCGACGGCGCTGGCCAGTTCGGCGTAGGCGGTCTGGACGTCGCCGCCCAAGGTGATCGCGGGGAGGCCGGTCGGAACGTCGCCAGCGCGCAGGGCGGAGAGCGCCGCTTCGGCCGAACGCTCCAGCGTTTCCGCCTGGGCGATTTCCTCGCGCGTCCCGAATTGCGCGAGGACCTGTCCCTGGCTGACCAACTGGTCCGACGAGACCGCCAACCGGACCAGGGTTCCCGACTGGGTCGCGCGAACGCTGCTCGGCGGCGAGGTGGTGACGATCGTCAGCGGCACCTGCAAGGTTTCGTTCCACGGCAGCGCCAGCGACAACAGCAGCAGCAGCGACAGCAAGCCGACAAGCCGGAACGCCCGGCCGCGCGCGATCCAGCCGGGCATGTCCAGCACCGCCCGGTCGAGTTCGGTCATGCCGTTTTGCGTCATCGGCGCCGTCTCAGCCACGGGCAGCCCCGCCGACCGCCGGTGGGCCCTGGTCCATGAAGCGCGCGAGGCCGATCAAATTGTCCATCCCCTCATAGCGGCTGAGCCCGACCAGCGCGTCGACCCGTTGGGCGGAGTAAAGGGGCCGGAGACGCGGGGCGAGCGCCGCGCACAGCATCGCGCGATAGGTCTCGCCAATGCTGGTGGCGAAACCGCCGGCCAGCGCCAGTCTGTCGGGCGCGGCAAACAGGATGACGATGTGGAGCGATCGCGCGAGATAGTCGATCGACCGTTGCAGAATCTGCAAGCTGAAGTCGTCCTGCGACCCGATCGCCTCGATCGCCGCGGCATTGATATCGACCCGGTCCGCAACCGCGATATCGAGGGCGTCCCGGCGCAAATTGCCGGCGAGTTGCGATCGGCCGAAAGCTTGCGGCTGCGCGACGGCGGCGCGCCGCAGCATCCGCGCGAAGCCGCTGCCCGACGCATAGAGGCCGAGCGTGCCCCGCAGCGAGCCGTCGATCGTTTGTTCGGCATCGGGTGTCTCGTCGACGACCGAAAAGCCGATTTCGCCGTTGAGACCCTCGCGGCCCAGCACGACGCGTCCGGTTTCGCAGTCATAGAGTTTCATGCCGATGCCGCTGCCGACGCTGAGGACGAGAACGGTCTGTGCCCCGGCCATGCCGGGGTCGCTGCCATGGCAGATCGACGTCGCCACCAGATCGTTGAGGACCGCTACCGGCCGGCCGAGGCGCTCCGCGAGCTGGCCCGGGGTGAGGGGATCGTCGGCCTCGCCCCAGAGCGAGTTGGCTTCCGCAATGACGCCGTCGCTCCCGACCGGGCCCGGCAGGCATAGGCCGATCCGTGCGATTCCCGGTTGGCTCGCCAGCACCGGCTGGAGCTCTTCGCCAAGCCAGGCCAGCCAACGATCGCGGCGCTGGTTCGCGGTCAATCGCCGGTCGGCCCAGGCATTCAGCGTTCGCACCTGCATGACCGGTCCGAATGATCCCTGTCGCCGTACGGCTATCCGCGTGTTGGTGAAGCCGACATCGATACAGAGCCATTCGGACATTCAGCTTCCCAAGCGTCAGCGCGCGCCAATCGGAACGCGCCGCGATACCGATGCGACATTGGCGGCGATATCGGTGACGAACTCATATCGGTCGCCGCGATAAGCCGACCGCGTGAATTCGACCGGAATGCCCTTCGCATTGCGGGTCAGGCGCTCGATGCGCAATATCTCCGAACTTTGGGCAATCGACAGCATGCCGGCCTCGGTCGGCGTTGCCAGCGCGGCACGAATGCGCTGCGTCCCGGACACCGGGAAGACGCCCGCAAGCTCAAGTGCCGCGTAGAGCGAGTCGCTCACGGCATCCAGATCGGGAAGCAGCTCGGCCGGGACAACGGCGTGTTCGATCGCCAGCGGTTCGCCATTGGCAAGGCGCACGCGCGCGCGCCTGGCCACCCGGGTCTTGGCCGGAACCTCCAGCGCAGACGCCTCCTCGTCGGTGGCACTGGCGTAGGCCCGCATCATCCAGACGACGCCGGGATCGTCGCCGCGCGACCGTGCGTCTTCGGAAAAGCTCGTGAGCGTCGCGCCGCGGGCCTGGATGCGCTCGCTGACATAGGTCCCCGAACCATGCCGGCGAAACAGCAGGCCTTCTTCGATCAGCTTTTGAATGCCTTTGCGGATCGTCACCCGCGACATGCCCATCCGTTCCGAAAGCTCGCGCTCGGACGGCAGCGGTTCACCCGGCTCCACCCCGCCGCTTTCGATATGCTCGCGAAGATTGCGCGCCAATTGAAGATAGAGCGGCGCGTTGCTCTCCTTCAATCCGGCAAGCTTGTCTCGCATTTCCGTTCCTTTCCGCGTCGCATTCAAAGGCGGCCGGCGGCGCCAGAAACGATCGCGGTCGCCCCTGCCAGCACCGGCATAAGGTCCACTAGCATTTTTCGGGCCTTAGCTTCAACCATTTGGCACATGATTGGTATGCATATCTATTGGCTGGTATGCACATCGATCCTGGCGAAGCTGGCATCGTCCGAGATTTTCACGCGCGGATGATCGACAAGCGACCTTGTCGCCTGTTCGAGGCGGCGCAGCTCGGCATAGCAAAGCTCGAACTGATCGCGATGTTCGATCCCCAGCATCGCGCTCCGCCCGAGATGATCGAACATATCGGCAAGCCGCAGAAAGCCGTCGCTGGCCAGCGCGATGGCCCAATCGTCTGGCGGCAATTCGATGCGATCGGCGTGTGCGATGGCTTCCGGCTGCAGGCCCAGCACCCAATAGCCGCCATCGACGTTCATGAAGGCGCGATTCGCGACGAGTTGGGGCCGCAGCGCCTGAAACAGGTCGTCGGGTAAAATTCCCGGGTGTTTCGCAGCAAGCGAGCAGGCCAATGCCTTGGTACGCGCCTCGAACGGTGCGATGTTGCCGCCATCGCCGTGCACCGCGACCGCCTCGTCGCCGCGCCGCCGATAGAGAATGTCGCAGTCGCCGAAGGTCGCCAGCTCGACCTTGTTGGGCAGGGCGCGAACGAAGGCCATCGCGGCACTGGGCAGTTCGTGCCGCCCCGCGGGCGACCGCCGCACCAGCCCCGAATACGCCGATCGACAGCGATCGACGACGGCCCCGAACAACGCGCCGAACGGCATTGCCGGTTCGCACGTCAGAAGATCGCGCAGCTCGGCATCGACCCGCTGCGCGAACCACTGCGCATCGCTCTCGGCCGACACGAGGTTTTCGCCCACCCCCGAAGCGCCATCGATGACCCAGGCTGCGGCGGCGGAAACCCCCACCACATCCTCGTTCATCCCTGCCCCCGGCCGCGTCTCCGCCAAACGGACGTTGAACATCAAGCCTCCATAAAATAGACAGCCACCAGCCTTCGGACGCGTCATCGTGGCTTGATGATCTGGTATTATAGTGGTAGTATTCATACCATATTTGGCGACGATTGGGGAGCGATAGATGCGCATTCTAGGTTTCATGGCCGGGACTTCTCTGGATGGGGTCGACGCGGCCATTTTAAGCTCTGACGGTGAAGTGATCGACGACTTCGGTCCTACCCATCTGCTGGGCTTTGAGGCGGACGATCGCGCCATCGTGAAAGAGGCAACCGAGCAGATTGTGGCGACCGGCAATGCCGAACCCGCGTTGCTGGCCAAGGCCGACGACGTCATCGTCGACGCGCATGTCCGCTGCGCCAAAGAGCTGCTCGCCATGCCCGGCGCCGGCGAGATCGAATTGATCGGCTACCACGGCCAGACGGTCCTCCACCGCCCCGATCGCGGATTGACGATCCAGATCGGCGATCCCGCCAAAATCACCGCCGCGCTGGGCGTCGATGTCGTCGCCGACGTGCGCCAGGCCGACATGGCGGTCGGCGGCGAGGGGGCTCCGCTGGTTCCCGTCTATCACGCCGCGCTGGCGCAGAAGATCGGCAAGCCGGGCCCGATCGCCTTTCTCAACGTCGGCGGGGTCGCGAATTTCACCTTCATCGGCAGCGACGGCGAGATCATCGCGCTCGATACCGGTCCGGGCAACGGCATGCTCGATCTCACCGTCCAGAAGCGCGGGCTTGGTCGATATGACGACGGCGGAGCGCTGGCGGCGAGCGGCGAGGTCGACCAGGTGATCTTGAGCCAATTGCTGGCGCATCCCTATTTCGAACGCCAGGGTCCCAAATCGCTCGACCGGTATGATTTTCCGCTGGATGTCGTCGATGCGCTGTCGGCCGCCGATGCGGCAGCGACTTTGGTCGCGTTCACCGCCCAGTCGGTGGCGCTGGGCGCGCGTGCGCTGCCCGAGCGCCCGGCGCTGTGGATCGTCTGCGGCGGCGGACGCCATAATCCCGTCATCATGGGGGCGCTGCGCGACGCCTTGGGCGTCTGTGAAAGTGCCGACGATTTTGGTTTGCGCGGCGACTTCATCGAAGCCGAAGCGATCGGATTTATCGCGGCGCGCTCGGTTCGGGGGCTGCCGGTGACCTTCCCGAAGACGACCGGCGCGCCCGCTCCGACGACGGCGGGCAAGCTCTACAAGGCTTAGGCGGCAGCGGTGGCCCGACCGGGGCCGGGTGTCACCCGCTCCGCGCGGAGCGGGCCCGGCGCGGCGATCGCCCGCACCGCGGCCGCGAGCCTGTCGAAATGATCGATATGCAGGTCCGCGCCGAGCTGGCTCGCGCATACGTCGGAAAAACCGAAGCCGACGGCGATCGAGGGCATCGCCGCGGCTTTCGCCGTGTCGATGTCGACGGCCGAATCGCCGACGAAGATCGCCCTGGTCCCGTCGGTGCGGGCGATGGCGGTCAGCAGCGGCAGCGGGTCGGGCTTGCGAACGGGCAAACTGTCGCCGCCGATCACGGCGGCGAACAGGTCCGCCCAGCCGAGCGATTCCACGAGGCGGTTCGCCAGCCCCTCGGGCTTGTTGGTGCAAATCGCCAGCCGGAAGCCGGCGGCCCGCAAGTCCTCCAGCGCTGCCTCGAGCCCCGGATAGGGCGCCGAGTGGGTGCAGATATTGGCGGCATAATGATCAAGAAAGACTGGGATGGCGCGCGCGATCAGTTCGTCGGGGACGTCGCCGCTCAAAGCCAGCCCGGCCTCGAGCAGCGCGCGTGCGCCATGGCCCGCGAGCGAGCGGACGAGCATCGGGTCGACGGCGGGGCGGCCGATTGACTGCAGCGAATAGTTGAGCGCGTGGATGAGGTCGGGGGCCGTGTCGACGAGCGTGCCGTCGAGGTCAAATACCACCGTGTCGATTTCGGGCGCCCGCATCGCCATGCTGATGCCCGCCGCCAAGGCGCAACACAAGGTTCAATATTGCGGTCCGCCTTTCCTTCCGGCCATTCTGGCGCAGCTGAACCGCGCTGGACGCCAATGAGCCTGGTCGCGAGGCGCCCTCGGTCGTCCCGGCCGATTGCTCCCGCGGCGAGAATTGGTTATAAGCTGGTATTAAACCTTGGCTCTCCGGCGTCGCGCGCGATCACGGTCGAACGGCGCTAGGCAACGGGAGGATCGGCATGCCGTCTGAAGCGATGCACCGGATTTACATCAACAATCGCCCCCACCCGTTCGACGGCGCGCCGCTGGCCGCCACCGAGGTCGCGGCGATGGCCGGGGTGCCGCTGGACAATGTCGTCATCGAACTCGAGACGCCGGCGGGGCTGAAGGAGATCGCGCTGGACGAGACGCTGCCCGCGGCCGACGGCCTGCGCTTTCTGGTGACCCGCCAGTTCATCATGGGCGGGGCTGCATGACCGGCGCCAGCGGCGGCGCGCGGCCCGTGCTGCTGCGCTTGGCGCAACCCGACCTCGGGATGCTGATCGAGGCCGTGCTCGACGCGCCTGATCCGTTCGAGGGCGGCAGCTTTGCGCTGTTCGGTTGGCGGGAGACGGGGGCATCGACCATTGTCACGCTGGCGAGGCTGATCCTGCCCGAGGCCGATGAAATCGGCGCGGGGGATGGTCGCGTCAGCATCAACCATCCCTATTTGCGGCGGGTCGCGCAGGCCGCGCAGGCGACGCGGCTGGCGGTCGGCTTTATCCATTCGCATCCCCGCGGCGCGGCGCCCAAGGCGAGTGAAACCGACGATGATATGGATAGCTATCTAGCCAACTATCTGGCCGATTTCTGTCCCGACCGTCCCTTCGTCAGCCTGATCCTGTCGCGCGTCGAGCAAGAGATTGCGGTCGGCGGCCGGGTGCAGGTCGATGGCGAATGGCGGACGGTCGCGCGCGTTGCCGCGGAGCGCAGGCCCGATGTCGTCGCCTGGCCGGGCGGCGATCGCCCCGCGCTGCCGCCGCCGCCGCCCGAAAGCGTCGCGCGGATGACGAGCGCGTTCGGGCTCGAGGCATATCAGCGCCTCGCCCGCTCGACGGTCGCGCTGATCGGCGCCGGCGGCACGGGGTCGGCCGCGATCCCGATTCTGGCGCGCGCGGGCGTCGGCCGCCTCATCGTCATCGACGGTGACCATGTTACCGTTTCGAATCTGGAGCGATTGCACGGCAGCCGCCCGTCGGATGTCGACGCCGCCACCCCGAAAGCCCTCGTCGCCAAGCGCACCCTCGCCGAATATGCCCCGCATTGCGAGGTGGAGGCGGTAGTCGGCCGGCTGCCGCAGCGCGATATCGTCGACCTGGTCGCCGGGGCCGATCTGTTGATGGGGTGTACCGATCAGCATTCGAGCCGGATCGCGGTTGCGGACATCGCGGCGCGCTATTTGGTGCCGGCGATCGATTGCGGCGGGCTGATCGAAGGCGCCGATGGCGTCGTGACGGGCCAGTTGGTGCAGATCGTCCGCTTCCTCGCCGCCGACCCCTGTCCCGTCTGCCGCGGCATGATCTCGCCGCTGCGCGTCGCGCAGGAACTGCTGCCGGCCGAAGCGCGCCTCGATCCTGCCCGCCAGGTGGCGCTCGCGACCGCCGCCGGCGTGCGGCACGACCCGATCCTGTCGGCGGTGCCCCAGATCGACACTGTAGGCTATATCACAACGACCGCGGGAACGTTGGCAGCGGGATTTGCGATCGGATGGCTGACCGGCCGGTTCGATCCAAAATTCGAACGGCTGCAGCTCGATCTGGTCAGTCCCTGTCTCGGCGCGGTCGACCGGCCGCAAGCGGCGAAACCGGATTGCCCCTGCGCCGCGTCACGCGGCCATGCGGATCAGAACGCTGCGGCGCCGCCCATTGCCGTCCCCGCCCACTGGCCCGCGGTCCGCTTCGTGTAAATGTCGCGCAGCGCCGCCAGCGACCGGCACTGGGCGCCGTTGGCGATATGGCTTTCGCCGGGCGCGGGATCGACCTCCAGCACGATCGTTCCCGCGCCGCCGAACCGGTCGGGCAGAGTTGCAAAGGGCAGCGATCCCGAGCCGAGCTCGAGCCCCTCACTGACGATCGACCGCGTCAGCGCCGCCTCGTCGAGGTCGGCCTGCGCGATCTGGTCGCGATCGAGCAGGATGGCGTCCGAGGCGTGGAGATAGGGCATATCGCGGTCGACGAAATCGAATGGATCGAGCCACGCGGTCTGTTCCAGATCGTCGTCGCTGATCCACGCGAACCTTGGGTCGCCGTCGAGTGACGCACCGGCCGCCCGTTTGCGGTTGAACAGGTTCGACGACAGCGCGGCGTGTGCGACGTCGACGAACGGTTCGACGTTCTGGAGCCCTTCCCGCCGCACAAAGTCCCGGAAACGCGCGATCTCCCACGGAAAAAAATGATCGAGCGGTCCGGAGAGGTAGCTTTTGCCGTCGCGCGGCAACAGGGAATAGTGGCCGACATTCTCGACGAGTAGTCGTTTGCCATCCGCGGCGCGGGCCAGATCCTTGACGACCGCGTTGAAGGCCTCCTCGGCGGTTTGCTTGTCCGCGGCGCGCGGCGCGTTTTCGCCGAACACCAGCCCCCAATAGCGGTGGAGGACGATGGCGTCGGCACCGACGCGGTCGGCGAACTCGATGCTTCGCAGGCACTGGTCGGCGTCGAAGTCCCGCGACGTCACCACCGCAACCGACTGCAGCGGGACATGGACCACCAGCGCATTCACCTCATGGTCGGCCTGGAACCGCTCGACATTCGCCGTTGCGGTTTCGAAGGTCTCGGGCGAGTCGATATCGCGGGCGCCAAACGTATGCAGCTCCAGATTCACGGGCAGACCGAGCGCCGCCATCGCGCGGCCGCGCGAGTCGAGCTGTTCGACGTCGATGGCCGCGGCTTTCAACGAAAAATCGACCATTTCAGACTCCTTTTCCGGTCGTACCGGAGCGCAAATCCGCGGCATCAGCCGTGCGTCGTTTGCGGTTGGGCTGCTTGACTCGGAGGCATAATACCACTTATAAACCGGACAACAACTTGTATCAAATGTGGTATTTAATCGACGATTAACCTAGCATTGTGATGCGATGCGCACAATTCGGCGGAGGACATGGATGCCCATGACTTGTCGAGACCGCGAAAGTGGCACGAACGGCAATGGATCCGCCTGGTCGGAGGCCATTTTCAGCGCCCCCTCGCCATTCTGCGAGATCGTTGCTGCGCACGCGGCGGAAGGCGATACGCTGGGCCGTATGAGCCCGACGATCATCGATGCGATGCGCAGCGGTGGTCTGTTCCGGACCCTCCAGCCGCGCCGATATGGCGGCAGCGAGGCGGGCGTCACGGAATTTTTCGATAGCCAGATCGAAATTGCCGCCGCCGACATGTCGACCGGCTGGCTGTTTGGCGTGATGGGCGTTCTGGCGTTCCATCTCGCGCTGTTTCCTGCGGAAGCACAGTCGGATGTGTGGGATGCGAATCCCGACGCCCTGATGGCCAGCAGCTATATGCAAACCGGCAAGGCGATCGCGGTCGCCGGCGGTTACGAGCTGAGCGGTCGCTGGCGTTTCGCGAGCGGCGCCGATTATGCCGACTGGTTCATGCTCGGCGCTCGCGTCGAGCGCGACGGGGTCACCGAACCCGTCATCTTCCTCGTCCCGCGCGACGATGTGACGATCCTGCCGACCTGGCGCGCCGCCGGACTGCGCGGCACCGGCAGCCAGGATCTGGCGATCGAGCGCTGCTTCGTTCCGGCGCATCGCATCCACGGTATCAAGGAACGCTTTCTGGGGATGAGCCCGGGGCTGGAGGTCAATCGCGGGCCGCTCTATCGCATCCCGCTGCCGCAAATGCTCCTGCGCGTGGTGTCCGTCCCCGCGATCGGGGCGCTGCGCAGCGGGCTGACGGCGCTGATCGATCATAATGCGATCCGCACCGACATCGCCGGGCAGCGCGTCGCCGCGAATCCGGAGGTGCAGTTCACGGTCGGCGACGTCGCGGCCGACGTCGACGCGATGCTCGCGGTGCTGCACCATGGCGTCGGGCAGCTCTCGGCGGCGGCGGCGGAAGGGCGAGACCTGCCGCTCCAGACCCGAATGATATTGCGGCTGCAGGCTTCGCGCACTGCGGATCGCTGCTGCCACCTGATGCACCGGATCTTCGTCGCGGCGGGGGCCAGCGGGCTGACGTCCGATGCGCCTTTCGGCCGCCTGCTGGCCGACATCCAAGCGTCGCGGCAGCACGCCGCCAACCAGTTCCAGCCCTTCGCCCAGTCGCTCGGCGCCAGCCTGCTGGGCGTCGAGACGGAGGACAGCCTGTTATGAGCGGCGACCCGTCCCGCAACATCGATCACCCGGCGCCGCTGCCGTTCAGCGTCGCGTTCGACCCGCGCGACGAGGAGGAAGTCATCGCGCGCTGGCGCGGCCTGCTGCGGTCGAACAAATGGAGCCACGGCGCCGAACTCGACGAATTCGAGGCGACGTGGACGGCGTGGAACGGACTCCCGGCGGTTGCATTCGACAATTGGGCGGGCGCCGCAGCGGCGATCCTCGACTTCTTCGACGTCGCCGGCAAGACCGTCCTTTGTCCTTCGAACACCTTCCTGGCGACGCCGCGGTCCGCACTGCGGGCCGGGGCGAGAGTCGAATTCTACGACTGCAACCGCGAAGACCTGTGCGGTTCGTATGCGGATTTCGTGGAAAAGGCCGAGCGGCACAAGCCCGCGCTCGCCTATATCGTCCACATCGGCGGTCATATCGCGTTCGATATCCACCGCATCGCGGACTATTGCCGCGCCCATCAGATCGCGTTGATCGAGGATTGCGCGCATGCCGTCGGGGCGGAGTGGGATGGCGTCAAGCCCGGCGCATTCGGCGACGCCGGTATCTTCTCGCTCTACGCCACCAAGACGATCTCGATCGGCGAAGGCGGCGTCGCGGTCACTGCCAATCCCGATCTCGAGCGGCACTTGCGGTCCTACCGCGATTATGGGCGCGGCTCGCAATACCGGATCCAGGGCATGAACCACCGGCTCGACGAATTCCGCGCCGCGCTCGGTGTCGTGCAAATGCGCCGGATGCCGGACATCGTCGGCTGGAAGCAACAATATGCCCGCGAGGTCCTGGACCCGCGCTACCCGAACCGGGTGACGCTGCCCGCCGGCATGGCGAGCGGATATTATAAATATATCGTCTTCGACGAGATTCCTCAGACTACCGGGCGAGTCTATGAATTACCCTGCCACAATATATTCGATCCTTCCGCCCAATTTCCGAACACGGAATGGGTCGCAAAGAATCACTGGTGCGTCCCGATATACTATCCCACGTGAACATGCGGCAGGTTATTCGGGATTCGTAACGGAGGTGGACGTAAGTTAATTAATCATGTGCCGTAGCAACTGAAAACATCGAGGAGATCTCCCATGCGTGACGTTCTGGATATCAGAAGTACGACCAACATGGTGCATCCGATATGGCTCTGGATCGATCCGACCAGTCGGTGCAACCTCGCGTGCCGCCTGTGCTACACGAAGTTCAGCCACGGCAAACTCGACCTCGATTCGGCGCAGCTCGAAGAGGCGCTGGGGCGGCTCGCGGCGTCCGACTCGCTCGAGGTCAAGGGCATTCATCTCAACTGGCGCGGCGAGCCTTTGATGAACCCGCATTTCGACGAACTGCTCGCGATCACCTGCCGCCTGCTTCCGGACGCGCCGCTGCAATGGCACACCAACGGGACGATGCTCACCGCCAAACGCGTGAAGGAGATATTGGCGGTCCCCTATAAGCACAAGATCTTCGTTTCGCTCGATGGCGGCAACGCGCGTTCGCACGACCTGAACCGCGGCGACGGCAATTTTCTGAAGACGATGGGCGGCCTGCGCCGGCTGCTCGACATGCGCGGCGACGACCGCCGCTATGCGACGATCGGCGTCTATCAGATCGACCTCAATCAGACCGAAGACGATTATGATCCCGAGTTCGTCGAGCTGCTCGGCCGCGTCGACGATTATGTGAAGGTCACCCCGCTGCTGCCGGGCGGCGCACACCGCAACGTCACCGAAATCAGCGATCTGGAAAGCGACAAATCGCTGTACGACCGGATGTTGCAGGACATCAATCCCAACCTTCCGGTTCCCGAACGCTCCTGTTTCTGGGCGGGACATACGCTTTGCCTCGCCCCCGACGGCAAGGTGTCGGTCTGCGTGATCAGCCACGGCCGCGCCGGAATCGTCGGCAATCTGTTCGACGAAACGCCTGAGGCCGTCGTCGACCGCGCGGTGGCGTTCCGCCGCATGCTCGATTCGGCGGGACGCGCGTGCGTCGGGCATTGTTCGACCTGCCGCAAGCCGGAAGGCGACGTCCTTCCGAAACACAAGCTGCGCGAACAGACGAAACAGACGGCGATTGCCTGAGGAGCAAAGCGTATGAGCGAGGGTGAATGGGCCATCGGGTTGATGACCGGCACGATCATCGACGGCTTTATCGACATCGCCGCCATCCGGACCGACGGGCACGACATATTGGAGTTCGGCCCCTGGGCGCTGTCGCCGTATCCCGATACGCTCCACGCCCTGATATCGCAGGCGTATGACGCCGCGCTGGCATGGCGTTTCGACGGCGCCGAGCCGGGCATCTTCGCCGAGGCGGAACGCGCGCTGACCCTCGCGCAAGCCGACGCCGTGACCGAGTTTCTCGACGCGCATGACATGTCGCGCGATGCGGTGCGCGCGATCGGTTTTCACGGCCAGACGGTGCTGCATCAGGCCCCCGAAAATGGCCAGCCCGGCAATACCCGCCAGCTTGGCGATGGGCGGTTGATGGCCGATCGCCTCGGGATCGATGTGGTCTATGATTTCAGGACCGACGATATTCGCGCGGGCGGTCATGGTGCGCCGATATCGGTTTCTTATCATCACGCGGTGCTGCGGCACCTTGGCGCCGGGGCCGATACCGCGATGATCAATATCGGCGGCGTCGCCAATCTGAGCTGGGCCGACGCCGCCGGCCAGGTCACCGGTTTCGACAGCGGTCCCGGCGTGGGCCCGGTCAACGACTGGATCGCCGCGCATGGGGCGGGCGAAATGGATCTGGAAGGTCGCATTGCGGCGGGCGGGCGGGTCGACGAGGACCGGCTCCGGACGCTGTTGGCGCATCCCTTCTTTTCCGCGCCCTGGCCCAAATCGCTCGACCGGTTCGATTTTTCGGGATCGCTGGCCGACGGGCTGTCGCTCGCCGACGGCGCCGCGACGCTGACCGCGTTCACCGCCTGCACGGTGGGGCGCGCCCTCGACATGCTGCCGGTGCGACCCGATCGATTGATCATCTGCGGCGGCGGACGAAAAAATCCGACGCTGATGGCCGAACTGGCGCGGCGCGCCGACGTTCAGGCGCTGGCGGCCGAAGCCGTCGGTTTGCGCGGCGATGCGATCGAGGCCGAATGTTTCGGCTATCTGGCGATGCGCAAGCTCCGCAATCTTCCGATCAGTTTTCCGGATACCACGGGCGTGCCGCATCCGATGCCCGGCGGCCGCGTGGCCACGGTAGAGACGGTGTCATGACCGAAGCGCGCGCCGCGCCGGCGACCGACGCGATCGAAGCCGCCGCGGCCGGATTGACCCGCGAGTTTGCGGCGGCCGACGATGTGTCGGCCCAGCTTGCCCGGCTGATCGCGATGGGGCGCGCGTTCGCCGGCCTTCCCGATAGCGAGAAAAATGCCGCGACCCGCGTTCATGGCTGCCAATCGCAGCTCTGGCTGACGGCCGAGCGGAGCGGTGAGGTGATGCGATTTGGCGCCGATTCCGATTCGCTGGTGATGCGCGGGCTGCTGGCGGCGATCCTGCAAGTCTATGACGGGCAGTCCCCCGACGCGATCCTGCGGCATCGCGGCGGGGCGGTCGACGACCTCATACTGACCCTCGCCCCCAGCCGCGCCTCGGGCCTCCGCTCGCTGAAGCAACGGATTCGCGAAACCACCGAGGCGACGCTTTGACCGCGCTGCAGGTCATCGGCGAATATTATTCGCGCCAGACCGTCCTGCCCGAAATCGGCGCGCATGGACAGGACACCCTCGCCCGGTCGCGGGTATTGGTCATCGGGGCGGGCGGGCTGGGATCGCCCCTTTTGATGTATCTTGCCGGCGCGGGGGTCGGGACATTGGGGATCATCGACTTCGATATCGTCGAGCCTTCCAATCTGCACCGCCAGATCCTCCACGGTGTCGACCGGCTCGATACGCCGAAGACCGCCAGCGCGGTGCGCACGCTTGCGAACATCAATCCGCATATCGAGCTGATTCGCCACGACGAGCCGATCGGGACGGCAAATGCCGAGCGGCTTGTTGCGCAATATGACCTGGTGGCCGACGGCAGCGACAATTTCGACACGCGCGACGCCGTACACACCGCGTGCCGGCAGAGCGGCAAGACGCTGGTCAGCGCGGCGATCCAGCTGACCAGCGGCATATTGACGACCTTCAAGTCGCACGAAGCCGGCGAAAATCCCTGTTTCCGCTGCCTGTACCCCGACCGACCGGACGCCGACGTCGCGCCGAGCTGTTCGGCGATCGGCGTCCTTGGTCCCGCAGTCGGCGCGATGGGATCGCTGCAGGCGATCGAGGTGATCAAGGAGTTGCTCGGGATCGCGCCCAGCCTGTCGGGTACCCTCGTGATGTATGACGCTTTCGCGTGCGAGATCGAAAAGGTCGAGCTCCCGCGGCGGGCCGGCTGCGCGCTGTGCGGATCGCAAGCCTATCCGCCGGTCACCGGCGGAAACAGCCCGACCGTGTCGGAGGGCTGAAGCGGATGGTCACGCTCCACATAGCGCCGGTTCACGGTAAAGCGCAGGCTCCCCCGGGCATTTGCGACCGCGGCAAGATCGGGGTGGCGATCGGACAGGAGATCGACAAGCATGGAAATGCTGTTGCAGCCGTCCGGCAAATCAATTTCTTCCGATGACAATCCGGTTTTGGATCTGAGCCAAGAAAAGTAAGTAATTTTCATACCAAAAACCTCTTGATACGTACTAATACGGGATTGATCATCATAATATCATATCTTTCGGTGAATTTCATCATGTTTTTAATAGCATTTTTTGACGGGAGACGTCGTAATGGTGGGCGCTTTAAGCGGACTTAAGGTTATCGATATGTCCCGTTACATCGCGGGGCCGTTCTGCGGGCAGCTGCTCGGCGACCTTGGCGCCGATGTGGTCAAGGTCGAACGCATCGATGGCGGCGAAGAAGGGCGCCGCGTTGGCGAGACGGTCGGCGGCGACACCTATTTCTTTCTGTCCGCCAACCGGAACAAGCGCGGACTCGCGGTGGATTTTCGCGATCCGGAAAGCCAGGCGCTGCTTGCCGACCTCGCCGCCAAAGCGGATATTCTGGTCGAGAATTTCCGGCCGGGAACCCTGGAATCGATGGGCATGGACTGGGACAGCCTGCACGCCCGCAACCCACGCCTCATTCTCGTGCGCATCACCGGCTTTGGCCAGGATGGGCCCCTGGCGCAGCATCCGTGCTTCGACGGTGCCGCGCAGGCGGTCAGCGGCCTGATGTCGATGACCGGCCAGCACGACGGGCCGCCGACCATGTCGGGGGTGTTCATTTGCGACTATACCACCGCGCTCTATGCGACGATCGCCGCCCTGGCCGCGGTCCGCGCCCGCGACGAAAGCGGGGTTGGGCAAGTCGTCGAAGCCACGCTGATGGATAGCGGGCTGGCGCTGATGACGACGGCCATCCCCGAATATCTCGTCAACGGCCGGCTGCCGCCGCGGCTGGGCAATCGCGACCGTTATCTGGCCCCGTCGCACTGTTTTTGCGGGCGCGACGGCGGGTGGGTCTATGTGGTGGCGGGCAATGACCAGCATTTCCACCGCTTCGCGTCGGCGATGGACCTGCCGGGGCTTGCCGAGGACGCGCGCTTTGCGACGTTCGTCGCGCGGAACGCCAATGTCGATGCGCTGGAGGTGCTGATCAACGAATGGGCCGCGCGCCACGACAGCGAGGATATAGTGGCGCGGCTGCACGAAGCCGACGTGCCTTGCGAAAAGGTCGCGACGATCGCCGACGTGGTCACGAACCCGCAGGTCCTGCACCGCGGGCAGATCGTCGATGTGCCGCATCCGGTCGCAGGCTCGGTACCCTTCCAGGCCCCGGCGCTGAAAATGTGGGGGACACCGACCGAAATCGCACGCGGCGCGCCGGGGCTCGGCGAGCATAGCGGCGACATTCTGATGGAATGGCTCGGCCATTCGCAGGCCGACGTCCGCCGGCTCGAGGAGCAGGGACTGATCTGAAGGAGGCTCGTCATGATGCTGCAGCCCGAGCGCGCCGCCACGGCCTGGAATCCCGATATGGTGCGGGGGGATTTCCCGCTGATCGCGAATATGTCCGAGCGCGGCCGGACCATCTATCTCGACAGTGCGGCGTCGGCGCAAAAGCCGCGCTGCGTGATGGACAGCATGGCCGATGCCGCCTTCACCCGATATGCCAACGTCCATCGCGGCGCTCATTGGCTGAGCGGCCTGGCGACGGAGGGCTATGAGGGCGCGCGCGCGGGGCTGCAGGCCTTCCTGAACGCCAGCGGGCCGGAGCAGATCATTTTCACCAAATCGGCCACCGAGGCGATCAATCTCGTCGCGTCGGCCTTCGCCTCGTTCGTCGAGCCGGGCGACGAGATCGTCGTCTCTGCGCTCGATCATCACGCCAACCTGATCCCGTGGCACATGCTGCGCGAGCGCCGCGGCGTGGTCTTGCGCTGGGTCGATCCCGACCCGCGCGGCAATCTCGATCCCGCCGCCTTTGACGACGCAATCACGCCGCGCACGCGCCTTGTGGCCGTCACCCACATGTCGAATGTCATGGGGGTGTTGACGCCGCTCGAGGCCATCGTCCGGATCGCCCATGATCGGGGCGTCCCCGTTCTCGCCGACGGGACGCAGGCCGCCGTGCATCACCCGATCGACGTCGCGGCGCTCGATGTCGATTTCTATGCGCTCACCGGCCACAAGCTTTACGGGCCGACCGGGATCGGGGCGCTCTATGCCAAAACCGAGTGGCTCGAACGCATGCCGCCGATGCTGGGCGGCGGCGAGATGGTCGCGGTCGTCGGCCGCGACCATGTCGAATATGCAGCGGCACCGCACAAGTTCGAGGCGGGAACGCCGCCGATTTTGGAGGCGATCGGTCTGGCGACGGCGCTCGACTATATCGACCGGGTCGGCCATTCGACCATCGCCGCCCATGAGACGGCTCTTGGCTGCCATGCCCGGGCGCGACTGGCGGCCCTGCCCGACATCACGATTTTCGGCGATCCGGAAAAGCCGGGGCCAATCCTGACCTTTGCGTCGGCCGCCGCCCATGCCAACGACATTGCCGCAATTCTCGACAGTAAGGGAATCTGCGTTCGTGCCGGTGCGCACTGCACGCAGCCGCTGCACCACATGCTGGGTTTCAGTTCGACCTGCCGCGCGTCGTTTGCGATGTATAGCACGCTGCAGGAAGTCGACGCCCTCGCCGATGCGGTCGAAGACGCGCTGAAAATCCTGAAATAAGCCGCGCGGGCTGAGACCGTCCGGCTATTCTCCGCCGATCCAGGTCCGGGCGATCGCGACCGCGTCGGTCAGGTGAACGATGTCGGCGCGTGCGCCCGGCGCCAAACAGCCATAGGTTCGGGCAAGGCCAAGCAAATCCGCCGGCGTGGCGCTGGCCATGATGCAGGCGTCCGCGAGGCTGACGTCCATCATCGAAACCGCGTTTCGCACCGCCCGGATCATATCGAGATCCGACCCGGCCAGCGTGCCCTCCGCCGAGCGCAAGGCGCCTTCGGCCCGGAATATCTCGGTCGCGCCCAGCGAGAATTTCTCGATGTCGGCGCCGACCGTCGGCATGGCGTCGGTCACCAGCATCAACTCCTTCGGCCCCTTGGCGCGCAGGGCCGCCTTCAACGCGGTCGGATGGACATGGTGGCCGTCGAGGATCAACCCGCAGATCAGCGACGAGGCGAGGGCGGCGCCCACTGCCCCCGGGCTGCGGCCGGCGAGCGGCGGCATGGCGTTGAACAGGTGCGTCATGGCTCGTAGCCCCTCGGCGGCCGCGCGATCGACGTCTTCGCTCGTCGCGAGCGTGTGTCCCGCCGCGACGATAACCCCCCGCGCCACCAGTTCGGCGATCAGCCCCGGCGCAACCATCTCCGGAGCGAGGGTCACGAGCGTCTTTCCCGTGCCCAGCGACGCGAGCAGCGCGACCGCCTCGCTGTCCATCCGGCGGATTTTCGAAGCGTCGTGGATGCCCTTCTTCTCGACGTTCAGAAAGGGGCCCTCGATATGGATGCCGAGGACGCCGGGGATCCCCTGCGCCATTGCTTCGCGCACCGCCGCGATCCCCTTCGCGATGACGTCATAATCGTCGCTGATCAAGGTCGGCAACAGCCCGGTGGTCCCGAATGTCCGGTGCGCCTCGGCAATTGCCCGCACCCCGTCGATCGTCGGGCGCTCGTTGAACAGCACGCCGCCGCCGCCGTTTACTTGGGTGTCTATGAAGCCGGGTGCGAGCAGACCACCGTGCAGCCGGACCGGTTCGAAGCCCGGCGGGATGTCGGTGTCGGGTGTGATATCGACGATCGCCGGCGGATCGATGAGCAGCGCCTGGCCGGTCAGCCAGCGGCCTTGCACCAGAATCTGGGCGCCGATCAGGGCCGTCTTGGTCATATCGTCTCGGTCACCTTCTTGAGCAACGGCGGCGCGTCGGGATCGAATCCGCGCGCGATCGCAAGCGCGTTGGCAAGGCGGTAAAAAGACTGGATCATCGCGATCGGTGCGATGGCCGGATGCAGGCCCGGGGCGACGGGCAGGGTGATCGCGCCATCCCCGACCGGTCCCGCCGCCGCCACGGTCGCGTCTCGTGCGAGGAACATGCCGAGCAACGCCGCCATCCCCGCCTGCGCTTCATCGAGCGGCGGAAATACCAGAATGGGAAAGTTGCGTTCGACCAGCGCCATCGGGCCGTGCGCGACCTCGGCGGTGCTGAAAGCCTCGGCATGGATTCCGCAGGTTTCCTTGAACTTCAGCGCCGCTTCGAGGGCGACCCCGAAGGACGGACCGCGCCCCAGGACAAACAGGCTGCGCGCCTGCGAAAAGGGGGCCAGCGCCGCATCCCACGATGCGTCCCACGCGTGCGCCAACTGGTCGGGCAAGGTCGCCATCGCGGCAAGGAGCGGTTGCTCGCCGGGGCACTGCGAGACGATCTGGGCGATGGCCGAAAGCGTCGCGATAAAGCTTTTGGTCGCCGCAACGCTGCGCTCCGGTCCGGCGTGGAGCGGCATGACGATGTCGGCGAGATCGGCCAGCGGCGCGCTTTCGTCGTTGACGATCGCAACGACGATCGCCCCCGCCGCGCGCGCGACTTCGGCCGAGGCCAGCAAATCGGGGCTCTTTCCCGACTGCGAAATCAGGATGAACGGTTGCCCCGCCATCTGGTCCATCGGCACCCGATAGATCGACCCCAGCGAGGGCGGATGCGAGGTCACGGTCTTGCGAAGCCGCGTCTCGAACTGGAATTTCGCATAGGCGGCGGCGTGATCCGAACTGCCGCGGGCACAGGTGAAAATCGTGTGCGTTGCCGGTCGAAGAAGCAGATCGGCCAAGTCTTTGGCGAGCGCCGCGTTTTGCGCCAATTGCCGGGCGACGACCTGGCTCGCTTCCCTGGCCTCGACAAACATCAAGGTCGAATCGGGTTGGGGCGGGGGCGTCATGATAATACCTGTATAATACCAGTTTACGCCTTATCGCAAGCCGGATATGATGCCGGGTATGACACATCTGCAAGGCATGCTTTCGAGTTTCCTTGGCGACCGCCTGATCGCCGGCGAAGCGGGGCGCGCGCCCTACGCGCAAAGCGAGGGGCATCATGTCGGCGCGCTTCCGGCCCTGGTGGCGCAGCCGGTTTCGATCGACGAGGTTTGCCGCGTCGTCCAAGCGGCCGCGGCAGAGGGCGTCGCGGTCATCGGCTATGGCGCCGGGACATCGCTCGAGGGCAATGCGGCGGCCGTCACCCTGGACACGCTGGTCGTCGATTTTTCGCGCATGAACGACATCGTCGAAATCGCCCCGGAAGACCTGATCGCGGTGGTTCAGCCGGGGGTCTCGCGCGAACAGCTCAACGAGCAGCTGCGCACCACCGGCTTGTTCTTTCCGGTCGATCCGGGCGCCAATGCGACGATCGGCGGCATGATCGCGACCCGCGCCTCGGGCACGACGACGGTGCGTTATGGCAACATGCGCGACAATCTGCTCGCGCTCAAAGTGGTCACGGCAAGCGGCGCGCTGATCCAGACGGGGACCCGCGCCCGCAAATCGGCGGCGGGATATGACCTCACGCATCTCTTCGCCGGATCCGAAGGCACGTTGGGCCTGATCGTCGAGGCTACCCTGCGCCTGCATGGACAGCCCGAACAGATCGTTTCGGCGAGCTGGGATTTCGAAAGCGTCGAGGGCGCGGTCGACACGGTGATCCAGACCATCCAGTCGGGGGTCGCGGTGGCGCGCATGGAGCTGCTCGACACGCGCGCGATGATCGCCTGCAACCGCCAGAGCCACCTCGGCCTGCCCGAATGCCCGACGCTGTTCCTCGAGTTTCACGGTTCCGCCGCCGGCATCGCCGAGCAGCTCGACATCGTTCGCATGCTCGGCGACACCAACGGCGGCGGGACGCTGAAGACCGCGACCGCGACCGAAGAGCGCAACGCGCTGTGGAAGGCGCGGCACCACCTGCTGTGGGCGTCGCGCGCCATGGTCCCCGGCGCGCAGGCCTGGATCACCGACATCTGCGTCCCGATTTCGCGACTCGCCGAAGCGATTTCGCGCGCCGAGACGATGATCGAGGCATCGGGGCTGTTCGCCCCGATCCTCGGCCATGTCGGCGATGGCAATTTCCACGTGTTCTTCATCCTCCAGCCGGACGATGCGCCGTCATGGTCGAAGGCCGCCGCGATCAACGAGGCGATGATCGATCACGCGCTGTCGGTGGGCGGGACGTGCACCGGCGAACATGGCATCGGCCTGGGCAAGCAGGACGCGTTGCGCCGGGAAATCGGAGCGCCTGCCGTCGATATCATGCGAAACCTGAAGCAAGCGCTCGATCCGCAGGGGATCCTCAATCCGGGCAAGATCTTTATCTAGCGGGCGGATCGAGTCAGGGAGCGGCATTGGGCGCCGGTGCGCGGGTCGCAAATCATGGCGACACCAGCCTGGCAGCGCGAAAGCTGCCCCGTCCCCACGATGAGAGGTAGGAGAGAGGGGGACGGGACGGGGGGCGCCTACCCGCCCTGCCGTTGCGGGTTCATGAACGGGTCTAACGACTTTGCGGCGATCCCGACCAGAGCTGGGCGTAGAGCATCGCCATCTCGTCGCCGTCGGGCACGCGCGGATTGTTGGCGGGCGATCCCGATGCGGCGGCCTGCGCGCACATCGTCGGGACCAGCGCCTCCCAGCGCGCGGCGTCGATCCCCCATGCCGCCGGGCCGGGCACCTCGAGGTCGCGGTTCAGCGCCGCGAGTTCGTCGAGCAGCCGCGCGACCGCCGCCTGGTCGCCTTCGCCATCGTCGGCAACCCCCATCGCGCGCGCACACGCCGCGTAGCGGCCGAGCGCGGCGGGCGCCGACCAGGCGGTGACGGCGGGCAGCAGCATCGCGTTCGACAGCCCGTGCGGGACATGGAAATGAGCGCCGATCGGGCGGCTCATCCCGTGGACGAGCGCGACCGAGCTGTTCGAAAAGGCGATTCCCGCCTGCGTCGCGCCGAGCATCATCGCTTCGCGCGCCTCGCGGTCGTCGGGGTCGGCGCACACGCGGCGCAGATTGGGGGCGATCGCCCGCATCGCGAGCAGCGCCATGCCGTCGCTGAACCGATTGGCGCGCTTCGACACATAGGCCTCGATCGCGTGGGTCAGCGAATCGATCCCGGTGTCGGCGGTCAGCCGCCGCGGCTTGGTAAAGGTCAGCTCGTAATCGACGAGCGCTGCGACGGGCAGATAGGCGAGGCCGGGGCACAGCATCTTTTCGTCGGTCGCTTCGTCGGTGATGATCGTGAAGCGCGTCGCCTCCGACCCGGTGCCCGCGGTCGTCGGGATCGCGATGATCGGCAGGCCGGGTTCGTCCTGCACGTGCGGCGCCTTGTAATCGGCCATCGCGCCGCCGCGGAGCGCGAGCAGTGCGATCGCCTTGGCGCTGTCGAGCGGGCTGCCGCCGCCAAAGCCGACGACGCAGTCGTGCGCGGCTTCGCCGAGGAACGCGACGCCGGCATCGACCGACGCGATCGTCGGATCGGGCACCGTGTCGGCAAACACCCGGCTGACGATTCCGGCCCGCGCCAGCGCGTCCTGCACTTCGGCGACGCGGCCGCTGGCGAGCAGGAAGGCGTCGGTAACGATCAGCGGCCGCGACAGACCGAGCGTCGTCAGCACTTCGGCGAGCTGCCCCGACGCGCCGCCGCCGATGCGCAGGATGCGGGGCAAGGCAATGCTGGCGATATCCAATTCGCTTCTCCTTGGCGCGATCCGAGCGGGACCGGAATAGCGCAGATCGCACCGCGGCGAACAGCCCGCGAGTCGTCGGTCGTCGGCAAGCGCCGAACGCGGCTGCAAAGCACCGACAACCGGCTGCCGCGCCCACGGGCATTAGCGAAACCCTAACCATTATGCGCGAATAATACTTAGCAATGCGAGGGATGCGGTGGGGCGCATGTCCGAAAAGATGAGTCGCACGCCGCACCGACACCACCGCACCCGCTGACCCCGGGCCTATAAGCGAGGACGATATGGGGTCTTTTTCCAGCCCGATGAGCGCGCCGCCGAACGCCGCCGAATCCGGTAGCGACCGGCGCGAAGCCGATCGTTTCTGCACCGTCTGCCGGATCGCCAAGATCGGCCGCGAGGGCGATGCCGGCCTGTGGCTGGTTCGCAACATATCCGATCGCGGCATGATGCTGGCGGCCGACGTCCCGGTCGAAAAGGGCGAACGGCTGGAGATCGCGCTGTCCGACACGGTGATGTTGTCCGGCCGCGTCGTGTGGGCCGAACAGGGCCGCTGCGGCGTCGCCTTCGACGAGGAAATCGACGGCGCCGCGCTGCTCAAGCAGCTCGCTGCCGAACAGCGCGAGGGCGGCTATCGCCCGCCGCGCCTGCCGGTTCACTTCAAGGCGACCGCCGAAACCGATGACGGGACGGCTGCTATCTTGCTCGTCGACCTGTCCCAATCGGGGGCGGGGTTCAGCCACGACGGCCGGTTCGCGGCGGGCATGGTCCTGCGGCTGGTGCTCGACGGCGGGATCCGGCGCCAGGCGGTGGTCCGCTGGTCGAAGGGCGGACGCGGCGGGCTGTGGCTTACCGAGCCGCTCGGCCGCGCCGATCTAGAAAGCATTCGCCGCCTCGAAGGGTGATCGACGAGGCGTGCAGGGGTGCGGCGCGGGGGGACAAATCAGGTGCCGCAGGCCCCGCAAATGCGCGCGCGAATCGTCCGCCCAACTTGATTTCGACTCGTGATGCTCTATTCGAGGGGGCGTGCAAGGTGACCCCGACAACTATCTCAGTCTCCTTTCGGCTGCGCAGATCGAAACGTTGCGGCACGTCTACGAGCATAAAAATTCCAAGGAGATAGCGCGCATCATGGGCGTATCGCCGCACACCGTCGATGAACGGGTCCGGCGATCCCTAAGAAAGCTAAGTGTTTCCAATCGGGTAGAGGCTGCGCGCATTCTTGCTCGTAACGGTGTCTTCGAAATTGTTACTCCCTATCAATCGTTGACATATCAATTGATCGACCTAGGCGACGCCCCCCCTGCCGACGAAGCGGAGCCGGGGCGCAGTTCTTTGTGGCGATCACTCGATATCGGTTTGCCATTCCCGACCGCGTCCCAGCCGGCCAACCGGCATGGGTTGATGGAAAGGATTCTCTGGCCAGTTTTGATCGCCTTTGCGACGATCCTGGCTTTCTCCGCCCTCTATTCGATCCTTGTCGGTCTCGGCCGTGTCTTGTCGTGACATGTTCGAACCGAATGCTGCGGGGGGAAGCCGGTGGCATTCTCTTTCAAGGACCAAAATTATGCTGAATGAAAGAGTTTCCGCGGCCAAGAAGATCGCTTCCGAACTGCACCAGGCCGAGGACGCCATCGACGAAGTGATGATCCGCATCGCCCATCTCGCCGCCACGCTGCCGACGGCGCGCCGCGACACCAACATGTCGGCGATCGTCGGCCAGGAAGCGATGGCGAAAGTCGCCCGCGCCCTCGCCGCTGCCGGTGACGTGCGCCAGTTGCTGACCGATGCGCATGTCGCGCTGACCGTGACGCAGAAGGAAGTCGGGCTCGGCACCCGGATGTTCGGCGCCGGCGTCAAGCCCGCGAGCGCGCGGCTGGTCGACGAAGGCAGCAACGACAGCTCGGCCGACGATGTGGCGTTCGCGCCGCTCGCCCAGGCGTCGTGATCGACAGCAAGGATTGACAGCCGCATGTGGTCGGTGGCGATCTATTATGTTGTACTGCTCGTCACAGTGGCCGTCGCGCTCCGGCGCGGCGGCCGCTGCGAGCGGTGGGCGGCCTACACCGCCCTGATCGCCTCGCTCCTCACCAGCGCCATGTCGCCTTTTCCAACCTGGACCGACACCGAATATAATATCTTCGCCATCGACCTGCTGGTGCTGCTCAGCTTCTGGTTCATCGCCCTGAAGACGCCGCATTTCTGGCCCTACTGGATCACCGGCTGGCAGTTGATCGCCATTTTCGGCCATATCCAGAAGATGATGTTCACGGAGATATTGGCGCGACCCTATTCGCTCCTCTCGGTCTATATTTCGTACCCGATCCTGCTGTTGATCCTTTATGCAGCGGGTACGTCCAGGCGGAAAGACGATGTTGCGGCCTAGGCCATGCGGCTCCCCCGGGGGCATCGAATGCAGCAGTTTTCGAATCAGGAAATCGCCGAACTGAAATCGCGGATCGATCAGATCCACGATCTGTTGGCGAGCCGCGGCGACGAAGCGGAGGCGGGTTTTACCGGACCTGCGAACGGCAATGACGCGCCCAGATCGGCGTTGCTTAACCAGGTGTCGTTCACCATCCACGTCCGGCGCATCCGCCGTAGCCATTTCGGCACCAGCGAGCTGTCGGGTCCGATCTGGGACATGATGCTCGACCTGGTGCTGGCCGACACCCACGGCCGCGCGCTGAGCGCCAGCGACCTCGCCACCGGCGCCGGGGTGCCGTTGTCGTCGGGGCTGCGGATGATTGCGGCGCTCGAGCGGCTCGGGCTCGCGCAGCGTTCGATCGACGCCAGCGACCGGCGGCGGTCGATCGTCCGGCTGACCGACAGCGGCAGCGATCGCATGACGAGCTATTTCGACAAGGTCGGCAGCGCGTGGCAGACCAACCGGGCCGCTGCGGCCTGATAGCGTCGGGCCGCGGAATCGATCCGCCCTATTCGGTCATTGCGCGCATCATCCGGTCGATCTTGTTCATCGCCTCGCGCTTGATCTGGCACACCCGCGCCGCGCTGACGTCGAGGGTCAGGCCGATTTCCTGCAGGTTGAGCTCTTCGAAGAAATAGAGTTGCAGCACCAGTTGCTCGCGCTCGGCCAGGTCGGCGATGCATTGCCGCAGCGCGCCGAGCAGATCCTCGCGCTCGCACAGCTCGTCGGCGCCCGCGCCATCGTCGGCGAACAGGAAGTCGCCGCCTTCGGTGAGTTCGTCGAGCGACGTCGAGCGGCCATAGGCGGCGTTGCGTTCGAGCGCGAAAAATTCGTCGGCGGTCATACTGCAGGCGGCGGCCATTTCGGCGGTGGTCGGCGCGCGCATCAGCTGTTGTTCGAGCGTCGCGCGCACCGCCTTCAGCCGCTTGCTCGCGGTCATCGCGCTGCGGCCGACGTCGGCCTCGCGCCGCAGCTGGTCGATCATCGCGCCGCGAATCCGCGTCGAGGCATAGGTGGCAAAGGCGAAGCCGCGCTCTTCATACTGGCGGCTCGCCTCGATCAGCGCAATCAGCCCGACCTGGATCAGGTCGTCGAGCTCGCTCGTCCGCGACACGCGCGAAAACACCTGCCAGGCGATCTTGCGCACCAGCGGCGCATATTCCGCGATCAGCGTGTCGACGCTGCCCGCATAGCCGTGGGGCCGCAGGGCGCTGGTCGCGGCGCCGGCAAATTGCGCGGCGGGCTCAACTCTCATGGTGGTGGTCCTTCTGGTAGCCTTCGCCATCGTTCGCGAGGCGCGGGACGTCGGCGCCGATCGTGGCAACGATTTCGGTGTGCTTGTTCGCCGGAATCTCGAGGTAGGAGATCACCGCGACGTCGGGGAAGGTCGCGCGCACCAGCCGCGACAGCGCCGACCGGCAGAGCGGCGAGGCGACGAGCGCGAAGCTGCGCGTCGACAGCAGCAGCGGTTCGACCGCCTCGCCGACCTCGCCGATGATCTTCATCGCCATTCCATGTTCGAACGGCCATTCGGCGCCGGGATTGGCGCGCACCGCCTGGTTCAGCATCATCTCGATCTCGGGGCTGAAGGTGACGACGGGCAGCGGCATCCGGCTCGGCACGATCGTCTGGACGATCAGCGCGCCGATGCGCTGGCGCACCGCCTCGACCAGTTCATTGTCGCCCAGCTGCTGCGCCGCCAGCGCGACCATCGCCTCGGCGATCTTGCGGAAATCGCGCAGCGGCACGCGCTCGACCAGCATCGCCTTGCACAAGGCGGCGACGCGCGGCAGCGCATAGCCCTGCGGGCTGAGATTCTGCGCGAGCTGCGGATATTGCGCTTTGAGATTGTCGATCAGCGCCTGGGCGTCGTCGATGCCGAACAGGTCCGACGCCGCGCCGACGATGCTGTTGTTGAGGTGGGTGGCGACGACCGTCGCCGGATCTACGACGGTATAGCCCGCCGCGATCGCGTCGTTCTGCGCGCTTTTCGGGATCCACAGCGCGTCGAGTCCGAAGGTCGGATCCTTGCACGGGCGCCCGGTCACCCGCGTCACCAGGTCACCCGAATCGAGCGCGAGCATTTCGTGCGGGAACACCTCGTCCTCGCCGACGATCACCCCGGCGACCGAGATGCGATAGACGTTGCCGGGCAGCGACAGGTCGTCGCTGACCTTCACCGCGGGAACGACGAAGCCGAGTTCCTTCGACAATTGCCGCCGGATGCCGGTGATCCGCGCCATCAGCGGCGCGCCCTTGCGCTCGTCGACCAGCGCGATCAGCGCATAGCCGATCTCGAGCTGGCAGGCGCTCGAATCGCTGACGTCGGCCCATTCGATATGATGCGGGTCGGCGGCGGGCGGGGCGGGCGGCGGCAGCGCCTCGGCGGCGGCGGCGGCGCGGCGGAGCTGCCACCCGCCGGCGAACGACAGCGCCGCGGCGGGCAGGATCAGCATCTGCGGCATCGCGGGAACCAGCCCGAGAATGAACAGGATCACGCCGACCGCCATCCACACGTGCGGCGAGGCGAACTGGCCGCCGATCTGGCCGCTGAGGTCGAAAGGCGATGCGACGCGGGTGACGATGGCGGCGGCGGCGATCGACAGCAGCAGCGCGGGGATCTGCGCGACGAGCGCGTCGCCGATCGCGAGCGTGACATAGGCAGCGCCGGCTTCCGAGAAGCTGAGGCCGTGGCTGAAGATGCCGAGGATGAGGCCGCCGACGATGTTGACGAACAGGATGAGCAGCCCGGCGACCGCGTCGCCCTTCACAAATTTGGAGGCGCCGTCCATCGAGCCGTAGAAATCGGCCTCGGTCGCCACCTCCTGGCGCCGCGCCTTGGCTTCGTCGGGGGTGAGCAGGCCGGCGTTGAGATCGGCGTCGATCGCCATCTGCTTGCCCGGCAAGGCGTCGAGGGTGAAGCGCGCCGACACTTCGGACACGCGGCCGGCACCCTTGGTGATGACGACCATATTGATGATCATCAGCACGAAGAAGACGAACAGGCCGACGACATAATCGCCGCCGATCAGCACTTCGCCGAACGCCTCGATCACATGGCCGGCGGCGTGGGTGCCTTCGTGGCCGTGGACCAGCACGACGCGGGTCGAGGCGACGTTGAGCGCGAGGCGAAACAGCGTCGCGAGCAGCAGTACGGTCGGAAACGACGAGAAATCGAGCGGTTTGGCCGCCGACAGCGCGACCATCAGGATCGCGAGGCTGATCATGATGTTGGCGACGAAGCTGATGTCGAGGATCAACGGCGAGACCGGGATCACCATCAGGCCGACGAGGATCAGCATGGCGGCGGGCAGCACCGATGCGATGGCGATGCGCCCGGCGCGCTGCGGGGTGAACAGCGCGGTCATGCCGCACCGCCCGACAGCGACGCGAGGCGCCGGTAGGCGTCGGCGGCAAAACCCATCGACAGCTTGCGCGGCATCGGCTGGATGTCGAGCATCGGCAGGGGCGGCCGTCCGCCGCCGGCGGTGCCGCTGGTCGACGCGCTGCTCGCCGCACTGTGCCAGGCGGCGACGGGGGCGAGTTTGAAATTCTCGGCCTTGCCGCCTGCTTCCAGCTTGCTGCGAAAGCGTTCGCGGATCTCGCCCAGGCTGCGCATGCTGCCGTCGGCGGCATAGAAGACCGAGCGGTTGGCGGCGGCCGCCTCGGGCATCATCGGCGCGCCGGGCTGATCGGGGTTCGCGGCCATCGCCGACAGGAATTTGGCGGCGCCGCCGCTGCCGAGGAAATGCGCGAGATAGAGGTCGACCGGCTCGGCGCTGCGGCCGATCCGGCTTTCCAGATAATCGCGATTGTCGCCGGTCAGCGCGGCGGCCATGTTCGAGGCCGCAGCGGGGTCGTCGCGCAGCGCAAAGATCTGCTCGCGCAGCGCGGGGTCGGCGACCGACAGCCGGCCCGACGGATCGCGCGCGATCGCATCGGCGGCCCACGCCAGACCGTGGTTCGCGCCATGGCGGTCGAGCGTCGCGAGCCAGGTTTGCCGGGTGAACTGGAACAGCCCGCGCGCCGACGAGGTCGACGCCTGGGCGCTGGGATTATAGGCGCTCTCGACTCGCGCGACGTCGAACAGATAGTCGAAGTCGATCCCGGTGCGTGCCGACGCGCCCTGCACCGCCGCCATGACGGGGGCGGCGACACGCGGCGCGGGGACGGGGGTGTTGACGGCATTCATGGCAGGACTTCCACTGGTTCACCAGCGGCGTCGCAATCATCGTGCCAAATTCCGAAATTCAGCTGGAAGTCATGCTTATCAATAGCTTAAGGCAGCGCCGCGCGCGGTCATGCCGCGTCCCGACTGGTTTCTGTCAATCCTCTGACGCGTCCAGTCCTTCAGGATGTTGACGCGGATCGCCGCGGCTTCGAGCTGACCGAGCGTCCGGGTCATCAGGACGCGGGCGCGCTGTTCGCTGCCCGCCGGAACCGCGGCGCCGCGAAACAGGATCGCCGCGGTCGCGAGGTCCTCGGTCGCGGCGATGATCGCGCCGGCGTCCTGTCCGCCGAGCGCGGCGACCAGCGTATCAAGCCGTGCCTGGACCTCGTCGAGTTGCGCCAACATCAGGCGGCGCCCGGCCGGTAAAAGGCGACCATCGCGTCGGCGATGCGCGCCGGGTCGGGGCTGTAGCTGCCGTTGGCGATCGCGGTGCGCAGCGCCGCGACGCGTGACACGTCGACCGGGGGCCCCCGGTCGGCGATCTCGCCGGCCAGCCCGATCAGGTGCGGCGCCGGCAGGGGCTCGGGCGACGTTCGGACGACCGTCGGCGCGTGCGCCGGGGCGGCGGCGTCGCCGGCGATCTTGCGCGGCGCTGCGGCGCGGACAATGCCCCCGACCGCCTGCAGCCCGATCTTGCTGTCACCCGACATCTCAGCCTCCATCGATGCGACCGTCAGAAAAGTGACGACGCTGTCAGGAGAGCTTAACGGCTGGCTTTGCGGACGATTAAGCGCCGGCGCCCGAAAAAATGACATGAAAAAGCCCGGCCGCGTCGGATTGCCGACAGCGGCCGGGCGGCGGGGGAGAGGCTGTCCCCGCGCTAGTCGTTCAGGCTGGCGCGCCCCGGGCCGGTGACGACGGCGCTGAGCATATCGCGTGAGTCGCTGCCGCGCAGCGCGATCGTCTCGCCGACGCGGCCGTCTTCGGTCGCGATCGCGGCATAGCTGATCGAAAAGCTTCGGGTATCGATCGTCACCCGGACATTGTCGCCGCGGCGGATCACCGGCGCGGCCGGCCGCGCATAGCTCGCCTGCGTCGGCATGCCGCCCGCCGGACCGGTCATCGGCACGCGCAGCCGCCAGCCGAGCGAGGGACAGCGGACCGCGAGAGTCTGCGCGTCGATCGCGGTGATCGCCGCCTGTTCGGGGCAGCGCGCGAGCTTGATGCGGCGGTCGATCGGGGCGGCGCTGCGGCCCATGGCATTGGCCACCATCGCGGTGAGGGTGTCGATCGTCTGCCAGTCCTCGCTGGCTTGCTGCGCGTAGGCGGGGGTCAGGGCGGGGGCGCTGCACGCGATCAGCGTGGCGGCGGCGAGGCAGGCATTGGTCTTGCGGATCACGATCCATCTCCTTTGGCTTGGTCCAAAATGGTCGCCGCTCGTTCTGCACGAACCATGCCACTCGCCCATTTGCGCGCGGTCGTGCCCGCCGCCGCGGCGCGCCGTCGGTTTTTTGACGAGGCGCTGCCGCACCGCTCATCGGTACCTCGTCCGAAAGCCCAAACGCTGGGAAAAGCGTCAAAAATTCCGTCTGGCACGATCGTTGCTTCATGTCTTGGGTATTTCCGCGCTCCCGCACCGGCCGCTGCCGGACAAGGCAGACAGCGAAGAAAGGATATGATGATGGCGTCCGAAAAGCTCTTTGGCCTGCACGCGACCGCGCTCCAGCTGCGCAGCCAGCGCATGATGCTGCTCGCCTCGAACATCGCCAATGCCGCGACCCCCAATTACAAGGCGCGCGACCTCGATTTTTCCAAGGCGCTCGATCTGGCGCAGCAGGGCGGCGCGACCGCCGATGCGATGGCGGGCGCGATCGGCTATCGCGTTCCGGTCCAGGCTTCGCTCGACGGCAACACCGTCGAAATGGCGACCGAACAGACCGCCTTCGCCGAAAATGCGCTCGCCTATCGGTCGAGCCTCGCCTTTCTGTCGGGCCGCGTCACGACGCTGACCCGCGCGATCAAGGGCGAATGACGATGAACGGCAATTTCTCGGTCTTCGACATCAGCGGCCGCGCGATGTCGGCGCAGCTCGTCCGCCTGAACACCACCGCGTCGAACCTTGCCAACGCTGGCACGATCGCGGGCAGCGAGGCGGGCGCCTTCCGTTCGATGAAGCCGGTGTTCCGCACCGTGATGGACGATTTCGGCCGCGCGACGGTGCAGGTCGATCAGGTGACGGTGTCGAAAATGGCGCCGTCGAAACGCCACGATCCGACCAATCCGCTCGCCGATGCCGACGGCAACATCTGGGAGGCCGCGGTCGATAGCGCCGCCGAGCTGGTCGAGATGGTCGAGACCGCGCGCCAGTATCAGAACAATGTCCAGGTCCTCGAAACCGCGAAGGGCCTGATCAACGAAACCCTCAGGATGGGACAATAAAATGGCCGTCAGCAGCATCACCAACACCGCCAATGTCGTGCTCCAGCCCGCGGGCAGCGGACAGCAGATGGGGCAGAGCGACTTTCTGCGCCTGATGACCGCGCAGCTCAGCCAGCAGGATCCGTTCAACCCGGTCGATAACCAGGCGATGGTCGCCCAGATGGCACAATTCTCCAGCCTCGCCGGGATCAGCGAAACCAACACGACGCTCGAGAAAATCTCCGCGCAGCTGACCGCCCAGACCGAGCTGCTCAAGGATATCAAGGCCGCCACCCCGGCGCCGACCGCCACCACCGAAGAAGGATAAACTCATGTCATTCTATACCTCGCTTTCGGGCCTCAAGGGTGCCCAGACCGACATGTCGGTCATCTCGAACAACATCGCCAACGCCGGGTCGATCGGCTTCAAGCGCAGCAGCGCGCAGTTCGGCGACATCTTTGCCGCGTCGCCCAACCAGTCGACGCGGATGATCGCGGGGCAGGGCACCCAGCTCAACGGCATCACCCAGCAGTTCACGCAAGGGTCGTACGAAGCCAGCGACAAGACGCTCAACATGGCGATCGTCGGCGAAGGCCTGTTCGTGGTGAAGGGCGCGCCGCCGACGAGCGCGGTCAGCTATTCGCGCAACGGCGCGTTCTCGCCGCTCGCCGACGGCCGCGTCGTCGACACCACCGGTGCGACGCTGCAGTTGCTGCCGGTCGATGCCGACGGCAATGTCACCAACCGCACGCTCGCCGGCGCGCAGGACCTGATCCTGCCGACGAGCGCGCCGGGCAATCCCGACGCGGCGCTGGTCAATGTGTCGATCGGCACCGACGGGCTGGTCACCGCGACCTTCGCCGACGGGTCGAACCAGAAGCTCGGCAAGGTCGCGATGGCGACCTTCCCGGCGATGGAGGGGCTGCGCCCGGTCGGCGACGCGCACTGGCAGGCGACGGGCGACAGCGGCCAGCCGGTGATCGATGCCGCGGGCAGCGGCGCGATGGGCGCGGTGCGCTCGGGCGCGCTCGAACGCTCGAACGTCGATATCACCGAGGAACTGGTGATGCTGATCGCCGCGCAGCGCAACTTCCAGGCAAATGCCAAGGCCATCGAAGGCGCCTCGTCGCTGACCCAGACGATCATCGGCCTGCGTTGATCCGCAGTATTTAGCCGGCCGCCGGGAGCAAGACCATGGACCGCGTCATCTATACCAGCCTTACCGCGATGCGGGGCAGCATGGCCCGGCAGACGGCAACCGCCAACAACCTCGCCAATGCGCAGACGCCGGGCTTTCGCGCCGACATGGCCGAAGCGCAGACGCTGTGGCTGCATGGCGGCGGGCTGGACGCGCGGGCAATGGCCTCCGAAGAGGTGCTCGGCGCCGACATGCGCGCCGGCACCATCACCGCGACCGGCCGCGACCTCGACGTCGCGATGCAGGGCGATGCGCTGCTCGTCGTTCAGGCGAAGGACGGCAGCGAGGCCTATACGCGGCGCGGCGACCTCCAGGTCGCGCCGAGCGGACTGCTCACCACCGGCGACGGCCATCCCGTCCAGGGCGGGCAGGGGCCGGTCACCATCCCGCCCGCCGACGCGGTCAATATCGACGCCGAAGGGCGGGTGTGGATCGTGCCGCAGGGCGGCGATCCCGATCAGCCGCAGGAGGTCGACCGGCTGCGCCTCGCGACGCCGACCGGGTCGGACATCGCCAAGGGGCTCGACGGCCTGTTCCGCGTCCGCGGCGACGGCATCCTGCCCGACGATCCCGAAGCGCGGCTGGTCACCCGGTCGATCGAGGGATCGAACGTCGCCGCGACGACCGCGCTGGTCGAGATGATCGAGGCGAGCAAAAGCTGGGATTCGCAACTCAAGCTGATCAGCGACGCGCGCGACATGGACAGCGCGACCGCCAATCTGATGCAGCTACCCCGTTAGGAGATTATGACATGAGCTTCGGCGCCTTGCACGTCGCGCGAACCGGTCTGGATGCCCAGGGCTTCCGGATGCAGGTGATCGCCAACAACCTCGCCAACGTGAACACCACGGGTTTCAAGCGCGACCGCGCCAATTTCGAAACGCTGAGCTATCAGATGATGACCGCGCCGGGCGCCCCGGCGACGGCCGAAAACCGCTATGCGACCGGGCTCAACCTCGGCACCGGGGTCTCGCTCGCGGGCACCTCGCGCATCGACACGCAGGGCAGCTTCGCCACCACCGGCAACGCGCTCGACATGGCGATCGACGGCGCCGGCTTCTTTCAGGTCGAAATGCCCGACGGGCGGATCGGCTATACCCGCGCCGGCAATTTCAACCGCGCCGCCGACGGCACCATCGTCACCTCGGACGGCAAGCCGCTCCAGCCGGCGATCCAGGTGCCAGAGGATGCCACCGCCATTTCGATCGGCGCCGACGGCACCGTGTCGGCCTCGATCCCGGGGCAGGAAGGGGTGACCGAACTCGGCCGGATCGAGATTGCGCGCTTTGCCAACCCGTCGGGCCTGCAGGCGATCGGCGACAATATGCTGGTCGAGACGCAGGCCTCGGGCGCGCCGCAGGTCGGCGGTGCCGGCGAGGAAGGCCGCGGCACGCTGCGCGCCGGGATGCTGGAAGGATCGAACGTCAATGTCGTCGAGGAACTGGTCGACATGATCGAGACGCAGCGCGCCTATGAGGTCAATTCGAAGATGATCCAGGCCACCGACGAAATGATGAAAAATGCGACGCAGACTCTCTAGCGCGCTGATCCTGATCGTCGCCGCGGCGCCCGCTCCGGCGCTGGCGAAGGACAAGATCGCGCCCGACGCTTTTGCCGCGACGATGTCGGCCCCGCCGCCGCCACCGCCGGCGAACGGCTCGATCTTTCAGGGCGGCTATGTCGCGCTCACCTCGGGCGGGCGCGCGGGGCGGGTCGGCGACATCGTCACCATCCAGCTCGTCGAGCGCACCGCCGCGACCAAAAGCAACGCCGCGGGAACCCAGCGCGGCGGCAGCATCGGCCTGACCCCGCCCGCCACCGGCCCCTTGTCGCTGTTCAACCCCAGCGACATCGGCATGGGCGGCGACCAAGCTTTCAAGGGCAAGGGCGACGCATCGCAATCGAACGCATTGTCGGGCGAGGTCAGCGTGACCGTCGCGGCGGTCTATCCCAACGGCACGATGCTGGTGCGCGGCGAAAAGCTGCTGACCCTCAACCGCGGCGACGAGCGGGTGCAGATCTCGGGGATTGTCCGTGCGATCGACATCGGTCCCGACAACCGCGTCCTGTCGACCCGCGTCGCCGACGCCAACATCCGTTACGTCGGCAAGGGAGAGATTGCGCGCGCCAGCCGTCAGGGCTGGCTGCAACGCTTCTTCTCCATCATCAGCCCGTTCTGAAAAGGATCACCCCGGTGGCCAGTCGTCCCGCTCTCATCACCCTGCTCGCCATCCTGCTCGCCAGCCTCGGCTTCGCGGCGCCGGCATCGGCCGAACGCATCAAGGACATGGGCCAGTTCCAGGGCCTGCGCGCCAACCAGCTCACCGGATATGGTATCGTCGTGGGTCTCGCCGGTACCGGTGACGACAGCCTCGATTATTCGACGCTGGGCATGAAGGGCGCGATCTCGCGCTTCGGCCTCACCCTGCCGCCGGGCATCAACCCGTCGCTGAAAAATGCCGCGGCGGTGATGATCACCGCCGAACTGCCGCCGTTCGCGAAGCCCGGGCAGCGCCTTGACGTCACCGTATCGGCGATCGGCAAGGCCAAGAGCCTGCGCGGCGGTACGCTCGTGCTGGCCCCGCTGTATGGCGCCGACGGCCAGATTTATGCGATGGTCCAGGGCAACCTCGTCATCGGCGGGCTCGGCGTAGATGCCGCCGACGGATCGAAACTGACGGTCAATGTGCCGTCAAGCGGCCGCATCGCGAGCGGTGCGACGGTCGAGCGCGCGGTCGACACCGGCTTCACGGCCAGCGACTGGCTGACCTTCAACCTCCACCAGTTCGACGCCACCAACGCCAAGCGGGTGGCCGACGCGATCAACCTCGCGATTCCCGGCAGCGCCTCGATGATCGACGGCGCCAGTATCGCGATCCGCGCCAGCGGCAATGGCGACGAGCGGATGCGGCTGATGTCGCGGATCGAGAATCTGGGCGTCGACCGCGCCGAACCGCCGGCCAAGGTCATCGTCAACGCGCGCACCGGCACCGTCGTGATCAACGGCGCGGTGCGCGTCGGCACCGCCGCGGTGACCCACGGCAAGCTGACCGTGTCGATCAAGGAAAGCCCGACCGTCGTCCAGCCGGCGCCGTTCAGCCGCGGCGAAACCGCGATCGAACCGTCGAGCGACATCGTCGTGACCGAGGATGCCCGCCCGGCGTTCCTGATGACTCCCAATGCGTCGCTGGCGGAACTGGTCGATTCGATCAACCGCCTCGGCGTGTCGCCCGGCGACCTCGTCGCCATCCTCGAGGCGCTGAGCCAGGCCGGCGCGCTCACAGCCGAACTGGTGATCATATGACGACGCCAATCTCTTCAACGTCGGCAGCCCCGGTCGCCGCGTCCGGTCTCTCGGGTGCGGGCGGCGGCGACGGGCTGCGCAAGGCGGCCGAGGCCTTCGAGGCGGTAATCCTCCGCCAGCTGATGGGCTCGATGCGCCAGGCCAAACTCGGCGACGATATTTTCGGGTCGAGCGCGACCGACAATTTTCGCGAAATGGCCGATGCGCGGACCGCCGATTCGATCGCGTCGCTACGCCAGTTCGGCATCGCCGCGATGGTCGAGGCGCAGTTCCGCGCCCGCGCCGCCGATCCGGCCGGAGGCGGGCAATGAGCGATCTGCTGGGCATCGGCGCGAGTGGGCTGCGCGCCTATTCCAGCGCGCTCGCGACGGTGGGCGACAATATCGCCAACGCCCAGACGCCGGGTTACGCCCGGCGCACGCTGCAACTTCGCGAGGCGCTGGGCGCCGGCGACACCGCGCTGATCCGCGCCAACGTCCGCCCCGGCGGGGTCGCGATCCAGGGGATCGACCGTGCCGTCGACGGCTGGCTGATCGACGACGCGCGGCTGTCGTCGGGCGACGCGGCGCGCGCCGGCACCCGGCTCGAATGGATGAGCCGGGTCGAAGGCGCGCTCGGCGACGATGCCAACGGACTCGCCACCGGGCTGACGACGCTGTTCACCACCGCCGACCTGCTGACCGCCGATCCGACCAACCCCACGCTGCGCAGCCAGTTCCTGCAGGCGGTTGACGATGTCGCGGCGGGCTTCAGCGGCACCGCGCAGCAGCTGGCCGGCATGTCCGACGGCGTTGCCGACGCGGCCACCGCCGAAATCGACCAGTTCAACACGAACCTCCAGGCGCTCGAGGCGATCAACGTCGGGCTGCGCAAGGCGCGCCCCGGCTCGACCGGCGAAGCCAGCCTGCTCGACGAGCGCGACCGCCTGCTCGACCAATTGTCGGGGCAGGCCGGGGTGACCGCGAGCTTCGACGATCGCGGCGCGGCAACGCTGCGCGTTGCAGGCTCGGGCGACCTGCTCGTCGGCGGCGGCGCGGTGAATCCGGTCGCGGTGACCGCCGCTGGCGACGGCCGGCTGTCGTTCACCGTCGGCGGCGACGCCTTCACGACCGCGTCGGGCTCACTCGCCGGGCAGGCTGAGGCGGCGAACCATGTCGCCGACCAGCGCGCCGGGCTCGACACGCTGGCGGTGCAGATATCGGGCCAGCTCAATGCCGCGCACCAGTCGGGTTTCGACGCCGCCGGCAATCCCGGTGCGGCGCTGTTCACCGGCACCAGTGCCGCGACGCTGACCGCCGCACCGCTCGCCGCCGCCGACGTTGCGGTCGCCGATGCGACCAGTGCGAACGGCAACATGTTGGCGTTCGGCGCGATGCGCGGCGCCACCGATCCCGAATCGGCGTGGGCGGGGCATTTGTCGGCGCAGGCGCAAGGCACGGCCGCGGCGCGCGCGCAGGACGCCGCGGCGACGACGCGCAGCGACGCCGCCAGCGCGGCACGCAGCAGCGTCAGCGAGGTCGATCTCGATCGCGAGGCGGCGGACCTGCTGCGCTTTCAGCAAGCCTATTCGGCCGCGGCGCGCACGATCCAGGTCGCGCGCGAAACCATGCAGGCCCTGCTGGCCGCGATCTGAGGAGAGACGCCATGATCAATGCCACCGGCAACCGGATGATGCGCGAGATCGCGCGCCAGTCGACCCTCGCCGACCAGATCGAACGCACCCAGGGACAAATCTCCAGCGGGGTGCGGCTTCAGCGCCCCTCCGACGATGCCGTCGCGGCGCAGCGCATCGGCGCCATCGGCAAGGCGCAGGCGAGCGCCGCCACCTGGGCGCGCAACGTCGGCACTGCCGAGGCGCAGGTGTCGCAGGCCGACGTCGCGCTGGCATCGACCGCCAACCTGCTGATCCGGGCGCGCGAACTGGCGCTCTCGGCCGCCAACGGATCGACCAATCCGGCCGACCGGGCGACGATCGCCGCCGAACTGTCGGTGATCGCCGCCGAGATCGACGGCCTTGCCGCGTCGCGCGATTCGAACGGCGAGCCGCTGTTCGCCGCTGCGAATGCCAAGCTCGTGCGCTTCGATGCCGACACCAGCTTTGCGCCGGTACCGTCGGCGGCCGAGGCGTTCGTCGTCGGCGGCAACGGCGTCGCGACAGGGCTGCGCGACGCCGCGGCGGCGATCGCGGCGGGCGACACTGCCGCAATCGGCGGCGCACTCGACACGCTCACCGCCGGCATTTCGCATATCGCCGACCAGCGCGCCGCCATGGGGCTCGCGGCGGGGCGGCTCGAGCGCATCGGCGATGCGCTCGCGAGCCGCGGCATCGCGCTGACCGAGGAACGCTCGGCGCTCGAAGACACCGACCTGTCGGTGGCGATCGCCCAGCTCAACGCGCAGAATCTGACGCTCGAGGCGGCACAGGCGGCCTTCGCGCGGATCAATCGCCAGAGTTTGTTCGATATTTTGGGCTGAGCGCTCAATCTCGCGGCCGCGCTGCCGTTAATCATAGCGATGACCCTGTTTGGCGGGACCCCCGTGCCGCCCTTACTTTCCGATTGGAGTTGACCCCGCATGTTTCCCGTCATCGGCATCGTCGTTTTGATCCTGCTGGTTTTCGGGGGTTTTGCGCTGACCGGCGGCAACCTCGGTCCCGTCATGCACGCGCTGCCGCACGAGATGCTGATCATCGGCGGCGCCGCGGTCGGTTCGCTGATCATCGGCAATTCAGGCAAGGACCTGAAAGCGCTCGGCGGCGGCATGGCCAAGGTGTTCAAGGGCCCGACCTATCAGAAATCGGACTATCTCGACTGCATCCTGCTCGTCTCGACGCTGATGAAGATGATGCGCACCGAGGGACCGGTCGCGGTCGAACCGCATATCGAGGATCCGGCGAACTCGCCGATCTTCCAGCAATATCCAAAGCTTTTGAAGGACGCGACGCTCGTCCACCTGATCTGCGATACGCTGCGCCTCGTCGTTGTGTCGTCGGGCACGCTCGATCCGCACGCGGTCGAGGAGGTCATGGACAATGCGGTGAAGAGCCACCACCACCATGCGATCAAACCCGCCGACGGACTCCAGAGCCTCGCCGATGCGCTGCCCGCGCTCGGCATCGTCGCCGCGGTGCTCGGGGTGGTCAAGACGATGGGGTCGATCGACAAGCCGCCCGAGGTGCTCGGCGGCATGATCGGTTCGGCGCTCGTCGGCACCTTCCTCGGCGTGCTGCTCGCCTATGGGCTCGTCGGGCCGTTCGCGACGCGCGCGCGCACCGTGATCGAAAGCGATGCCGCCATCTATCACACCGTCAAACAGCTGATCATCGCGTCGCTCCACGGCCATCCGCAGCCGCTGGTGATCGAAGCGGCGCGCTCGGGCGTCGATCATCACAACCAGCCGAGCTTCGCCGAGGTGTTCGACGGAATGCGCGGTCGCTGATGGCTGCACGCCCGAACCTGCCGCGGCCGATCATCGTCAAGAAGATCGTCGCCGCGCCGCACGCCGCGCATCATGGCGGCGCGTGGAAGGTCGCCTATGCCGACTTCGTGACCGCGATGATGGCCTTTTTCCTGCTCATGTGGCTGCTCGGCGCAACGACCGAGAAGCAGCGCAAGGCGCTCGCCGACTATTTCGCGCCGACGATCGTTCAGGCCAAGCAGGACGCCGCGGGGTCGAAGGGCTTGTTCGGCGGCGATTCGCTGGTCGCGGCCGACAAATATCCGCACGGCGCCGCGCAGACCGGCACCAAGTCGATGACGATCCCGCGCGATGCCACTGGCGGGCCGCGCGAAGCGTCGGGCCGTGAGCGCGAGAGCGAGCGGAAGCGGTTCCAGCTGCTGGCCAAGACGCTGGTCGACAAAGTCCGGTCGAAAACCGAGCTGCGGCGCCTTGCGCGCAACCTGCGCTTTTCCGAAACGGCCGAAGGGCTGCGGATCGACGTTGTCGACGATGCCGATTTTTCGATGTTCGCGATGGGGACCAGCCAGCTGACCCCCGCCGGCGCGCAGCTGTTTCGCGAAATCGCCGGCCTCGTCGCCGCGTCGCCGAACCAGGTGATGATCCGCGGCCATACCGATGCCGCGCCCTGGTCGGCGACGGCGGGCACCAACAACTGGCGCCTTTCGGTCGACCGGGCCGAGGTGACGCGCCACTATCTGGAGTTTCGCGGCATCGCCGCCAACCGCTTTTCGCGCATCGAAGGCGTCGCCGATCGCGAGCCCTATGTGCCGTCGGACCGATTCGATCCGCGCAACCGCCGCATCTCGATCACGCTGGGCTGGCGGATGGCCGGCGACAATTAGTGCCAGTTTGGCAGCATCGCGGACCGTTCATGACGCGAATGCGCCGCGATTACATCCAATCTGGCAATAACCCTTTGTTTTGAAAGGGTTAGGTTGGTGTGGCTAATCTTTTGTTTACCATTTCCGTCAATCACTGGGTCCATCGAAAAGGCGCCGTATTCGGGGGGCGCGGTGGAGACTGAAATGACCAAGGTGGGGCAGACAGCCGGCGACCAGGCCGGGCTCGAGACGCTGATTATCGGACATAGCGCCGCGGTGATCCGCCTGCGCGACATGATCCGCCGCGTGGCGCGTTCGAACGCATCGGTGATGCTGTGCGGTCCTTCGGGATCGGGCAAGGAACTGGTGGCGCGCGCCATCCACGAAGAGGGCGTTCGGACGGGCAAGCCCTTTGCCGCGATCAACTGCGGCGCCATCCCCGGCGAATTGATCGAATCCGAACTGTTCGGCCATGAAAAAGGCTCGTTCACCGGTGCCACCGCACGCCGCGCCGGCCATTTCGAGGCCAGCGAGGGCGGCACGATCTTTCTCGACGAAATCGGCGACATGCGCTTCGACATGCAGGTCAAGCTGCTGCGCGTGCTCGAGGACCGGACGATCGTCCGCGTCGGCTCGAGCGAGGTGCGCCCCGTCGACGTGCGTGTCATTTCGGCGACGCACCAGGACCTCGATGCGGCGATCGCCGAGGGCAAGTTCCGCGAAGACCTGTTCTTCCGGCTCGGCGTGGTTGTGCTGCAGGTCCCCAGCCTCGCCAGCCGCGCCGAGGATATTCCGGCGCTGATCCGCCATTTCCAGCGCAAGATGCCCGCCGACGCCAAATGCCGGTTCGACGAGGCAGCGCTGGCGGTGCTGATGCAGCATGGCTGGCCGGGCAACGTCCGCGAGCTGCGCAATTTCGTCGAGCGCGCCAGCGTGCTGCACGGCGGCGAAACGCTCGGCGTCGACGATGTCATCATGCTTTTGAACCCCACCGCAGCCTTTGCACCGCGGCGCGCTGTCCCCAGCAGCCCTGCCGCGGTGCAGGCCAGCGGCGACGACGCGGCATCGACGCAATATGCCAAGACCCCCGGTCCGGGCCGCCCGATCGACCTCAAACGCGAGATCGAGACGATCGAGCTCGAACAGATCCACGTCGCGCTCGATCTGGCCGACGGCATCATTTCCGAAGCGGCGCGCCTGCTGACGCTGAAGCGCACGACGCTGATCGAAAAGATGCGCAAATATGGCGTTTCGCAGCAGGCGGCATGACCGCGGCTGCCAAGAGTTTCAGCACCCGCTGAAAAAAAGGGGCTCTGGTCCGCCCCTCCCACGCCCGGCCGCCCGTCCCCACCTGGGCGGTCGGGCAACCAGGGCCTCCATCGATCTTCTTCTTCGCGGCCGCGGGCCGTCCCGGCACCCGACAGGCTAGCGCAGCTGGCGCCACGCGTCGCTGACGGTCAAAATTCCGTCGAGCAGTTCGGCCAGCGCCGCTTCGCTGTTCGCGGCGACCGCCTCGTCGAGCTTGCGGCGCATGCTGCGATAAACGCGCGACAGCGCCTCGGCGACCCCGCCCCCGGCCTCGCGATCGAGCCCGCCGTCGAGCGCGATCAGGATCGCGCGGGCGCGGTGCGCCGGGTCGGTCGCCGACACCCGCTGCCCCTGCCGCACCATCGCACCGAGCACCCCGACCGCGACCTCGAGCTCGTCGTAGAGCATCGTGACCAGCTCATAAGGATCGGCCGCGGCAGCGCGGCTTTCATGCTGCAAGCGGCGATAAAGGCCGGTCGCGCGGACGGTCGAGGCGGTGGCGGGCACGGTGGGACCTTAGTTGTTCTGGTTGTTCCACATCTCGATCTGCTGTTCGAGATAGGATTGCGTCGCCTTGAACGCGGCGAGCCGCGCGTCGAGCGACCCATATTGTTTCTCGAGCCGGGCGCGATAGGCGTCCTCGCGCTGCTCGATCTTTTCGAGCGTTTCGGTAAGCGTTTCCTGCTTGGCGTCGAGCGACCGGCTCACCCGGTCGAGCACCCCGTCGGTCGCGATCGCCTTGTCGCGGATCGCATCGAGGGTGACGGCGATGCCGGGGTCGGTCGCGACCGTATGCGTCGCGTCGCGGCGCGGGTTGAACAGCGCCTCGACCGCGCCGGCGTCGGTCGCCAGCGCCTTTTCCAGCTTCACGCTGTCGATCGACAGCAACCCGTCGCGGGTCGTCGAAATGCCGATGTCGCTCAGCCGGTTGATCGTGCCGTGGCTGGTCACCACCTGGCTGACCATCCCGGCAAGGTCGCGTTCGAGCTGGCGCAGCGCCGCGCCGCCGCCGGGCATGTCGGCGGCCGAGGTCAGGCTGGCCTTGAGCTGGTTATAGACGGCGACGAAATCGCCCACCGTCTGGCGGATCATGTCGAGCGGGCGGCTGGCGCCGATGTCGACCGGCTGGCCGGGCGCCGCTTTCTTCAGCGTCAGCGACATGCCGGGGACGACGTCGTCGACGATGTTGGTCGACCGGCTGAAATCGACCCCGTCGAGGCGGAACATCGCGTCGAGCGCGGACTGGCCGAGCGTCATGCCGCCACCCGATCCATAAGCGAAGGTGGCAAGATTGGGATCGGCGCCGGGGTCGGTGGTTAGGGTGAAGCCGTTCGACGCGCCGGTTGCGCCCTTCAGGATGATGCGGTGGCCGCCCTCGTCGGCGACGATCGACGCGGTGACGCCGCTGCCGGTCGCGTTGATCGCGTTCGCCAGCCCGTCGAGGCTGTCGGTCGCCGCGGCGATCGTGATCGGATAGTCGGTGCCGCCGACGCTGAGCGTCATCAGGCCCTGGCCGATCGCCGCGGCGCGGTCTGCGACCACGCCCGAATAGGCGGTCTGCGCGCGCGCGAGCTGGGTGACCTCGATCGAGGCGGAAAAGCTGTCGGCGTGGAGTCCGGCGCGCGCGGTCGCCGCCAGCACGCTGTCGTCGGACACCGTCGGGGTGCTGCGCAGGGTGCCGTCGGCGACCATCTGCGACAGCGAATCGGCAAAGCCTTCAAGATCCGCCTTGGCCTGCGCGACGGCGCTGATCCGCGCCTGGTTCTGCCGGGTCTGCTGGGTGATGCGTTCGACCTTCGGCTCGCGCGACGCGGCGGCGAGGTCGGCGACGAGCTGGCTGACGTTGATCCCCGATCCCATGCCGAGGCTGCTGATGATATTCGTGGTCATGGCACCGTCCTTCGACCTGTTAACGGCGGCGCGCGGCCGATATTAAGCGCGGTTCAGCCCGCGCGGCGTCCGTCGGGGTCGAAATGGTGCGAGGCGGGGACATCGATCGCCGGCGGGGCAAGACCTTCGGCGACGGCGCGTTCGAGGCGGAAGACGAAGGCGAGCACGGTCGCGACCGCGACGAACAGCTCTTCGGGGATCGCGCGCCCGGCGCGCGCGGTGAAATAGATGGCGCGGGTCAGCTGCGGATATTCGAGCAGCGGTACGTCGGCGCCGCGCGCGAGTTCGCGGATCGACAGCGCGACATCGCCGCGGCCGCGCGCGACGACGACCGGCGCCGCATCGATGCCGGGGCGATAGCGCAGCGCGACCGAAAAATGGGTCGGGTTGGTCAGCACGACGGTCGCTTCCGATACCGCCTTGCGCGCCGAGCCGCTCAATATATCGTGCGCGCGCTGGCGCTGCGCCTGCTTGAGTTCGGGAGCGCCGTCGGACTGGCGCATTTCGTCCTTCACCTCCTGCTTGCTCATCATCAGCCGCCGGGTTCGTTGATACCATTGCGCCGGCACGTCGATCAGCGCGATCACGACCAGTCCGCCGGCCAGCGTCAGCAAGGCGTGGCCGATGGCTTGGCCGGCGAGGCCGATCGCGCCGGTGAGGTCGCTCGCGGCGAGCGCCATGATCGCCGGCAGCGCTTCGGCGACGAGCAGATATCCGATCGTGCCGAGCAGCAGCACCTTGGCGAGCGCTTTCCCGAGCTCGGTTGCGCCCTGCGCCCCGAACATGCGCTTGAGCCCGCTCATCGGGTTCATGCGATTGCCCTTGAAGGCGAGCGCCTTGCCGCGCCAGCCGATCGAGCCGAGCATGGCCGGGGTCGCGATCGCGGCGCCGAGCGCCAGCGCGAACAGGCTGGCGAGCGGCAGCAGCACCTCGGCGCCATTGCGCATCAGCGCCTCGCCGGGCGCGAAGTCGTGAATATCGGCGGCGCTCAGCGTCAGCCCGCGGCGCAAAAGTTCGCTCGCCGATTCGACGAACCAGCCGCCCGCGGCGATCGTCCAGCCCGCGGCGGCCAGCATCATCAGCGCGGTCGCCAGCTCGCGCGACATCAGCACATCGCCCTCGCGCGCCGAATCGGCGAGCTTCTTCGCCGTCGGCTGTTCGGTCTTCTGGTCGCGTTCGGTCGTCCCGGACATCGGGTCAGCCCCGCGCCAGCATCCGCGCCGCGTCGAGCGCGTCGGACAGGAAGCGGGCGATCGCCTCGGCCATCACCGGCGTCGCGACGCCGAGCAGGACGAGCCCGGCGAGCAGTGTCGCCGGAATGCCGACCGCGAACAGGTTGAGCGCCGGCGCCGAGCGGCCGATCACGCCCATGATGATCTGGACGAGGATGAGGACGAAGCCGACGGGCAGCGCGATCGACAGGCCGGCGACGAACATCAGGCTGGCGAAGCGCAGCACGCCCTCAATCGCGGTGAAGGAAGGAAAGGCGTTGCCGGGCGGCAGCGCGCTATAGCTGTCGACGATGATCCCGATCAGCAGCAGATGGCCGTCGGCGGCGAGGAAGATCGCGGTCGCGAGCATCGCAAGGAACTGGCCGATCGCCGAACTCGACGCGCCGCCGAGCGGATCGACCATCGAGGCGAAGCCCAGCCCCATCGCGTTGCTGATCGCCTCGCCGGCGAGCAGCGCGGCGGCGAGCCCCATCTGGAGCACAAAGCCGATGCCGAGCCCGATGACGACTTCGCCGAGGATGAGCAGCAGGCCGGGAAAGGACACGATCCCGCCCGGCGGCAACGCCATGCCCGATGCCGCGACCGCCGGCACCCCGACCGCGAGCGCGATGACGAGGCGAAGCTGGACCGGCACGTTGGCGGCGCCGAACACCGGCGCGGCCAGAAAGGCGGCGCCCGGCCGGATCATCCCGAGCATCCACAGCTGGAGCATCGCCTCGACGTTGGGAATGTCGGCGGGGTTCATGTGGGCTAACGCACCAGGCCCGGAATTTGCGCGTACAGGTCGCGGGTGAAATCGGTCAGCAGCACCAGGATGCTGCCCCCGAAGATCGCGAGACAGATCGCCGCGAGGATCAGCTTGGGCACGAAGGTCAGCGTCTGTTCGTTGATCGAGGTCGCGGCCTGGACCATGCCCAGCAGCACCCCGATGACGAGCACCGGCAGCAGCAGCGGCGCCGAGGCGAGCGCGAGAATCCACAGCGATTGCTGCGCCACCCCGATGAAATAGTCGGCTTCCATCCCGCTAACTCACGAACGAGGATGCGAGCGAGCCCATCGTCAGCGCCCACCCGTCGACGAGGACGAACAGCAGCAGCTTGAAGGGCATCGAGATGATCGTCGGCGACAGCATCATCATGCCCAGCGACATCAGCGCCGACGCGACGATCAGGTCGATGACGAGGAAGGGCAGGAAGATCAGGAAGCCGATCTGGAACGCGGTCTTGAGTTCGCTGGTGACGAAGGCGGGCAGCAGGATCGAAAAGGGGACGTCGGCGGGGCGCGCATAGCTCGGCGCCTTGGCGAGATTGGCGAACATCATCAGATCGGATTTGCGCGTCTGCTTCATCATGAAGCCGTGCAGCGCATCGCCCGATCGCGACACCGCTTCGCCGATGTCGATCTGTTCCTGGCCATAAGGTTCGATCGCGACGCGGTTCACCTCGCTGATCACCGGCTGCATGATGAACAGCGACAGGAACAGACTGAGGCCGACGAGCACCTGATTCGGCGGCGTCTGCTGGAGCCCGAGCGCGTGGCGCAGGATCGACAGCACGATGATGATGCGGGTGAAGCTGGTCATCATCAGCAGCAGCGACGGCAGCACCGTCAGCAGGCTCATCAGGACCAGGATCTGCAACGACAGCGACAGCGGGCGGCCGTCGCCGCCGATTTCGGACACCGCGCGGCCAAGGCCGTCGGCGGTCTGCGCGTGGGCGGCGGGCGCGAAAGCGAGCAGCGCGAGGCCGCCGATCAGCGCCGCGCCGCGCAGCCAGGTGCGGCGATCAGTCGGCATGGAAATCGCCCTGGCTGTTGTCGGCGAGGCGGGTGATGCCGCTGCGCGACACCGCGACCAGGATCTGCTGGCCGGCGAATTCGACGACCGCGAGTTTCGATCCCGGGCCGAGCGGTAGAACGCCGACCATTTCGACCGCGCGCGGCTGGCGCGGGCCGGCGAGCGGCACGCCCATCTGGACGCGCTTCCACAGCCACAGGCTGCCCCAGGCGAGGCCGCCGACGAGCGGCAGCAGGATGAGCAGGCGCAGGAAATATTCGAGCATCACGCCCTCCGGTCGAAGCCGGCGAGGCCGCGGTCGGGCGCCACCACTTCGGCGATCTGGACGCCGTAGCGGCCATCGACGCTGACGATCTCGCCCTTGGCGATCAGCGTCCCGTTGGCATAGATGTCGAGCAGGTCGGTCGCAGCGCGATCGAGTTCGATCACGCTGCCCTCGGTCATCGCGAGCAGGTCGGCGAGCGTCATCGACGTTGAACCGACCTCGACCGACACGCGCAGCGAGACGCCGGCGAGCAGGTCGTAATTGGGCGCGGCCGCCATATCCTTGGTGTCGCGGCGATCGCGGGGCGCCGCCCGCGGGGCGTCGGCGATGTCAGTCATGGTCCGGTCCTTCTTCGATATGATCGATCATGATCGCGGCGTTGCCATTGGCTTCGCCGATGCTCCCGGACGCAAAATTGCGGCCGGAAACGGTTACTGGAACATTGCGCGGAATGGTTAACGGAATGATATCACCGACCTCGAGCGACAATAATTTTATCAGGCTGATCTCGGGCCGGGCGAGCACCGAACGAACCGGCAGCCGCACGTCGCGCAGCGCTTTGCCCAGCGCCGCGGCCCAGACCGGGTCGGCGGCGCTGTCCTGCGTGTGGGGCAGCGGCTCGGCCCCGGCGATGCCGCGCAGCGCGGCGAGCGGATAGGCGCAGCTGATCGTCCGCCCCTCGAAAGGGGCGCCGCGCAGGGTGAAGCGCTGGACGAGCATCTCGTCGTCGGCGCGCACCGCGGCGAGCTTGGCGGGGTTGGCGGTGACGCAATCGAGCGCGGGTTCGATCGGCAGCTTTTCGGCCCAGGCGGCGGCGAGCTGCAATCCCATGTCGCGGCCGAGGCGCGCGGCAAAGCGGTCCTCGGCATCGGTCAGCTCCTCGCGCTCGGCGGCGAGCTGGCCCTTGCCGCCATAAAAGATGTCGACGAGCTGGAGGATCAGCGGGCGCGACGCGGCGAGCAGCACCGGTCCCTTGAGCGGCGGCGCATGATAGCGCCAGAAGATCGCCGGCGCGGCGTCGTCGCACCAGGCGGCAAAGCGCAGCTGCGCAGCGCCGGCGGGTTCGACCTGCACCGCGGGGGCGCCGAGCGCGCGCAGCAAGTCGCGCAGCGAGCGCGCGAACCGGGTCGCGACCGCATCGAGCGCGGGAAAGGCATAACCGTCCTCGGCCTTGCGCAGCAGCAGCGACGCGTTGGCGTCGGCCGCTGCGCGCGCGGACGCCGCGACCGGTTTCGGGGGTTTGGCGGCGATCGTCACTGGATCACCAGGCTGGTGAAATAGACATTGTCGATGCCGCCGAAGCCTTCCTTTTCGCGCAGCAGATCGTTGATCGCGCCGGTCAGCTGGCGCTGCAAGCGCTGCTTGCCCTGCGAGGTCGAGAGCAGCGCCGGATCCTGTTCGGCGAGCACCATCAGCACCACCGAGCGGATCGGCACCGCCTGGCGCTTGATGTTGTTGATCACCTTGCCGTCGTAAAAGGTCGACAGGCTGATCCCGACCTGCAGGAAACCCGATCCGTCGGCGAGGTTCGTCGTGAAGGCGTCGGTGATCGGATAATAGGTGATCTCATATTTGCGCGGATCGACCTTATATTTGTCGTTGGGGACCGACACGGTGCCGACCTTCGGGGCGGCGGGTTCGTCCTCGCCTTCGGCGGGCGCCGCGTCGCTGTCTTCGCTGCGCAGCACCAGCTTGGGATAATGATCCGCGGGCTTGGCTTCGTGCGCCGACAGGGCGCCGAAATAGATGCCGGCCCCCGCGCCGGCGCCGATCAGCACGACCGCGCCGATCGTGATGAACAGCAGCTTCTTCAGCTTGCCCTTTTTCTTTGGCGTCTCTTCGACCTTGTCCTTGCTCATGGCTTGGCTCCTGATCAGGCGAAGCGGCCGCGGCGGTCGCCGCGCGCTTCGCTATTGTTGGGGGTGCGCGGCTCCGCGCGGTTGGTGGCGGTTTCGATCAAATGGGCGGCGTCATGTCCGGCGCCGCGGCCGTGACCCTGCGACTGGCGGCCGTTCTGGTCGCCGGTCGCCCGGTCGGGCGTACAGGTCACTTCGGTGCCGGCGACGCGAACCCCCTGCTGACGCAGGTCGTCGGCCAGCCGCGTCTGGGCGGCACCGACGATCGTCGCGGTCGCTTCGTGGCGGGTGTCCATGGTCAGCGACACGCCGTCCTCGCCATGGCGCATCGCGACGTCGAGGCGGCCGAGGTGGCGCGGCATCAGGCGAAAGCTGATGTCGCCATCCTGCGATTTGGTCGCGACGATGTCGGCGGCGAGCTGGTCGATCCACGCGTCGTCGGCGCCCAGATCGAGCAGACGCTCGGCGACCGGTGTAGCGGCGGCGGTGGCGGGCGAGGGGGCTCCGGTCGCAGCGGGCGCGCCCAAGACCACGGTGACGGCGGGCGCGGCGTCGACGAGCTTGGCGGTTACGGTTTCGACCGCCGGCGCCATTGCTGTGGCCACCGTCGGCGGCTGGCGCCGCGATGCGGGTGCGGCATCGCGCGGGGCCGATGGCCGGTCGGGCTGGGCCGCGGGCCGCGAAGCCTGCGCGGCTGGGCCGGGCGCTGCGAACGTGGGTGCGACGACGATTGTCGCTGCGGCTGCGGCGTCCGCTCCGTCGGCCGCCACGGCACCGTCGCGGGCGACCGCGTCGGTCGCGGGGCGGGGCACCGGCTTGGTCGATGGTGCGGCGGTGGGCGCCGATGTGGCGACGGTGGCCCCGGCAAACGAGCTGGCAAAGGCGAGCAACGGATCGCTCGGCGTCGCGGCGGTCTCGGCGACCGGCGCCGCGGCAGCCTCTGCGACGGGCGGAGCGGGCGTGGGTTCGATCGACGGTGTCGCGACCGGCGCGGCGGCGACGGGTCCCGCAGTCGGCAGCATTGCGGCTGCGGGCAGCGAGCGGGCCGGCGCGGTGAAGGGGGTGGGTGCGCCCGGCACCGCCGCGGGGAGCGGCATAGCCGACACCGCCGCGGGCAGCGGCATAGCCGAAACCGCCGCGGGGAGCGGCATGGCTGGTACCGTGACGGGCTGCGCGGCTGCGGCAAGCGGCATATTGAACACGGGCGCGGGCAAGGGCGCGGCCGGAACGACCGCCAGGGCCGCTGTAACCGGCATTGGCGCGGCGGCCATCAGCTTGTCGAAGCGCAGCATGTCGCCGCCGATCGCACCCAGCGGACCGAGCGCCGAAAACGCGGCGGGCAGGGCCGGCTGGGGCGGGGTCTGGGGCAGCGCCGGCATCATGCGATCCCGCCTTCGATCAGGCGCAGGCGCATCGCGCGGGCGCGGTGCGGGCGGTTGGCGTCGCTGCGGCGCTCCTGTTCCTGTTCGGCGGCCTTGCGGCCCCGCTCGTACAGGCGGACCGCCGATTCTTCCTTGGCCATCGCGCATTGGGCGAGGGCGCCGAGCTGGTCGCGGCGGGCGTTGGCGCTGACCAGCGGCGCGGTCAGATGTTCCTGCGCGAGGTCGAGGCGCATCGCCAGCTCGCCGACCGAATTGAGCGCCCGGCCCGCGACCGCCCCCTTGGCCACCGCCAGATCGACGCGCAGCGTTTCGAGCCGCTTGGCGAGCTCGACCAGGCTGGCAAGTTCGCCGTTGGCGCGCGCCAGATTGGCCTCCGCCATCTGATGTTCGACGGTGCGCACGCGAATGATCCGTTTGCGGCGTGCGGTGCGAGAGGTCATGCAGAAAATCCTTCGATAAGCGATTGGCGCGAGGTGCTGAAATCGACCTGCGCGGTGGCGGGCTGGGACACGAAAGCGAGCTGGTCGGCACGGCGGGCGATGGCGGTGTCGAGCACCGGGTCGCCACCGGCGACGTAAGCGCCCATCAGCATCAGGTCGCGATTCTCTTCATAGGCCGACCACAGCTGGCGAAAGCGCGCCGCGGCGGCGGCATGCTCGGGATCGACCGAATCGGCCATCGTGCGCGACAGCGACCGGGCGACGTCGATCGCCGGATAGACGCCCTGTTCGGCCATCGTGCGCGACAGGATGATATGGCCGTCGACGATGGCGCGCGCGCTGTCGACGACGGGATCGTCGATGTCGCCGCCGTCGGCGAGCACGGTGTAGAGCGCGGTGACCGACCCGCCGGTCTGCTTGTCGATCCCGGCGCGTTCGCACAATCCGGGGATCAGCGCGAAGACCGAGGGGGGATAGCCCTTCATCGTCGGCGGCTCGCCCAGCGTCAGGCCGATTTCGCGCTGCGCATGCGCGACGCGGGTCAGGCTGTCGATCAGCAGCAGCACCTTCTTGCCCTCGGCGCGAAACGCCTCGGCGATCGCGGTCGCGCGCATCGCGGCGCGCAGGCGGAGCAAGGGCGGATGGTCGGCGGGGACCGCGACGACGACCGCCTTCTTGCGGACGTCGGGGGGCAGCTTGGTCTCGACGAAGTCGCTGACCTCGCGGCTGCGCTCGCCGATCAGTCCGACGACGATGACATCGCATTCGGTGCCGGCGATCATCTGGCCCATCAGCACCGATTTGCCGACGCCCGAGCCGGCGATGATCGCGACGCGCTGCCCTTCGCCGACGGTAAGCAGGCCGTTGATCGCGCGCACCCCCATGTTGAGCGGCTTCGTCACCCGGCCGCGGCGCAGCGGGTTGACCTTGCGCCCGGCGAGCGGCCACTGGAATTGCGACTGCACCGGCGGGCGGCCGTCGAGCGGCTGGCCCTGCGCGTCGATGATGCGGCCGAGCAGCGCCTTGCCGACCGCGACCATGCTCGATGCACCATGCGGTTCGACCGGCGCGCCGGTGACCAGCGGCAAATTGGTGTCGAAGGGCAGGACCAGGCTGCGATGGCCGCGAAAGCCGACGACTTCGCCATTCACATATTCGCCGGTCGCCGACCGGATGCGCACGTTACTGCCCAGCGGCTGCGGAAAGCCCGACACTTCGAGCATGATGCCTTCGTGCGAGACGAGTGTGCCGATGCGGCGCGGCGAGGCGTGGGTGAGGGCGACGGGCGCGAGCAACTGCTGCGCCGACAAAGCGAGGCGGCGGGTCATGCGGGCTCGCCGTGGCTGCCGAGCGCGGTGCGCAGTTCGGCGAGATAGACGGCGCGGCCATGCTCGATCCACCCGGTCGAAGTTTCGATGCGGACGGTGCCGCGCGTCATCGCCGCATCGGCCTCGACCGGCAGGCCGATCGGGCAGTCGGTGAGCAGCGCGGCGTCGGCGGGATGGACCCACAGCGTGCGCGCCTTGTCGGCTTCGGCAACCAGCGCCGCGGCGACATCGGCCTGTTCGCGCAGCCACGCGGCGTCGATCGGCGCGGCGGCGACGATCTGGCGGACGAGCCGTTCGACGGTTTCGGCGATCAGTTGCGCAAGCTCTTCGCTCGGCTCGTCCTGGAGCGCCTCGGCGCCGGCGAGCAGCGCGAGCAGCTGGTGACGCTCGGCGTTGTGGGCGGCCTCGGCCAACCGCTGGCCTTCGGCGAGGCCGCGGGCGAACGGATCGTCGGCGGCCTCGGCGGGCGCGTCGGCGGGGATTTCGGTCGCGGCCGCGGCGTGGCGCGCCGCGGGGTCGAGCGCGAGCGGGCGAAAGCCGCCGCTGCGCGCCATCGCGACCGACAGCGCGACCGGCGCGAACCCGGTTTCGGCGGCGCGGTCAGACATAATCGTCGCCCGCCCCGGCGATCATGATATCGCCCGCCGCCGCCATCTGGCGGACGACGAGCATGATCGCCTTCTGCGCCTCGTCGACGTCGGTGCGCTTGACCATCGTCATTTCGGTCATTTCGTCGCGGATCGTTTCCGACGCGCGCTGCGACATGGTTGCGAGGCAGAGGTCGACCATCTCGTCGTCGGTGCCCTTCAGCGCGACCGCCAGCTGCGCGGCGTCGACCGCGCGCAGCACGGTGCCGAGCGCCTTCTTGTCGAGGTCGCGCAGATTTTCGAAGATGAACATTTCTTCCTCGATCGCCTGGGCGAGCACCTTGTCTTGCTTCTTGAGTGCGCGGATCGTGCGCTCGCTCAATTGCTTCGGCATCTTCTTCATGATCTTGGCGACATCGCTCGGGCCGCCGATCGTCTGCTTGGCGACGCGCTGGCCGCCGATGTTGGCGCGCGCCAGCACCGCTTCCAGATCCTCGATCGCCGCGACGGGGACCGAGGTGAGCTGCGCGGCGCGCAGCACCAGATCGGCCTGCAGGATTTCGTCGAGCGTCTCGATCGCGCGCGCCGCGACGTCGGGGACGAGCACGGACAGGATCAGCGCTCCGACCTGCGGATGTTCGCTGGCGAGCAGCGCGCTGATCGCCTCGACGTCCATCCAGCGCAGCATTTCGAGCGACGCGGCGCTCGACTGCGGCGCGACGGCGGCGAGGATATTGTCGGCGCGGACGTTGCCGACCGCCTGGTTGATGACGGTGCGGATGCGCACGTCGGCGCCGACGCCGAAGGCGCTGACCGAGCGGCTGCGGACGACGAAGCGGTCGAGCGCCTGCTCGATCTGCGCTTCGCTGGCGTTGGCGGTGTCGAACATCGCCTTGGCGAGCTGGCGCACCTCTTCGGGCGCGAGGTGCTTCAGGATGGTCGCGGCTTCGCCTTCGTCGAGCAGCATCAGCAGGATGGCGGCGGCTGCCGATCCTTCGATGGCGGATTTGGCGGGGGCGAGGCCGAGCGCGGGGTCGAGATCAGCCATGCGCCCCCTCCTGCATCAGCTGACGGACGACGAGCGCGGCGCGCCCCGAATCTTGGCGGACAAAGGCGCGGACCAGATTGGCGCGCGCTTCATAGCTGGGCGCCGCCTCGATCATCTCGAGTGTGATCTCGCGGCGGCCGGGGGCATGGGCGAGCGCCGGATTGCTTTCGGTCGCGGCGAGCAGCGACTGTTCGAGGTCGGCATTCCGCTCGGCGCGCGCCGCGGCGCGCTCCTTGGCGGCGCGGATCAGCGGCCGGCCGATGAACAGGAAGGCGAGCAGCGCGGCGAGCAGCGCGCCGGCCTGCTTGATCAGCGGCAGGAACCAGCCCTGATCATAAAAAGCGGGGGTCGCGTCCTCGACCTTGACGAACGGGCGCTGGCTGATCGCGACCTGGTCGCCGCGCGCGGCGTCGAACCCGACCGCGCCCTTCACCAGACCGTCGATCTTGGCGAGGTCGGCCTGGGTCAGCGCCTTGCTGCCCTGGTTCAATGCGACCGCGACCGACAGGCGGCGCAGGCGCCCCTGCGGCTGGTGGGTGACCGACACTTCTCGGCCGACTTCATAAGCGCGCGCGGCATTCTCGTTGCTCTGGGTTTCGGCGCCGGCGGGGGCGGGGGCGGCGATCGGGGCCTCGGCGGTGACCGTCGTCGCCTGCGGCGGCTGGTTCGCCAGCGCGCCGGGGATGCCGACCGCGGGGGCGGCACCCTGGCCGCTGACCGACCGGGTGATCTGTTCGCTGGTCAGCGCCCGGTCGTCCTTGGGAAAGCTTTCGCGCGTCGCCTGGCTTTCGGACATGTCGACGTCGGCGTGGACCTCGACGCTGTAATTGCCGGCGCCCAGCATCGGCCCGAGTAGCGTGTCGAGCGCGCGGCGGAACCGGTCCTCGACTTGCATCTGGAGCTGGAATGCCTTCATGTCGGAACTGCTCGCGGTGTCGGACAGCAGCGCGCCGCGCTGGTCGATCACCGACACCTGGTCGGCGCTCATCCCCGGCACCGACGAGGCGATGAGGAAACGGATCGCCTGCACCTGCCCGTCGGACAGGGTGCGGCCATTCTGCAGCGTCAGCATCACCGATGCGGTGGCGGGCTTGTCCTCGCGCACGAACAGGCTGGGTTCGGCGGCAGCGATGTGGACGCGCGCGCCCTTCACCGCGTCGATCGTCTCGATCGTGCGCGCCAGCTCGGCCTCGCGCGCGGCGCGCAGCGTTTCGCCCTCGATCGCCCGGCTCGACCCCATCGGCAGCGCCGCGATCAGATTGTCGCCGTCGGGCTGCGCTTTGGGCAGCCCCTGTCCGGCCAGCGTGATGCGCGCCTGATGGAGCTGGTCGGCATCGACGGTCAGCGCGCCGGTGACGGGGTCGATGGCGTGGGGAATGCCCGCGGTCTGCAGCGCGTCGGCGACCGCCGACTTGTCCGAATCGCCCAGCCCGGCGAACAGCTGCGCCTGCGGTGCCGACTGCATCGCGAACCAGGCGAGAGCGGCGAGGCCGATCGCGGTCGTCGTCGCGATCGCGGGCAGCGCGCGCTGCACCGCCGGCTGGCGCACGAACTGCTGAATGGGGGCAAGGCGGTTGCCCATGACGGGGACCGGCAGGCGGCTGGCGCCGCCATCGACCGGGGTCAATATCTGTGCGTCGGCCATGGTTTATACCGGCATGTTCATGATGTCGCGGTAGGCGGAGAGCAGCTTGTTGCGCACCTGCAGCGTCGTTTCGAAACCGAGCGAGGCCTTCTGGCGCTCGATCATCACGCTGACGATGTCGTGCGTGTCGCCGCGCTCATAGGCTTCGGTGAGTTCGCCGGCCTTTGCCTGCTGCGCGTTGACCTGTTGCAGCGCATTGCTGATCGCGGCGCCGAAATCGGGGGTGCCGCCGGCAGCATCGATGCCGCCTTCGCCGGCGCCGCGACCTGCGGCGCGTTGCAGCGCCTGGTTCTGGTTCAGGATCGAACTGCGCATCTGCAACAGCTGGCTCGGGTTGATCGTGCTCATAAAATCATCGTCCCCGCGGCATCGCGCCGCACGCCAGAGATGATGCAAAGCGCGTGCCAATAATATTTATCGTTATAAAACAGGGGTATTTGCAGGGATTTGCCGGGCGGCGGGCGGCTTCCGGCGTTTTTTTGACGGCGCCGGCTTAACCGCGCCGGGCAGGCGCCGTTACTGCTTTCGTGAAGCTCGCCGAGCCGCACACCACGGGAATGGCCCTTGGGGGGCCGGAAAGGAACAACATGACTGTCATCAACACCAATGTGAGCGCGCTCCGCGCCCAGAATAATTCGCGTGTTGCCGAACGCATGCAGTCGCAGGCCATGGAACGCCTGTCGAGCGGCAAGCGCATCAACAGCGCCAAGGACGACGCCGCCGGCCTCGCCATCGCGACCCGCATGGACGCCAGCGTCCGTGGCCTGAACCAGGCCGTGCGCAACGCCAACGACGGCATTTCGCTGTCGCAGACCGCCGAAGGCGCGATGGGCGGCATTTCGAACATCCTCGTCCGCATGCGTGAACTGGCCCTGCAGGCCGCAAACGGCACGCTGGGCGACGACGACCGCGATGCGATCCAGACCGAAGTCGACGCACTGACCTCGCAGATCGGCGACATTGCGACGCGTTCGACCTTCAACGGCACCGCGTTGCTCGACGGCACCGCCGCCATCGACATCCAGACCGGTCTCGAAGACACCGAAGTCGTGAACATCACGATCGGCGACCTGCAGGCCGCCGGCCTGGGAGTCGACGCACTCGACTTCACCACCGCAGCCGGTGCTTCGGGCGCCCTGACGACGCTCGACACCGCAATCCAGACGGTCGCCACCGAGCGTGCCAACCTGGGTGCGCAGCAGAACCGCCTCGAAGCCACTGTCGACAATTTGACGTCGACCGTCGTCAATCTGGCGGACGCCAAGTCGCGCATCGAAGACACCGACTTCTCGGCCGAATCGACGAAGCTCGCGGCGGCCGGCATCCTGGCCCAGGCATCGACCGCGATGCTGGCCCAGGCGAACCAGAGCCAGCAGGGCGTGATGAACCTGCTCCGCTAAACCGGACGCCCTTACCAGTTCAGGCTATATTTGGTTGGTCCCTTTAATAGCCTGATCCCGATGCCCCGGCCCCCACAGCCGGGGCATCATCTTTTTGTGCGGAGGGGCGATTCGTCGTCGCGGGCGGTGGCGACCGGAAGTGGACATTGAGAACTGACCAGCCCCTCCTCTTCAGAGGAGGGGTAGCGAGACTTACGAACTTGTTCGTTAGTCGCAGCGGGGTGGTGATCGAGGCTGGGCGTGGGCCTTCGGCCACCACCCCGTTCGACTAAAGGCCCGGCTGCGCCGGACCAAGTCTCACTGCCCCTCCTCTGAAGAGGAGGGGTTGGACATTGGCCGCTTCCCACCCCTTTGCCACCCTCAATGAAAATCGCGCGACTTGGGCAGGATGCGCACGTCGCGTGGATGACCGTGCTTTGCCGCATAGCCGCGCGGCCGTTGCGGGTGCGCGACTTCGTCGGCGCGGCACAGGTCGGGACGTATCGTGCGTTCTTCGCCCAGTCCGTCGAGCAGCGCGGTGCGGTCGACGATCCGCGTCGCCATCAGGTGGACGACCCCCTCCTTGCTGCGCTGCACCTCGCCTTCGGCCAGCATCAGCCGCGACGCCATGACGGCGCGGCGATAGCGTTCGAAATGGCGCGCCCACAAGAGGATGTTGACCACCCCGCCTTCGTCCTCGATCGTGATGAAGATCGCATTGCCCTTGCCCGGGCGCTGGCGGATCAGCACGACCCCGGCGGCGCGGACGATCGACCCGTTTTTCGCCGCCGCGACCTCGCCCGCGCTCAGCACCCCCTCGCGCTTCAGATCGTCGCGCAGATACGCCATCGGATGGCCCTTCAGCGACAGCCGCACTGTCTGGTAATCGGTCAGCACCTGCTCGACTTCGGGCATCGGCGGCAGCTGCGTTTCGTCCTCGCGCCCCAGCTCGTCGGCGGCGGCGGCGCCGAACAGCGGCAGCACCCCCTGTCGCACCCGCCGCGCGTCCCACAGCGCCGGGCGCCGCCCCAGCCCCAGCGAGCCGCACGCATCGGCCTCGGCGAGCAGGTGCAGCGCGCGCGGCGGCAGGGTCGCGCGGCGGGCGAGATCCTCGATGCTGGCGAAGGGCGGGCTGCGCGCGGCGACGATCTGCGCCGCCCAGGCCTCGCGAAACCCGTCGACCTGCCGGAAACCGAGCCGCAGCGCGAGGCTGCCGTCGGCGCGCCGTTCGAGGCTGTTGTCCCAGTGGCTGTCGTTCACATCGACCGCGCGCACCTCGACCCCATGCTCACGCGCATCGCGGACCAGCTGCGCGGGCGCATAAAAGCCCATCGGCTGCGAATTGAGCAGACCGCAGGTGAAGACCGCAGGGTGGTAATGCTTGATCCATGACGAGACATAGACGAGCCGCGCGAAGGATTGGGCATGGCTTTCGGGAAAGCCGTAGCTGCCGAAGCCCTCGATCTGCTTGAAGCAGCGCTCGGCGAACGCTTTCTCATAGCCGCGCGCGACCATGCCGCCGACCATCTTCTCGCCGAAATTCTGGATCGTACCGACATTGCGAAAGGTTGCCATCGCACGGCGCAGCTCGTTCGCTTCTTCGGGCGTGAAACCCGCCGCCACGATAGCGAGCTTCATCGCCTGCTCCTGAAACAACGGCACGCCGAACGTGTCGCCCAGAACCTCGAACAATTCATTTTGAGGATATTGCGGAGCGGGCGAAGGATATTCGACCTTCTCCTCCTTGTTCCGGCGACGCAGATAAGGATGCACCATGTCGCCCTCGATCGGGCCGGGCCGAACGATCGCGACTTGCACGACCAGATCGTAGAACACCTTGGGCCTCAAGCGGGGCAGCATATTGATCTGGGCGCGGCTTTCGACCTGGAAGACGCCGATGCTGTCGCCTTTGCACAACATGTTGTAAACCGCCGGATCCTTGGCATCGATGTCGAGCCCCAGCGTTTTGTCGCCCAACCCATGTTCGCGCATCAGGTCGAAACATTTGCGGATGCAGGTCAGCATGCCGAGCGCGAGCACATCGACTTTCATGAGTTTCAGTGCGTCGATATCGTCCTTGTCCCATTCGATGAAGGTGCGGTCTTCCATTGCGGCATTGTGGATCGGGACCAGCTCGTCGAGCCGGCCCTGCGTGAGCACGAAACCGCCGACATGCTGCGACAGATGGCGCGGCGCTTTCAGCAATTCGCCGACGAAGCGGTGCAGCCGCTCGATCTCGCCATTGTGCGGATTGAGTCCTGCTTCGATCAGCCGCTCGACCGGCACCTCGTCACCCCAGCTGCCCCAACTCGTATCGGCGAGCCGCGCGGTGACGTCTTCGCTGAAGCCCAGCGCCTTGCCGACCTCGCGGATCGTGCTGCGCGGCCGGTAATGGATGACAGTCGCAGCAATCGCGGCACGGTCACGGCCATAGCGATCGTAGATATATTGAATGACTTCCTCACGCCGCTCATGTTCGAAATCGACGTCGATGTCCGGCGGTTCATCGCGTTCGGCGGAGACGAAGCGCGAGAAGAGCAGTTTATGCTGGATCGGATCGACCGAGGTCACACCGAGCAGGAAGCAGACGATCGAATTGGCGGCGGACCCCCGACCCTGGCAGAGGATCGGCGGATCCTGCGCGCGCGCGAAACCGACGAGATCGTGGACGGTCAGGAAATAATAGACGTAAGCGCGCTTGCGGATCAGACGCAGTTCGTTGCCGATGAGTTTGCGAACCTTGGGCGGGAGCGGGGTGCCGTAATATTTCGCTGCTGCGGTTGTCACCAGATGGTGGAGATAAGGAAAGGGTTTCCAGCCCGGCGGGACGGGTTCGTGCGGATATTCATATTGCAGATCGTCGAGGCGGAAGGTGATGCGCGCGAGAATTGTGGCACTTGCTTTGATCGCCTTGGGGCAAGCGGAAAAGAGTCGCCTCATGGCGGCGGGCGCTCTCAGGTGGCGTTCGCCATTGGCGCGCAGCAGCTTGCCGGCTTTCTGGACCGTCGTTCCTTCGCGGATGCTGGTGATGATGTCGTGCAAGGGGCGCTGGGCAAGCGTTGCATAAAGAGCGTCGTTGGTGGCGAGCAATGGAACGCCGGTTGCAGCCGACACGCGTTCGCGTTCGATCAGCCGCCGCGCATCGGACCCCGACCGCGCCATCGTGGCGGCGAGCCAGACCGATTTCGGGCGCGCCTGTTTGAGTTTGCGAAGCAGCGCTGCATCGCCGCCCATCGCGATCAGCAACAGGTCGTCGCAATGATCGAGCAGGTCCTGCAGATAGAGGATGCTGTCGCCTTTTTTCGCGCGCAGATTGCCGGTCGAGAGCAATCGGGTCAGCCGCCCCCAGCCGTGGCGGTTGACCGGATAAGCAACGATGTCGGGTGTGCCGTCGGCGAAGACGAGTCTTGCCCCGACCACCAAGCGGAAATTCGCAACGGTTTCGGGCTGCTTCACCTGGAGCTCTTTCAGGAACGCCCACGCCCGCACCACCCCCGCGACGCTGTTGCGGTCGGCGATGCCGATGCCCGCCATGCCGAGCGCCAGCGCCTCCCCCACCATCTCGGCAGGGTGCGAGGCGCCGCGCAGGAAGCTGTAATTGGTCGCCGCGACCAGTTCGGCGAACCCCGTTTCGCGGCCGGGTTCGGGCACTGGTTGGGGATCGGGGCTCATGCGAAGACGCCGTGGATATACCAGCGCGGGTCGGGTTTTTCGTCGTACAGCCCGTGGCGGAACAGCCAGAAGCGGCGGCCCTGCGCATCCTCGACGCGGTAATAGTCGCGGGTCAGCCCGCCATTGTCGCGGCGGCGCCACCATTCGGCGGCGATGCGTTCGGGGCCTTCGTAGCGGCGCACCGCATGCGCCTGCCGCCGCCAGCGGAACTGGTGCGGCGGGCCGTCGGGAACCTCGGCGATCACCTCGATCGGCTGCGGCGGGTCGAACAGGTGAAAGGGGCGCGCCGGCGGCTCGCCGGGGTCGGGGGCGTGCCAGGGCAGCGGCGGCGGTGCGTCGATCGCCGGCAGTTCGAGCTGCGCCTGTTCGGGGATATGCGTATCGACCGGGCGCAGGCGTCGCACTCGCCCGCGGCCGAGCCGGGTCGCCAGCCGGTCGGCGAGTTCGTCGATCGCGGCGTCCTTTACCGCCCCGCCCTCGAGCTTCAGCTGCCCCGCGCCGAGCGTTTCGAGCCGCGGCACCGCGAGGCGGATCATGTCGAAACCGAAGCCGGGGTCGAGCGGGTCGGCAAGGCTGTCCATCCGCTCGGCAAAGAGGCGCATGACCAGTCCGGCGTCGCGCGTCGGATGGCCGGTTTCGATCGCGATCGTCCGCGCCAGGCCGTCGCTGCGAAAGAAGGTGGCGCGGAAATGCCGCCCGCCCTTGCCGCGCCGGCCGAGCTCCGCGAGCGCTTCGGTCACCAGCTCGGCCAGCACCTTGGTCGCATGCGCCGTGCTGCCCAGTGGCTCGGCAAAGCGGCGTTCGGCGGCGACCGGCGGCGGCGCCACCCGCGGATCGAGCGGGCTGGGTGCATCGCCCAAGATGCGGCGCAGCGCCATCGCGGCATCGGCGCCGAAGCGCGCGGCGAGGTTCGCCATCGGGCGGCTCGCCAGGTCGCCGATCGTCTTGAGCCCGGCGCGCACCAGCGCGGTCGTCGCCGCGGGATCGAGTTCGAGCGCGGCGACGGGCAGGCGGCGGATCGCGCCGGCTTCGTCGGGCGCGGCGCGCGCCTGATAGCGCGCGAGTGCGCGCGCGGCGTCGGCGGTCGGGCCGAGCGCATGGCGGAGCGTCATGCCGAGCCGGGCGAGGCGGCGCTCGACATCGGCGACCAGCCCCGCCTCGCCGCCGAACAGATGTTCGGCGCCCGCGATGTCGAGGATCAGCCCGTCGGGGGCGTCGAGCGCGACGAGCGGAGTGTAGCGCGCGCAGCCCTGCGCCAACCGGTCGAGCCATTGCTGGTCGCGCACCGGATCGTGCGGCACGACCGTCAGCTCGCCCACCTGCGCGTGCGCATCGGCGAGCGGCATGCCGGCGCGCAGCCCCACCGCCAGCGCCGCCGCCTCGACGCTCGCAAGCCGCATCGCGCCGCGCTGCTTCTCGGCAAATACGAGCGGCGCGTCAGGCCGCTGCGGCGCGTCGCGAAGCCACCGCTCGGCGGGCAGGAAGGGGAAGAAGAGCGCCAGATAGCGGCGCGTTCGCGAAACAGTGTTCGTCATGGTTCCAGTCCAGTCGCCAGCGCATCCCCGCCGCGCCGCCGCGCCGGCGCAGCAGTTCAAGGTCGAAGGCGGGGGCGCCGGGTGCGTCGGCCTCCAGCGCGTGCGATGCGGCGGCGGCGACGCTCCAGCGCGTTTCGGCGACGCTCGGGGTCGGAGCGGCATTGAGGCGCAGCATCAGCAGCGTCGTCCCCGCGTCGCGCGCGCCGAGCGCGAGGCGGCGGCCCGCGGTCAGGTCGAGCAAGGGGAATTTGCCCCAGCTTTCGACGATCACCGCTGCCGATCCGGCGCAGCGGATCGCATCGTTCGCGCAGGCGAGCAGCATCTTGGCATCGGGGGTTTCGACGAGCAGCAGCCGGTCGGGATCGCCGCCCAGTTCGGCGATGCCGGGGGCATAGATATGGCCGGTGCGGCGGCCGGCATCGCGCGTCCGCAGCCAGACGAGCGGGGTCTGGCCCGGCGTGCGCAGCGCGACCAGCGCGGCGAAGGCGGCGGCGCTGGTCGCGTCGAGCGCGTCGGCGGCAAAAAATTCATGGGTGCGCCCGACCGCAAGGCCGCCGTCCAGCGCGTCGTCGAACGGCGCATGGCCGCTCGCCAGCCAGCCTGCGGCCGGCGGGCTTTCGAAACCGCCACTGGCGGCGATCCGGGCGATACGCTGGCGCAGCCCGGCGAGAGGGGAAGACGACTCGCGCATATATGTTCCTGATTTGTTCTATTAGCGCGCGAGCGAGGGGGGTTGTCAAGGAGAGTCGGATTTACCAAATTTCGTCTCCCCGGACTTGATCCGGGGTCCATTTCGGTGCCGGCTGCATGGATGCCGGATCAAGTCCGGCATGACGACGATATCAGGGGGTGGGCGGAGCCCCCGCGCCGCTGTCGCCGCCCAGCGCGCGGAACAAAGCGATGCGGGCCTGGACGAGCAGCAACTGAGTCGCGATCTCGCTCTGCCGTGCGGCATACAGGCTGCGCTGGGCGTCGAGGCTGGAAAGGAAGCTGTCGACGCCGCCGCGGTAGCGCGCCTCGGTCAGCGTCGCGGTGTCGGCGGCCGCAGCGGTGTTCGCCGCCGCGGCGCGGCCGCGCTCGGCGATCGTGCCCTGCACCGCGAGCGCGTCGGCGACCTCGCGAAACGCGGTCTGGATCGCGCCTTCATACCCTGCCAGCGCCGCGTCGCGCTGCGCCTCGCTCACCGCCACCCCGGCGCGGCGGCCGCCGGCGTCGAAAATCGTCGCGGTGGCATCGCCGCCCGCCGACCAGCTGAACGATCCGCCGTCGAACAGGCCCGACAGCGCGTCGCTGGCGAAACCGAGCAGGCCGGTGAGCGAGATCGACGGGAACAGCCGCGCGCGCGCGGCGCCGATGTCGGCGTTGGCGGCGCGCAGGCCATATTCGGCCTCGATCACATCGGGACGGCGGAGCAGGATTTCGGAACTCACCCCGGCGGGGGGCGACACCACCGACGGCGTCACGTCGGCGAGGCTGGCGGGCAGCAGGGCGCGATCGACGTCGCCGCCGACGAGCAGGCGGATCAGATTCTCGTCCTGCGCCAGCGCCGTCTGCTGCCGCGCGATGGCATCCTCGGCGGTCGCCAATATCTGTTCGGCCTGGCGCAGGTCGGTGCGCGGCGCGATGCCGCCGTCGAGCCGGGCGCGGGTCAGGCGGACGCTTTCGCGCGCGCTGGTCGCGGTTTCGCGCGCGATCGCCAGCAGGTCGCGGTCGGCGCCATAGGTCGCCCAGGCTTCGGCGAGGCTCGCGATCAGCGCCAGCCGCACCGTGCGCGACGCCGCCTCGGTGGCCAGCGCGCGATTGCGGTCGGCGTCGGCGAGGTTGGCGAGGCGGCCGAACAGGTCGAGTTCGAACGCGGTGATCCCGCCGCGCAACGAGAAGTCGCCGCCGCCGCTGCCGCCAACGTTGCCGCCGTTGCCGGTCCCGCCGCCGCCATTGTCGGAATAGCCGGCGCCAGCGCTCACTCCCACTTGCGGGAATTGGCCGGCGCGGGTGACGCGCGCCTGCGCGCGCGCTGCGGCGACATTGGCATAGGCGACGCGCAGGTCGCGATTGTTCGCCAGCGCCTGTTCGGTCAGCGCCTGCAACCGCGGGTCGGTGAACACGCTTTTATAGGACAGGATCGGCAGCGCCGCCTCGCTCTGCAACAGATAGGCGTCGCCGACCGGCCAGCTTTGCGGGACGGGCGGCGGCGGCAGCACCGTCTTGGGCGCCAGCGAGCAGCCGGCGAGCGCCAGCGGGCCGGCGAGCAGCAGGATGCGGGCGCGGATCATGCCGGCACCTCCGCCGCGCCCGTGCCGCTCCGGTTTTTGCCGTACCGATCGCGCAGCGCGGCAACCCCGTCGCGCACCCCGCGCCGGACGAGCACGAAAAACAGCGGGATGAAGAAAATCGCGAGCAGGGTGGCGGTCAGCATGCCGCCGATCACCGACGTGCCGATCGCGATCCGGCTGTTCGCGCCCGCGCCCGACGCGAGCGCCAGCGGCAGCACCCCGAAGATGAAGGCAAAGCTGGTCATCAGGATCGGGCGCAGGCGGATGCGCGCCGCGGCGATCGCCGCCTCGATCACGCGCTTGCCCTTGCGCTCTTCCTGTTCGGCGAATTCGATCATCAGAATCGCATTTTTGGCCGCGAGCCCCATCGTCGTCAGCAGGCCGATCTGCAGATAGACGTCGTTTTCCAGCCCGCGCAGCGTCACCGCAAACACCGCGCCGACCAGGCCGAGCGGGATGACGAGCAGCACCGCGACCGGGATCGACCAGCTTTCGTACAGCGCCGCGAGGCACAGGAAGACGACGAGCAACGACAGGGCGTAGAGCAACGGCGCCTGTCCCGACGACAGCCGCTCCTGATAGGAGGCGCCCGACCAGGCCACGCTGGTGCCCGGAATCTCGGCGGCGAGCGCCGCAATCTCGTCCATCGCCTCGCCCGAACTGGTGCCGGCGGTCGGCTCGCCCGAAATTTCGAAGGCGGGAATACCCTGAAAGCGCGAGGTGGTGCTGGGGGTCGTCGACCAGCCGATCTGCGAAAAGGCCGAGAAGGGCGACATGCCGCCGTCGGCCGACCGCACATACCATTGGCTGAGGTCTTCGGGTTTGGAGCGATAGGGCGCATCGCCCTGGACATAAACGCGCTTCACCCGGCCTTCGTCGATGAAATCATTGACGTATCGCCCACCCCAGGCGGTCGACAGGGTGCTGTTCACGTCGGCGTTGGTGAGGCCGTAAGCGGTCAGCCGCTGGGTATCGATGTCGATCTTCAGCGTCGCGAGATCGGGCAGGTCGCTCAGCCGTACCGAGGTGAGCTTGGGATTGGCGTTCGCCGCCGCCAGCAGCCGCTCGCGCGCCTCGGCAAACTCCTCGCGCGACATGCCGCTGCGGTTCTGGAACTGCATCGTAAAGCCCGACGTGTCGCCGAGCCCGCGCACCGAGCCGGGGACAAGGGCAAAGACCTGCGCGTCGCGCAGCCCGGCAAAGGCCTGCCGGGTGCGTTCGGCGATCGCGTCGGCGCTATTCTCCTTGCCCGGCCGGGCGTCCCAGTCGGCCAGGTTGACGAACCCGCGCCCGGTGTTCTGGCCCGACGCCCCGCCGCCGCCGCCGCCGGCGTTGATGAACAGCGATTCGATGTTCGCCTTTTCGGCGCTGAGCAGATGGTCTTCGATCGCGTCGCGCACCTCGAGCGTCCGTTCCTGCGTCGCCCCGGCGGGCAGGCGGAACTGGATCTGGACCCGGCCCTGATCCTCGCCGGGCAGGAAGCCGCCGGGCAGGCGCAGGAACAGGAAGGCGAGCAGCACCAGGATAATCAGATAGATGCCGACAAAACGCCATTTGCGGTCGACGACGCGCTCGACGCTGCCGACATAGCGCTCGGTCGTGCGCTCGAAGCGGGTGTTGAACCAGACCTTGGCGCGTCCCAGTGCGGCATCGACGCGCGGGAAGCGCCCCGGCGGCGGATCGCCGTGGCCGCGCGGCTTGAGCAGGGTCGAGGTCAGCGCCGGGCTGAGGATCAGCGCGACGAACACCGACAGCGCCATCGCCGAGACGACGGTGACCGAGAACTGGCGATAGATCACGCCGGTCGAGCCGCCGAAAAACGCCATCGGCAGGAACACCGCCGACAGCACCAGCCCGATGGCGATCAGCGCGACCTGCAATTCCTGCATCGACTGGATCGTCGCTTCGCGCGCGGTCATCCCCGGATTTTCTTCCATCAATCGCTCGACATTCTCGACCACGACGATCGCATCGTCCACGAGCAGGCCAATCGCGAGCACGAGCCCGAACAGCGTCAGCGTGTTGATGGTGAACCCGGCGATATAAAAGACCGCAAAGGTGCCGAGCAGCACCACCGGCACCGCGATGGCGGGGATCAGCGTCGCGCGCCAGCTTTGCAGGAAGACGAACATGACGATGATGACGAGCAGGATCGCCTCGAACAACGCCTTCTGCACTTCGCTGACCGACAGGCGGATGAAGGTCGTCGTGTCGTTGATATAGGCATAGTCCAGCCCGTCGGGCATGTTGCGGGCGAGGTCGGTCATCCGGGTTTTGACGCGCTCGACCGTCGCCAGCGCGTCGGCGCCCGGCGACAGCGAGATCGCCATGCCCGAACTCGGCTGGCGGTTCAGCCGCCCGACCGAGCTGTAATTTTCGGCGCCGATCTCGACCCGCGCCACGTCGCGGATGCGCACCGCCGATCCGTCGGGCTGGGTTTTCAAGATGATGTTGCGAAATTCCTCAGGGGTTTGCAGACGCGACTGGGCGGTGACCGTCGCGGTCAGCAACTGCCCCTCCGGCGACGGCAGGCCGCCGACTTCGCCGGCCGCAATCTCGCTGTTCTGGGCGGTGATCGCGGCAATGACATCGCTCGGCATCAGCGACATGCCCGCCAGTCGCTGCGGGTTGAGCCAGATCCGCATCGCGTGCGGCGATCCGAAGATATTGACGTCGCCGACCCCCTCGACCCGCGACAGCGGATCCTGGATGTTGGTGGTCAGATAATCGGACACATCGTAATTCGACCGCGTCCGGGTCTTGTCGTAAACGCTGACGATCAGCAGCGTGTCCGAATTGGATTTGCTGACCCGCACGCCTTGTTGCTGGACCTGCGCCGGCAGACGCGACACCGCCGACTCGATCTTGTTCTGGACCTGCACCTGCGCGATGTCGGGATCGGTGCCCTTGTCGAAGATCGCGGTGATGCTGGCCTGTCCGCTCGCGCTCGATTGCGAACTGAAATAGAGCAGGCCATCGATCCCGGTCAGCTGCTGCTCCAATATCTGGGTGACGCTGTTTTCGACGGTTTCGGCGGACGCGCCGGGATAGCTGGCGCGGATGTTGACCTGGACCGGCGCGATGTCGGGATATTGCTCGATCGGCAGCGCGCGCAAGGCGCCAAAGCCGGCGAGCATGACGACGATCGCCAGCACCCAGGCAAAAATCGGCCGGTCGATGAAAATACGGGACATGAGGGGCTATTTACTCTTTTCTGCTGTCTTGGCCGCGGCGGGAGCCCCCACCCGCTGCGGATTGCTGGCCGGGACCGGACGAATATCGGCGCCGTCGCGCAGATTGCCGACCCCCTGGGTGATTACACGGTCGCCTGCACGCAAGCCCCCCGTAACGATCCAGCTGCCCCCCACGGTGCGGGTCGTTTCGATCTTGCGGCGCACCGCCTTGTTATCCTTGCCGACCAGATAGACGATCGCCGACCCGTCGAAATCGCGCTGCACCGCCTGCTGCGAGACCAGGATCGCAGTTGGATCGACCGCCTGTTCGAACATCGCGGTGACGAACATGCCGGGCAGCAAAAGCCCCTTGGGATTGGGAAAGCGCGCGCGCAGCGTCACGGTGCCAGTCGCCTCGTTCACCGTCGCTTCCGAAAATTCCACGGTGCCGGCAAAGCCATAGGCGCTGCCGTCCTCGAGGCGCAGCCGGACCGACGCGCCGCCGGCGGTGATGCCGCCAGCCGCGATCGCCTGCCGCAGCGTCGTCAGCTCGGCGCTCGACTGCTGCATGTCGACATAGATCGGGTCGGTGCGCTGGATGACCGCGAGCGGCGTCGCCTGGCTCGCGCTCACCAGCGCGCCCGGGGTGGCGAGCGAGCGGCCGATGCGGCCGCTGATCGGCGCGGTGATCGTCGCGTAGCGCAGGTTGATCCGCGCGGTTTCGAGCGCCGCGGCATTTTGCGCCACCACCGCGCGCGCCACGCGCGCCTGCGCCACCGCATCAGTATAGTCCTGCTCGGCGATAGCCTGCATCTTGGCGAGCGGTTCGAAGCGCCGCGCACGTTCGTCGGCGGCCTGCGCGCTGGCGCGGGCGCTGGCCAGATTGGCGGCCGCCTGATCGGCGGCGGCCTGGAACAGGCTCGCGTCGATCTGGTACAGCGGCTGGCCGGCGCGCACGAAACCGCCTTCGGTGAACAGGCGGCGGCGAATGAGGCCGCCGACCTGCGGCCGCACTTCGCTGGTTTCGAACGCGACGGTGCGCCCGCCCAATTCGGTGGTAACCGGCACGGCCTGCGTCGTCACAGTGACGAAGCCGACCTCAGGCGCGCCGCGATCGCGGCCGCCCTTTTCCTCGCCGGCACAGGCGGACAACAAGAGCGTCACGGCGCACAAGGCTCCGGCGAGGAGCGGCGTCCTTTTTTCCAGCATAGTCGGTTAATCTCGTATCGGTCGGCCGGGGGGATAGCGGCAATCGCGCCTATTCAACCCATCGCAATGGGCCATGCAAGCGCTTTCAGGGCTTTGCGACAAAGTGCGACAATTTTGCCTGAGGGCGCGCTGAGCGAGCCCGGCTGACGCCAATCCCCGACTGGTGGTCGCCGCCTAGCCGATTTCGTTGCGCGTCAGCGCGGGAACCAGCAACCCCCGGTTCTCGCGCACCTCGGCATCGAGCCAGTCGATGAACGCCCGGATCCGCGGCTGCGGTGCAATGTCGCGGTGGAGCGCGAGCCAGAAGGCGCGCGCGATCGCCTGATCGGGCCGCACCCGTACCAGCGCCGGATCGCCCGCCGCGAGGAAGCAGGGGAGCACGCCGACCCCCGCACCGCCTGCGATCATCCGCCGTTGCGCGAGGATTGAGGATGAGCGGACCGTCGCGCGGAGTCCGGGTTCGATTTCGCCCAGATAGTCGAGTTCGGGGGCGTACAGAATGTCGGGCATGTAGCCGATTACCGGAATGCCCGCGCGCGACAGCGGTGTCTGCGCGACAGCTGTCTGCCAGTCGGGCCGGTCGGCGGGGGCGTAAATGCCGAGGCTGTAATCCGACAGCTTGCGCGTGATCAGCGGGCCCTTGCGCGGCCGCGCGAGCAGCACCGCCATATCGGCCTCGCGCCGCGACGGGTTGAGGAAACCCGACGACGCGACGAGATCGATCTCAAGCTCCGGATGGGCTGCGACGAAACCCGCGAGGCGCGGCGCGATGAAGCTGTTGCCGAAGCCTTCGGACACGCTGACGCGCAGCTGCCCCGACAATCCCGCGCCGCCGCCCGGCGCCATATGGATGCGCGCCGCCGCCGCCGCCATCGCTTCGGCGTGTGGCAGAAGCGCCCGACCCGCTGCGGTCAGAACGAACCCCGTCGGCGCGCGTTCGAACAGCGTCTGGCCGAGCGACGTTTCGAGCGCACTGACGCGGCGGCTGACCGTGGTCGCGTCGACGTGCAGCGCCGCACCGGCGCGCGCGAGCGTGCCGTGGCGCGCGACGAACAGGAAATATTGCAGCTTATCCCAGTCCATAAGCTGCAAATATGCAGGACCGGGCTGCAAGTCTATCCCTTGCAATCGCGCCCTAACTGGTCTGTTGCAGCGGCAACATCTTTGGGAGACATATGCCATGCGACAGATCGACCATCACATCGCCGGCGGGGCCGGCGGCAGCGCCCGCTTTAGCGACGTGTTCGACCCCAACAACGGCGGCGTCCAGGCCCGGGTCGCGCTCGGCGATCGCGCTGTCCTCGACCGCGCCGTGGCCGCGGCCAAGGCCGCGCAGCCCGCCTGGGCCGCGACCAACCCGCAGCGCCGCGCGCGCGTGATGTTCGAATTCAAACGCCTCGTCGAAGCGAATATGAACCAGCTTGCTGAAATGCTGTCGAGCGAGCACGGCAAGGTGATCGCCGATTCGAAGGGCGACATTCAGCGCGGGCTGGAGGTCATCGAATTCTGCTGCGGCATCCCGCATGTGCTGAAGGGCGAATATACGCAGGGCGCCGGCCCCGGCATCGACGTCTATTCGATGCGCCAGCCGATCGGCATCGGCGCCGGCATCACCCCGTTCAACTTCCCCGCGATGATCCCGCTGTGGATGGGCGGCGTCGCGACCGCGACGGGCAACGCCTTCATCCTGAAACCCAGCGAGCGCGATCCCTCGGTCCCCGTGCGCCTGTCGGAACTCTTCCTCGAAGCGGGCATGCCCGAGGGGATTTTCCAGACCGTCCATGGCGACAAGGAAATGGTCGACGCGATCCTCGACCATCCCGACATCGGCGCGGTCAGCTTCGTCGGCTCGTCGGACATCGCGCATTATGTCTACAACCGCGGCGTCGCGAACGGCAAGCGGGTGCAGGCGATGGGCGGCGCCAAGAACCATGGCATCGTCATGCCCGACGCCGACCTCGATCAGGTCGTCAATGATTTGACTGGCGCCGCTTTCGGTTCGGCGGGCGAGCGCTGCATGGCGCTGCCCGTCGTCGTTCCGGTCGGCGAGGACACCGCGAACCGGCTGCGCGCGAAGCTGATCCCGGCAATCGAGGCGCTGCGCATCGGCGTGTCGACCGATGGCGAAGCGCATTACGGCCCGGTGGTGACGCAGGCGCACAAGGAAAAGGTCGAAGGTTGGATCGCGAAATGCGCCGACGAGGGCGCCGAGCTGGTCGTCGACGGCCGGGGCTTCAGTCTGCAGGGGCATGAGGAAGGCTTCTTCGTCGGCCCGACGCTGTTCGACCATGTCACCCCCGACATGGAAAGCTATAAGGAAGAAATCTTCGGCCCGGTGCTGCAGATCGTCCGTGCCGCCGATTTCGAAACCGCGCTCGAATTGCCCAGCAAGCATCAGTACGGCAACGGCGTCGCCATCTTCACGCGCAACGGCCACGCCGCGCGCGAATTCGCTGCAAGGGTCAATGTCGGCATGGTCGGCATCAACGTGCCGATCCCGGTGCCGGTCGCCTATCACAGCTTCGGCGGCTGGAAGCGTTCGGCGTTCGGCGACACCAACCAGCACGGCATGGAGGGCGTCAAATTCTGGACCAAGGTCAAGACGATCACCGCGCGCTGGCCCGACGGGTCGCCGGACGGCGGCAACGCCTTCGTCATCCCGACAATGGGTTGATCGGGCGCATTTCGTGAAACCCGGCGACGCCATCGGGCATTGTTCCTGCGAGGGTTTCGGCGCGCGCCGGGGCCGCGCAGGAGAATGACGATGACGCGCTATTTGCTTTCCGCTGCCGTGCTGGTGCTCGCCGGGTGTAGCGGCGGCGAGGACAAGGCGAACAGCACAGCCGCGAAATCCGACGCTGCCGCACCGGCGACGCCGCCGCCGGCAGCACCGACCGTGCCCGACAGCGATGGCGACGCGATGGCGCGGTGGGAAGAGGACCGCGGTTATGAGCCCGATCCGTCCGAACCCGCGCTCACCGAAGCCGAACCCGGCATCGGGAGCGGCGACAAGACGGTGCCGGCGGCGATCCGCGGTCGCTGGGCGCTCGATGCGAGCGATTGCCCGAAGCGCCCCGGCACCGACCTGACGGCGCTGGTGATCGACGCGACCAGCCTGCGGTTCCACGAATCGCACGGCGAGCTGGCGCGGGTTCGCGAGCGCGACGCCAGCCGGATCGTCGCCGATTACAGGTTCAGCGGCGAGGGTGAGGAGTGGAACCGGCTGATGCTGCTCGACGTGGCCGACGGCGGGAAAATGCTGATCCGCCGCGATTATGGCGAGGGTGCCGCTGCCAACCCGATGCGCTATACGCGCTGCACCGCGTGACGGTTTTTTGAAAGGGAGACGAAAGATGGACATTCGCATGTTGGCAATTGCCGCCGCTCTGCCGCTCGCCGCGTGCGCGAGCAGCGAAGCGCCCGTCGAATCCGCCCCGACGCCGCCGCCCGCCGAGGCGGTTTGCAACGCCGACGCCGTCCAGTCGCTCGTCGGTCAGACCGCGACCGCCGATGTCGGCGTCCAGCTGATCAAGGGCAGCGGCATGCGCACGCTGCGCTGGGTACCGCCGCGCACTGCGGTCACCATGGATTTCCGCCCCGACCGGCTGACCGTCTCCTACGACGATGCGCTCAAGATCGAGCGGATCAGCTGTGGCTGACCCGACCCGGCGCAATCATAGCTCCGCGTCCCCGTTCGAACCCGTCTACGGCTACAGCCGCGCGGTTCGGGTGGGCAGCCGCATCGACGTCGCCGGCTGCGCGCCGATCGAGCCCGATGGGAGCTCGACTCCCGGTGACGCGGGCGATCAAGCCGCGCGGTGTATCGCGATCATCGGCGAGGCGCTCGCTGCGCTCGGCGGCAGTTTTGCCGATGTCGTGCGCACCCGTATGTATATCACCGACGCCGCCGACGCCGACCTTGTCGGCCGCGCGCATGGCGCGGTGTTCGGGGATGTTCGCCCGGCGTCGACGATGCTCGTCATGCCCGCGCTGATCCGCCCCGAGTGGAAAGTCGAAATCGAAGCCGAAGCCATTATCGGGAAAACCGCATGACCGACCAGTTCCAGCTTACCGACGACCAGCTCGCCATCCAGGATATGGCGCGCAAGTTCACCGCCGATCGCATCACGCCCTTCGCGGCCGAATGGGACGAGAAACATCATTATCCCGTCGATGTGTGGAAGGCGGCGGGCGAGCTGGGTTTCGGCGCCATCTATGTGGCGGAAGAATCGGGCGGCATCGGGCTCGGGCGAATGGAGGCGGCGCTGATCATGGAGGCGATGGCCTATGGCTGCCCCGCGACCAGCGCCTATATCTCGATCCACAATATGGCGACGTGGATGATCGACCGCTTTGGCGGCGACGAGATCAAGGCGCGCTTTCTGCCCGACCTCGTCAGCATGGACAAGATCGCCAGCTATTGCCTGACCGAGCCGGGGTCGGGGTCCGACGCCGCGGCGCTCAAGGCGACGGCGAAACGTGACGGCGACCATTATGTGCTGAACGGCACCAAGCAGTTCATCTCCGGCGCCGGCTATAACGACATATATGTCTGTATGGTCCGTACCAGCGAAGAAAAGTCGAAGGGCATCAGCTGCCTCGTTGTCGAAAAGGACACACCGGGCCTCAGCTTCGGCGCGCCCGAAAAAAAGCTCGGCTGGAATGCTTCCCCGACCGCGCAGGTGATTTTCGAGGATTGCCGCGTGCCGGCCGAAAATCTGGTCGGCGCCGAAGGCGACGGCTTTCGCTTCGCAATGGCGGGGCTCGACGGCGGGCGGCTCAACATCGGCGCCTGTTCCTTGGGCGGCGCGCAGCGCTGCCTCGACGAGGCGGTCGCGTACACCAAGGACCGCCAGCAGTTTGGGCAACCGATCGCCGATTTCCAGAACACCCAGTTCATGCTCGCCGACATGGCGACCGATCTCGAGGCCGCGCGGGCGCTGCTGTACATGGCGGCGGCCAAGGTCACTGCGAACGCTCCCGACAAGTCGCGTTTCTCGGCGATGGCGAAGCGCCTCGCGACAGACAATGGCAGCAAGATCGTCAACGACGCGCTGCAACTGTTCGGCGGCTACGGCTATTTGAAGGATTATCCGATCGAGCGTTTCTGGCGGGATCTGCGCGTCCATTCGATTCTTGAGGGCACCAATCAGGTGATGCGGATGATCGTCGGAAGGGACCTGCTGCGCCAATGACCGACGATGTGCTGATCAGCGTCGACGGCCGCTCCGGCCGCCTGTCACTCAACCGCCCCAAGGCGATCCATGCGCTCAATCTCGCGATGTGTCAGACGATGATCGACGCGCTTTTGAAGTGGCGCGCCGACGACGCGATCGAAGCGGTGATCATCGACCATAGCGAAGGCCGCGGCTTCTGTGCCGGCGGCGATATCCGCATGCTCGCCGAAAGCGGCGCCAAAGATGGGATCGAGGCGCGCGCCTTCTTCCACACCGAATATCGCCTCAACCATCTGTTGTTCACCTACCCGAAGCCCGTCGTCGCGTTCATGGACGGCATCACGATGGGCGGCGGGGTCGGGATTTCGCAGCCCGCGAAATATCGTGTCGCGACCGAGCATACGCGCTTCGCGATGCCCGAAACCGGAATCGGCCTGTTCCCCGATGTCGGCGGCGGCTGGTATCTGCCGCGGCTGGAAGGGCGCGTCGGGGTGTTCCTCGCACTCACCGGGGCGCGGCTCGACGGGGCGGAGTGCCTCGCGCTTGGCCTTGCGACCCATTATTTGCCGTCCGAAAAGCTCGCCGACGCAAAGGCGCGCATCGCGGCGCATCCGGACCGCATCGGCGGCATTTTGGGCGAGCTGTCGGTCACCGCGCCGCCCGCTGCGATCACCCAGCATATCGACAAGATCAACCGGCTGTTCGCCAGCGACACCTATGAAGACATCCTCGCCGCACTCGAAGCCGATGCTGGCGAATGGGCGGAAAAAGAACTGGGCGTCCTGCACGGTAAATCGCCGCAGACCTGCAAGGTTGCGCTCCGCCAGCTGAAGGAAGGCGGCGAGATGCACGACTTCGCGGCGCAGATGACGCAGGAATATGCGATCGGCAGCCGCGTCGTTCAAATGCACGATTTCCTCGAAGGCGTGCGCGCGCTGATTATCGACAAGGACAACAGCCCGAAATGGGATCCGGCCAAACCCGAAGCGGTGACCGAGGACTGGATCGACGGTATCTTCGCGCCTTTGCCCGATGATGAGAAATGGACGCCGCTGAGCTAAGCACGCCACTTCGTCACCCCGGACTTGATCCGGGGTCCATCCACCCAGCGTCGGAATGGATACCGGATCGATTCCGCCATGACGACAATCTGGAGATCATGACATGACCTACGAAACCCTTCTCGTCGAACAGCGCGGCGCCGTTACGCTGGTGACATTGAACCGCCCGCAGGCGCTCAACGCGCTCAATTCGGGTGTGCTCGACGACCTGATCGCAGCCTTTGCGGCCTTCGAGGCCGATCCCGGTCAGCGCTGCGCCGTCCTCACCGGTTCGGGCGACAAGGCCTTCGCCGCGGGCGCCGACATCAAAGAAATGGCCGACAAGCCGGCGTCCGATTTCTACCTCGAAGATTTCTTTTCGAAATGGACGAGCGATTTCGTGAAGAAGGTTCGCAAGCCGTGGATCGCGGCGGTCAATGGCTTCGCCTTGGGCGGCGGCTGCGAACTGGCGATGATGGCCGACTTCATCATCGCGTCGGAGAAAGCGAAGTTCGGCCAGCCCGAAATCAAGCTTGGCGTTGCGCCGGGCATGGGCGGGTCGCAGCGGCTGACCCGTGCAATCGGCAAGGCGAAGGCGATGGAAATGTGCCTGACCGGCCGGATGATGGACGCCGCCGAAGCAGAACGCTCGGGCCTCGTCGCGCGCGTCGTTCCGCATGGTACGCTGGTCGACGAAGCGCTGAAGACCGCGACGACGATCGCGGCGATGCCGCCGATGGCGGCGATGGTTAACAAGGATATGGTCAACGCCGCCTTTGAAACCACGCTCGACCAGGGGCTGATCTACGAACGCCGCCTGTTCCAGATCCTCGCCGCGACCGAGGACAAGGCCGAAGGCATGGCCGCCTTCATCGCGAAGCGCGAAGGCGTTTGGAAGGGGCGCTGACATGAAAATCGCATTCATCGGGCTCGGAAACATGGGCGGCGGCATGGCCGCGAACCTCGCGAAGGCGGGGCACGTGGTGCGCGCGTTCGACCTCAGCCACGAGGCGCTGGCGCGTGCCATCGACGCAGGTTGCACCCGCGCGGCCTCCGCTGCGGACGCCGTTACCGGCGCCGAAGCCGTGGTGACGATGCTCCCCGCGGGCAAGCATGTCTCGTCAGTCTATGAAAGCGACGTGTTTCCGAACGCCGCACCCGGCACCTTGCTCCTCGACTGCTCAACGATCGACGTCGCCACCGCGCGGGCTAACATCGCAGCTGCGACCGCCACGGGTCTCGTTGCGGTCGATGCGCCCGTGTCGGGCGGCATCGCCGCCGCCAACGCCGCCACGCTGACCTTCATGGTCGGCGGCACCGGCGAAGGCTTCGCTCGCGCCGAGCCGATCCTCGCGCAGATGGGTAAGGCGGTGATCCACGCCGGCGACGCGGGTGCGGGACAGGGCGCGAAGATTTGCAACAATATGCTGCTCGGGGCGTCGATGGTCGCGACCTGCGAGACGCTGGCGCTCGCGCTCAAGCTGGGGCTCGATCCGCAGAAATTCTTCGACATCGCCAGCGTGTCGTCCGGCCAGTGCTGGTCGCTGACCAGCTATGCGCCGTTGCCCGGGGTCGGGCCGACGACGCCCGCCGACAATGATTACAAGGGCGGGTTCGCCGCGGCGCTGATGCTCAAGGATCTGCGCCTCGCGATGGAAGCGGCGGCGAGCGTCGATGCCGACGTCCCGATGGGGTCGAAGGCGCGCGAACTGTACGAAGCTTTCGTCGAGGCCGATGCGCAGGGCCGCGACTTTTCGGCGATCATCACCACGCTGCGCGACTGACGGCCGGCGACGCTTAAAGTTCGCCCCCCAGCGCGCCGTATTTCGCCTCGAAACCCGGTTTGTCGCCGCGCGCCAGATAGCCCGCCTGATCGACCAGATTGTCGCGCGCGATGCGGCCCTGGAAGGCGCCGAGCTGCGGGTCGATCGCGGCGATATCGGCATCGGTCCAGTCGGCGATCTGCTGGAAGCGGGTGACGCCGAGGCCGCCGAGCAGCGCGACCATCTTGGGCCCGACGCCCTTCAGCAGCTGCAGATTGTCGGCTAATGCTGCGGGCGCGGCGGGCGGCGCGACGGGTGACGGTTCGGGGATGACGGCTGGCGCTGCGGGAGTTTCGGCGGCGGCATCGGGCGGAGGCGGCGCGACGGGCGCCGGCGATGCGGCCGGCGGCGGGGCGACCGGCATCGGCGCGGGTGCCGGCTCGACCGGTTTGAACCGAGCCGGTTCGGCCGCGACGATTTCGGGCTTGGCGGGTTCGAGCGGCTTGCGCGGCTCGGTGGGTGCGACCTCGGGCGGCGCCTTGCGGCGCAGCATCAGCCAAAGCAGCACGACCGCGACGACGAGGCCGACGACCGAGATGATCCAATTTTCCTGAAGCCACGTCATGATCGTCTCCCTGTGTTGGCGTCAGCCTATGCCGACGGCGCCGCGCCGTCCAGCGCGCCCGTGCCCGCTGCCTTCGCCTCGCGCGCGACTTCGCGCCAGCCGATGTCGCGGCGGCAGAAGCCCGAGGCGAAATCGAGCCGGTCGACCGCGGCATAGGCGCGCGCCTGCGCCTCGCTCACGGTGCGGCCGGTCGCGGTGACATTGAGCACCCGCCCGCCCGCCGCGACCACTGCGTCGTCGGCGCGCGCGGTGCCGGCGTGGAAGACGCGCACCCCGCCCGCTTCGGCGTCGGCGATCCCGCGAATGATGCCGCCCTTTTCGGGCGTCGCCGGATAACCGTTGGCGGCCATCACGACGGCGAGCGCATAGTCGCTGGCAAAGGCGGGCGGCGTGGCAGCGGCAAGCGCGCCGGTCGCCGCGGCGTGGAGCAATGCCGCGAGATCGCCGGCGTAGCGCATCATCAGCACCTGGCATTCGGGGTCGCCGAAGCGGGCGTTATATTCGATCAGTTTCGGCCCCGCATCGGTCAGCATCAATCCTGCGAACAGCACCCCGACATAGGGTGTGCCGTCGGCGGCGAGCGCGGCGACGGTCGGGCGGATGATGCGGTCCATCACCTGGGCCTCGAGGTCGGGGGTGAGCACCGGCGCCGGGCTATAGGCGCCCATGCCGCCGGTGTTCGGTCCGACGTCGCCGTCGCCGACGCGCTTGTGGTCCTGCGCGCTGCCGAAGGCGATGACGTCGGCGCCGTCGGACAGCGCGAAGAAACTCGCTTCCTCGCCGGTCATAAACTCCTCGATGACGACTTCGGCGCCCGCGCTGCCAAAGGCGCCGTCGAACATGTCGGCGATCGCGGCGTCGGCGTCGGCGCGTGTTTCGGCGATGACGACGCCCTTGCCGGCGGCGAGGCCGTCGGCCTTGATGACGACCGGGATGCTAAAGCCGTCGAGAACGGCGAGCGCTTCGTCGGCCGAGGTGCAGCGGACATAGGCGGCGGTGGGAATGCCGGCGCGCGCGCACAAATCCTTGGTAAACCCCTTCGATCCTTCGAGCTGCGCCGCCGCGGCGCCGGGGCCGAAGGTCGCGATGCCCAGCGCGCGCAGCCGGTCGGCGAGTCCGGCGACCAGCGGCGCCTCGGGACCGACGACGACGAATTCGATCGCGTTCGCGGCGCAAAAGCCGATCAGGCCGTCCAGATCGTCGGCGGCAATTGCGGCGCATTCGGCATAGGCTTCGATGCCGGGATTGCCGGGTGCGGCATAGAGCTTGGCGCAGCTGGGCGATTGTGCCAACTGCCAGCTGAGCGCATGTTCGCGGCCCCCCGATCCGACCAGCAGGATATTCATGGCAGTCCCTTTTCCCGATCCGGCGTCCGAAACCGACCCCGCGGCGCGGCTGTTAGCCGAGACGGCGCCGGGCGACAATCGGTCTGGTTCCCCGCCCTCCGGCGACAATGTCCCGCCCTTGTCGGTCAGCCAATTGTCGGCAGCGATCAAGCGGACGGTCGAGGACGGCTTCGCACGCGTGCGCGTGCGGGGTGAATTGTCGGGCACGAAACGCGCCGCGTCGGGACATTTCTATGCGGCGCTGAAAGACGACAATGCGCTGATCGACATGGTGATGTGGAAGGGGCAAGCCGGGCGCCTCGCCTTCCGGCCCGAGGACGGGATCGAGGTGATCGCGACCGGCAAGCTCACCACCTATCCGGGGCGCTCGAAATACCAGCTCGTGGTCGACAGCCTCGAGGTGGCGGGCGAGGGCGCGCTGATGCTTTTGTTCGAAAAATTGAAGGCGCGCCTCGGCGCCGAGGGATTGTTCGATCAGGATCGCAAGCAGGATATTCCGCGGCTGCCCGCGGTCATCGGAGTCGTCACATCGCCGACCGGCGCGGTGATCCGCGATATCTTGCACCGGCTGGCCGACCGCTTTCCGATGCGCGTCATTGTCTGGCCGGTGCTGGTGCAGGGCGATGGCGCCGCGGCGCAGGTCGCGAATGCGGTTCGCGGCTTCGACGCGCTAGCACCGGACGGGCCGATTCCGCGGCCCGACCTGGTCATCGTCGCGCGCGGCGGCGGGTCGATCGAGGATCTGTGGGCGTTCAACGAAGAGGTCGTGGTCCGTGCGATCGCCGAGTGCCGGATTCCGACGATCAGCGCGGTCGGGCACGAAACCGACACCACGCTGGCCGACTATGCCGCCGATCGCCGCGCCCCGACCCCGACCGCAGCGGCGGAGATGGCGGTGCCGGTGCGCGCCGAACTGCAGGAACTGCTGGCGACGTGGAACGGGCGGATGATCGGCGCCGCCAACCGCCAGCAGGGTTTGTGGGGCGAACGGCTGACCGCGCTCGCGCGCCACCTGCCGCGGCGCGAGGCGCTTTATGCGCCGCAGCGCCAGCGGCTCGACGACAGCGGCGACCGGCTCGACCGCAGCCAGCGTCATCGCCTGGCAGTGACCGCCGAGCGACTGGCGACGCGCACGGCTGCGTTGCGGCCGGCGCTGCTCGCGCGGCGCTGGGACCGCGACCGCGCGCGGATCGAAGGGCTGGGGCGGCTGCTCGTCGGGCTCGACCCTCGCGCCCTGTTGTCGCGCGGCTATGCGATGGTGCGCGATGCGGGCGGTGCGATCGTCACCACCGCGGGCAAGGCGCGCGGCGCCGGGCACCTCCGCCTGCAATTCGCCGACGGCGAGGTGCCGGTGGCAGTCGGGGGCGACGACCCGTCGCCGCGGCCTGCGCGCAAGCCGGCGCCGCCGCCCAAAAAAGGGCAGGGCGAGCTGTTCTGACGTCGCCGGGGCTGGCCGCGCCGCGCCCGGCTGTTTATAGTGACCGAAATTTTCCGAACCCTCGAACGGACCCAGAACCCATGTTGATCGCCAGCCGCAACCGCCTCGCCCGCCTGCACTACGGACCCAACGGCTTTCGCGTCCTGTCGCCCGGCGACCACGTTTTGTGTGTGGTGACCGGCGCGCCGATCGGGCTCGACGAACTGCGTTATTGGTCGGTCGCGCGGCAGGAGCCCTATGCCACCGCCGCCATCTCGGTGCAGGCTGCGCTCGACAGCGGCGAATGACCAGCGCCGCGCGCCGTTGGCCGCGCCATGCCGCCGCGATGGCGCTGCTCGTGACCGCGGGCAGCTGCGTCCCGCCGCCGGCGGCGCCCGATCCCGCCCCGGTTTCGCGTCCACCGCCGCCAGCGCCCGCGCCGCCGCCGCCCGCCCTGGTGCGCACCCACTTCGCCTTCCGCGGCGTGGCCGAACAGGGCGGCGCCCTCGTCGGGCGGGCGCCCGATACGGCGCAGACGCTGACGCTCGAGGGCCAGGCGGTGCCGCTCGCCGCCGACGGCAGCTTCCTCATCGCCTTCGACCGCGACGCCGCAGCCAACCAGCGCCTCGTCGCGACGCTCGCCGACGGCCGTGCAGTCGAGCGTGTCCTCAACGTCGCCGCGGGCAGCTGGCGGATCGAGCAGATCAACGCTCCCTATCGTGGCAGCGCGTCGAGCGACGCGGAATTCCAGCGCCGCCGCCCCGCTGAACTGGCCCAGATCGCGGCGGCCCGTCGCGTCGATCATGTTACGGACGGCTGGCGTCAACGCTTTCGCTGGCCGGTCACCGGGCGGCTGTCGGGTTTCTTCGGCGCGCAGCGCGTCTATCAGGGCAAGCCGGGCAGCTATCACAGCGGCACCGACATTGCCGTGCCCACGGGGACGCCGTTCGTCGCGCCCGCCGACGGGGTGGTGGTGTTGGCGGCGAGTTCGCCGTTCACGCTCGAGGGCAATCTGCTGATCGTCGATCACGGTATGGGGCTGAACAGCGCGTTTTTGCATTGTCAGCGGATCGACGTGCGTGTCGGCGACCGTGTCGTCCAGGGGCAGCAGCTCGGGACAGTCGGCGCGACCGGGCGTGCGACGGGGCCGCATATGCACTGGGGGCTGAAGTGGCGCGACGCGCGGCTCGATCCCGGCAAGCTCGCGGGGCCGATGGGCGGATAGATCCGGACCGGATCGTAACCGCTGAAACCTTATGTCGCCGGCCCGCGGTTGTTGCAAATACGTCACAATGGCCTGTGAAACCGCCGGAAGGCGGGGAAAATTCCTTTACTCCACATGAATGAAGGGTCATCCCGCACGCTATCGGGGTGACTGACCGTCGGCTTTGCGCCGTCGCAACAGGGGCCCGGGTATCTTAACCACCAGTAGCAAGGGACTGCACTGTGAAGAAAACCCAATATTCTAAGCTGAAGCTTGGCGCCGCGCCTCTCGTATTGAGCGTCGCGCTGGTTTCGGCCCCTGCCTTCGCGCAGGACGCCGAGGAAGGCGCCACCGCCGAATCCGAAATCGTCGTCACCGGCACGCTGATTCGCAACCCCAACCTCGAACAGTCGACCCCGGTCAACGTCACGACCTCGGACACGATCGAACTCAAGCAGTCGAACGTCGCCGAAGAAGTCCTGCGTGAACTCCCCGGCGTGGTCGCGAACATCGGTTCGGCGGTCAACAACGGCAACGGCGGCGCTTCGTACGTCGATCTTCGCGGCCTCGGCTCGACCCGCAACATCGTCCTGTTGAACGGCAACCGCGTCGCTCCGTCGGACGTCAACGGCCGCGTCGACCTTAACAACATCCCGCTCGCGCTGATCGAGCGCGTCGACGCGTTGACCGGCGCCGCGGTGACCACCTATGGTGCCGACGCGATCACCGGCGTCGTCAACTTCGTCACCAAGCGCGATTTTGCCGGCCTCGAAGTCACCGCTTCGAACCAGATCACCGAACAGGGCGACGGCCACATCTTCCGCGTCGACGCCACCATCGGCGCCAACTTCGACGACGGCCGCGGCAACGCGGTGCTGAGCGTCGGTTACCAGCAGGCCGATGCCGTCTATCAGGGCGCACGTCCTTTCTCGGACAACACGCTCGACAGCTATTCGAACACCTTCCTCGGCTCGGGCACCTCGGTTCCGTCGCGCTTCTCGGGCACCCGCGGCCTGACCGGCGGCATTCCCAACGTGATCGCGCAATATTCGCAGACCGGTACGGTCGCGAACCCCGATTTCGACCCGACCCAGCCCCCCAGCGACACGAACCCGGCCACCCTGCCGGTTCTGGCGCTGACCCCGGGCGGCGCGGCGAACGGCGGCGTGCGTCAGGTCAACGGTGCAGGCCAGGCGGTCGGCACGTTCCAGACGTACAACTTCAACCCGTTCAACATCTTCCAGACGCCGTTCGAACGCTTCAACATCTATGGCCAGGCCAATTATGAAGTGTCGGATGCGGTCGAGGTTTATACCCGCGGCATGTTCTCGAAGCAGACGGTGTCGACGATCATCGCGCCGTCGGGTTCGTTCGGCGGCACGGTGACGGTCAACCTCAACAACCCGTTCCTGCCCGCAGCGCTGCGCAATCAGTTCTGCGCGCTCAACACCGCGCCGGTCGTCACCGGCGTCGATGCCAACGGCAACCCGGTGTCAGGCCAGACCGGTTACGACCCGCTGTTCGACCAGGCCGAATGCGACGCGGCTGCCGCTGCGACGGGTCCGGACGATGACGATTATCGCACGGTCACGACCGCGCTGTCGCGTCGTACGCCCGAAGTCGGTCCGCGTATCAGCGATTACCAGACGACCTTCTTCGACTATCGCGTCGGCGCCCGTGGCGGCATCACCGACACGATCGACTGGAACATCGAGGGTGCCTACGGCGAGTCGGAAAACATCCAGACGATCCAGGGCTACACGCTGCAGTCTCGTTTCCGCGAAGCCGCACTGTCGAACGACGGCGTGACCTGCATCAGCGGCAACGCCGACTGCGTCCCCGTCGACCTGTTCGGCCCCGAAGGCTCGATCACGCCGGAAGCGGCGGGGTTCCTTCAGGAAAACAGCACGTCGGTGAACCGCACCTCGCTGGCGCAGGTTCGTGGTATCCTGTCGGGTGACCTCGGCTTCGCTTCGCCGGGCGCGGTGCAGCCGATCGGTTTCGCCATCGGCGGCGAATATCGCAAATATACCGCGCAGCAGGCGTCGGACCTTCTCGCCAAGACCCCGGGTGAACTCGGCGGTGCCGGCGGTGCGGCTCCCGACATCGACGGTGCGTATGACGTGTATGAGGCTTATGCCGAAATCGTCGCGCCGCTGATCGAAGACAAGCCGTTCTTCGAAAGCCTGACCCTCGAAGCCGGTATCCGTTATTCGGATTACAGCATCGAAGGCGCCGGCGGGTACAACACCACCACCTGGAAAGCCGGCGGTAGCTGGGAACCGGGTGCGGGCGTCAAGTTCCGCGGCAACTACAGCCGCGCGGTTCGTGCACCGAACATCGGTGAGCTGTTCACGCCGACCAGCGTCGGTCTGACCAACCTCGGTATCGATCCCTGCGCCGGCGCGGCTCCGAACGGCGACGCCAACCTGCGCGCCGTCTGTATCGCTCAGGGCGCTCCGGCCGGGACGATCGGTTCGATCACCAACCCGACCGCGGCTCAGGCGAACATCACCACCGGTGGTAACCTGAACCTGCAGCCGGAAAAGGCCGACACCTGGACGCTGGGTGTCGTGTTCCAGCCCGACTTCCTGCCGCGCTTCAACCTGTCGCTTGATTATTACAACATCAAGATCAACGACGTGTTGGGCACGCCGCTGCCGGGCGACATCATCGCAGCCTGCTTCGACAACATCGGCGCCGGCAGCGCGACCGACCCGGCCTGTACCTCGATCCGCCGTAACCCGATCACCGGCGGCCTCGACGGCGATCCGGCGACCACCCCGGGCCTGTTCGGTACCACGAACAACCTGGGCCGCCTGTACACCGACGGCTTCGACTTGCTGATGAACTATGGGGCCGACCTTGGCTTCGCCAGCCTCAACTGGTCGTTCGTCGGTAACTGGACGCGCAACTCGCAGTTCAACGCCAACGTCGCCGATCCGGCATCGCTGAACCGCGAATGCGTCGGCTACTACAGCGTGAACTGCTCGTTCACGGGCTCGATCCAGCCCGAGTTCCAGTTCTCGAACCGCTTCACGCTGGGCTTCGACAATGTCGATGTTTCGCTGCTGTGGCGCTGGATGGACGGCGTCGAGTTCGAACCCACCCAGCTTCAGGCCGATATCGACGCTGCTGTCGATGCCGGCACCGATCCGGCCACCGGCTGCCCCGATCCGACGGGCACCGATCCGAACGGTTGCGTCGTCGATCCGCAGTTCCGCAAGATCAAGGCTTCGCATTACTTCGACCTGACGACGCGTTTCAACGTCAGCGAGAATCTGGTGTTCACGGCCACCGTGCAGAACCTGCTCGACAAGAAGCCGCCGATCGTCGGCAACTCGATCGGTTCGACCACTTACAACAGCGGCAACACCTTCCCGTCGACCTACGACGCGCTGGGCCGCCGCTATGCGGTGTCGGCAAAGCTGAAGTTCTAGTCCTTCAGCTCAACCGAAAAGAAAACGGGGGCGGACAGCAATGTCCGCCCCTTTTTCTATGCGCGCGGGAGGCGGGTTGAATGACGGGTTGAGAGCGGACGAAGCGGTCCTCCCCGGAACGGGGAGGGGGACCAGCGAAGCTGGTGGAGGGGCACGCGGTGTCGAGCGCTGCGTACGATCTCCTGTACCCCTCCACCACCCTGCGGGTGGTCCCCCTCCCCCTGTGGGGGAGGATCGGCAAACGCCCCCTTTCGGTCGCTTTCTGTCGAAAACGGCATTCGACTGACAGAACCCCGCGCCTGAAGATTCAGCGTTAGCGGGGCAGCAATTGCTGCGGCAGCGTCAGCACGATCCCGGCCTGGTCGGCGACGACTTCGGCCCAGCCCACCACCTGCTCGATCTCTTCGCCATAGGCGGCCTCGGCGGCGGCCAGGTCGCGCTGGCGTTCGCCGGGCGTGAAGTTCGCACCCGATTTGCTGTTGCGCCCGAGCGCGGGGTGCGCGGCGAGGGTTTCGGGGTCGGCCGCGAGGCCGAGATGGACCATCGCTGCGCGCGCCGCCGCGACCGGATCGGCGGTCAGCGTTTCGCTGTCGAGCGTTGCGATGCGGTCGGGCGCCCAGGCGAGCAGCGCGACGAAGGCCTGCTGCTGCGCCAGCCAGCCGATCGCCGCGACCTGCAGGTCCGACTGGCGGAAATAATCGCGCGGTTCGAATCCCAGCCCGACAAAACCGTCGGCCAGATAGCCCTCAAGCAGTTCGCGGCACCATAGCCGGCACCACATCCCTTTGCGCCCCACCGACAGCAGGAAGGCGCGCAGCGGCGCATAGAGCAGGATCGCCCGCGCTTCGGGCCGCAGGGTCAGCGCGCCGCGCGCCAGCGGGTTGAAGATATTCGACGGCTTGACCACCACCGCCTCGCCGGGCGCGAAGCCGCGCCCGAGCAGCGCGAGCGCGTCGTCCATCACGCGGGCATGGTCGCCGGGTACCGCGCCGCGCCGCCGCCAACCGACCATGTCGTTGAGCAGCACCGGCTCGGACAGGCTGGTCGCGACGCCGGGCTGGTCGAGCAGCTGCGCCAGCATCGTCGAGGCGCAATAGGCCGAGTGGAACAGAAAGTGCAGCGGCGGACTAGGGTCTTCGCGTGCGCCCCGGCAATCGGCCCGGCGGACAATGACGGGCGACTCTTCCTCGCCGAGATGAAGGTCGGTGAGGAACGGGACGGTGGCGCGGCGCTCGCGCGCGACGCGGCGAAAGTGGACGGCGTCGTGCCCCGGATCGTAACGGTGCGCGAGCCATTCGGCGTCGCGCACGATGGCCGAAATGGACGGGGTCGCGCTCATCGATCGACCTTGCCCATTGGCCTGCGCAATGGCAAGCATTGGGCATGGCCAGCCCCCCTCCACCCGCCGCGGCGATCGAAGCGAACCGGCGCGGCATGGCGGCGCTGCAGACGGGCGATGCGGCTGCCGCAGCCACTCATTTCGCCGCCGCCGTCGCCGCCGATCCAACCTCCGGCGCATTGCAGCGCAATCTGGCGTCGGCATGGCGCGCTCTCGGCGACGCTGCGGGCGAGCTGGCCGCGCTTGAGGCGGCGCTTGCGATCGACCGCCGCGACGTCATCGCATGGATCCGCAAGGCAGAACGCCACGAAGCACTGGGCGACAAGGGCGCCGCACTTGCCGCGTGGAGCGCTGCGGTCGCGCTCGGACAACATCTCGACCCGCTGCCGCCGCCGCTGGCGCCGTTGCTAGCGCAGGGGCAGGCCTTCATTGCCGGCGCCACCGACACGATGTTCGCTGCGGTCACCGACGCGCTCGTGCCCCTGCGCAGCACCTTGTCGGAAACCGAAGTCCGCCGCGGCGACGCCTTCGTCGCGACAGCGCTCGGACGTCGCCAGACATATCGCAACGAATGTGCGGGGCTTTATTACCCTTTCCTGCCTGCGGACGAATTTTTCGATCGCCATCATTTCCCGTGGATGGCGGCGATCGAGGCGCAGACCGATGCGATTCGCGCCGAACTGCTGGCGCTGCTCGACGATCCGGGCGAGGCGCTGCGCCCCTATGTGCGGATGGAGGCGGGCAGCCCCGACACGATCTGGACGCCGCTCGATGGCCAGCTGGAGTGGGGCGCCTGCTTCCTGTGGGAATATGGCGAGCCGAACCAGCCGGTGCTCGATCGCTGCCCGGCGACCGCGGCGGCGCTCGCGGCAGTTCCGGGCGCGCGGATTCCGGGGCGGGCGCCAAGCGCCTTCTTCTCGATGCTGAAACCGCACACGCGCATCCCGCCGCACACCGGGGTCACCAACACGCGCGCGATCGTCCACCTGCCGCTGATCGTCCCGCCGGGCTGCGGCTTTCGCGTCGGCGGCGAGACGCGGCCATGGCAGGAGGGCAATGCTTTCGCTTTCGACGATACGATCGAGCATGAGGCGTGGAACGACAGCGATGCGTTGCGCGCCGTGCTGATCTTCGACGTCTGGAACCCGCATTTGAGCGCCGGTGAGCGCGATCTGCTGACGCGTTATTTCGCCGCCGCCGACGCCTCGGGCTTTGCCGTTCCGCGCTGAGCCACCGCCGGTCGGCCACCATCGGTCCTTGGCCGAAATTCCGCTTGGCGAAGCTGGGGGCTGCGACTTATGATGCCGGCTTGTCGCCGCCCGCCACAAGGGTGGCCAGGAGGATCGCCATGACCCGATTTTTTCCGGCCCTGATCGCTGCTTGCCTGATCGCGTCGCCGGCGGCCGCCGACGAGGGCGCGGCCATCGATCGCGCGCCGCCGACCCAGCCGCCGTCGGCGATGACCCCGACCGAGATCAAGGCGTATAATGAGGGACTGGCGCAGACCCATCCCTTTTATATCAAGTGCCGCAAGACACTCGAGATCGGCTCGCTGGTGAAGAAGAACCGCGTCTGCCACACCAACCAGCAGTGGAAGGTGGTGAGCGAGAAGGGCAATCAGAACGCGCGCGACACCGCCGAGGCGATGACGAGCAAGGCTGGCAATTCGAACTGAGCGGGCGGAGGGGGTGATGCGCAACACGGCCATGCTGATCGCGCTGGCGGGAATGATCGCGGTACCGGCCGCGGCGAGCGAAGAGACCGTCATGGCGCGGGTGCCGTCGGAAATGAGCGGCGCCGAAATCGATTCCCACAACCAGGGTCTGGCGGCGACCGCGCCCGGCTATATCCGCTGCCGCCGGATCGAGCAGATCGGCTCGCTGGTCAAAAAACTGCGCGTCTGCAACACCAACCTTCAGTGGAAGCGGCTCGCCGACAAGGGCAACCAGGACGCGCGCGATTCGATGGAAATGCTCGCGCGCGGCTGGAGCAATTCACAGGAACCCCAGGATCAATTGATGCCGGCGAACCAGCCGCAATAACGAAAGGCCTCTCCCGATGTTGCATATCCTCACCGCCCTGGCGCTCGCCGCCGCCCCCGCGGCCGCCGTTCCGGCCGACGACCGCACGCCGCCCGACAAGGCGCCGTCGGCAATGACGAACAGCGAGATCAAGAAATATAACGAGGGGCTGGCGATGACCCATCCCTATTACATCAAGTGCCGCAAGATCGAGGAAAGCGGCTCGTGGGTCAAAAAGGCGCGCGTGTGCCGGACCAACGAGCAGTGGAAGCAGGCGTGGGCGCAGGGCAACCAGAATGCGCGCGACACCGCCGAAGCGATGACGAACGCACCGGTCAACCACAGCAATTGAACCCGCACCGCAACGAGAGCGGGCTGATCCGGATCAGCCCGCCGTCAGCACCAGCGCGCCGTCGCCTTCGTCGACCTTAACCGTCGATCCGTCGGGCACCTCGCCCTTCAGGATCAGGTCGGCGAGCGGGTCCTGCACATATTTCTGCACCGCGCGCTTGAGCGGGCGGGCGCCATAGACGGGATCGTAGCCGACGCGGCCGAGCCACGCGCGCGCCGCATCGGTGAGGTCGAGCGTCACCTTGCGGTCGGTCAGCAGCTTCTGCACCCGCGCGACCTGGATATCGACGATACCGCTCATATGCTGCTGGGCGAGCCGGTTGAAGAGGACGATCTCGTCGAGCCGGTTGAGGAATTCGGGCCGGAAATGCGCGCGCACGACGTCCATCACCGCGGGTTCGGCCTGCTCGACCGGCGCGTCGTCGGGCAGCGCGGCGATCGCCTGGCTGCCGAGGTTGGAGGTCAGGATGATCAGGGTGTTCGTGAAGTCGACCGTGCGGCCCTGCCCGTCGGTGAGGCGGCCGTCGTCGAGCACCTGGAGCAGGATGTTGAACACGTCCGCATGGGCCTTTTCGACCTCGTCGAACAGCACGACCTGATAGGGGCGGCGGCGCACCGCTTCGGTGAGCGTCCCGCCCTCCTCATACCCGACATAGCCCGGCGGCGCCCCGACCAGCCGCGCGACGCTGTGCTTTTCCATGAATTCGGACATGTCGATGCGGACCATCGCATTGTCGTCGTCGAACAGGAAGCGCGCGAGTGCCTTGGTCAGCTCGGTCTTGCCTACCCCTGTGGGGCCGAGGAAGAGGAAGCTGCCGAGCGGGCGGTTGGGGTCCTGAAGCCCGGCGCGCGAACGGCGCACCGCGGTCGAGACGGCGTGGACCGCATGGTCCTGGCCGATCACCTGCCGGGCGATCGTGCTTTCCATCGCGAGCAGCTTTTCGCGCTCGCCCGCCAGCATCCGGTCGACCGGGATGCCGGTCCACTTGCTGACCACCGCGGCGATGTCGTCGGCGGTGACTTCCTCGCGCAGCATCGCGTTGCCCGCCGCAGCTTCGGCGTCGGCCAGCTGCTTTTCGAGCCCGGGGATGGTGCCGTAGCTGAGCTCGCCGGCTTTCGCGAGATCGCCGGCGCGCTGCGCCTGGTCGAGCGCCGAGCGCGCGGCGTCGAGCTCTTCCTTGATCTTCGCCTCGGCGTGGATCTTGTCCTTTTCGGCCTGCCACCGCTGGGTCAGTTCGGCCGACTGCTGCTCGAGGTTCGCCAGATCGGCACGCAAGGTCGCCAGCCGGTCTTTCGACGCGGCGTCGCTTTCCTTGCCGAGCGCCGATTCCTCGATCTTCATCTGGATGATCCGGCGGTCGAGCGTCTCGATCTCCTCGGGCTTCGATTCGACCTCCATGCGGATGCGGCTCGCCGCCTCGTCCATCAGGTCGATCGCCTTGTCGGGCAGGAACCGGTCGGAAATATAGCGATGCGATAGCGTCGCGGCGGCGACGATCGCGCCGTCGGTGATTCGCACCCCGTGGTGCAGTTCGTATTTTTCCTTGATGCCGCGCAGGATCGAAATCGAATCCTCGACCGTCGGCTCGCCGACGAACACCGGCTGGAAACGCCGCTGGAGCGCGGGATCCTTTTCGACATGCTTGCGATATTCGTCGAGCGTCGTCGCGCCGATGCAATGCAGCTCGCCGCGCGCGAGCGCGGGCTTCAAAAGGTTCGACGCATCCATCGCGCCCTCGCCCTTGCCGGCGCCGACGAGCGTGTGCATCTCGTCGATGAACAGGATGATCTCGCCCGCCGCGGCCTTGACGTCGTCGAGCACGCCCTTCAGCCGCTCCTCGAACTCGCCGCGATATTTGGCGCCGGCGATCAGCGACCCCATGTCGAGCGACAGCAGGCGGCGATCCTTCAGGCTGTCGGGCACGTCGCCGTTGACGATGCGCAGCGCGAGGCCTTCGGCGATCGCGGTCTTGCCGACCCCGGGTTCGCCGATCAGCACCGGGTTGTTCTTGGTGCGGCGCGCGAGGATCTGCACGGTGCGACGGATTTCCTCGTCGCGGCCGATGACCGGGTCGAGCTTGCCCTCGCGCGCGACTTCGGTGAGGTCGCGGGCGAATTTCTTGAGGGCGTCATACCGGTCCTCGGCCGACGCCGTGTCGGCGGTGCGGCCGCCGGTCAGCTTGGCGATCGCGGCATTGAGCGCCTCGGGTTTGACGCCGGCATCGGCAAAGACCTTGCCGACCGGGGTGCTCGGCGCGAGCACCATCGCGAGCAGGATATTCTGCACCGCGACGAATTCGCCCCCGGCTTTGGCGGCGACCTGTTCGGCCTGGTCGAGCAGGCGCACCGCATCATTGTCGAGCCCCGGCGTTTGCTGGGCGCCCGATCCCGATACGGCAGGCACTTTGGCGAGCAGCGCGTCGATACCCGCGACCGCGCGCGCGGTATCGCCGCCGCTTTGCGCGATCAGCCCGGCGGCCATGCCCTGATTATCTTCGAGCAGCGCCTTGGCGATATGCTCGGGCGCGATCCGCTGATGGTTCATGCGGATCGCGATCGTTTGCGCGGCTTGCAGGAAGCCCTTGGCGCGGTCGGTGAATTTTTCGAGGTTCATAGCGAAAGCCCCTTTCTTATCCGGCAAGATAGTGTTGCCATTGTGCAACACAAGGGGGAGCGAGAATCCGTTTCAAACCGTAAAAGCCGTCGCGTCCCCGCGAAGGCGGGGACCCATCTCCGATCGGTTCAAAATCGCGCCGACCGGAGATAGGCCCCTGCCTTCGCAGGGGCACGGCTGGTTTTTATTCCCCTTCGCGTGCCAGCTGATCGAGCAGGCGCACGCCGAAGCCCGACATGCCCTTGGGCACCAGCGGCAACGCCGTGTCGGCCTGATTGACCCCGGCGATGTCGAGATGCGCCCACGGCGTCGTTTCGGCGACGAAATAGCCGATGAAATGCGCGCCGATGCTGGCGCCCGGACCCGCGCCGGGGGCGATGTTGCGCACGTCGGCAATGTCGGATTCGATCTTCTTGGCGTAATTCTTGTGAAGCGGCATGCGCCACAATTCCTCGCCGCTCGCGGTCCCGGCGGCGAGCAGTTGTGCCGCCAGCGCGTCGTCGCGGGAAAACAGGCCGGCATATTGGCTGTCGAGCGCGCCGACGATCGATCCGGTGAGCGTCGCGATATTGACGATCGCGCGCGGTTTATATTTGTCGGCGACATATTCATTGGCATCGGCGAGCACGAGCCGGCCTTCGGCGTCGCTGTTGAGCATTTCGATCGTCTTGCCCGACATCGTGCGCACGACGTCGCCGGGACGTTGGGCGTTGCCGCCCGGCATGTTTTCGGCGAGCGCCGCGACCGCGACGACATGCACCGGCGCGCGCGACTTCGCGAGCGACAGCACCGCGCCCATCGTCGAGGCGGCGCCCGACATGTCGCCCTTCATGTCCCACATGCCCGCGCCGGGTTTCAGCGAGATGCCGCCCGAATCGAAGGTGATGCCCTTGCCGACGAAGGCGAGCGGCGCGGCGTCGCTGCCGGCGCCGCGATAGCGCACCGCAAGCAGGCGCGAACCGCGCGGGCTGCCCTGGCCGACGCCGACCAGCGTGCCCATGCCGAGCCGGCGCATCGCCGTCTCGTCGAGCACCTCGATCGTGACCCCGGCGGTGCCGGCGAATGCCTCGCGCACCCGCGCGACGAAGCTTTCGGGATAGATGACGTTGGCGGGTTCGTTGGCGAGGTCGCGCGACAGCCGCACGCCGTCGGCCAGCGGTTGCCAGCGCCCGGCAAAGGCCGCCGCGGCGGCGGCGGGATTGGCGCCGACCAGCGTTACCGTGCCGGTCGGCGGCGTCTTGCGGTCGACGGTCTTGTAGCGGTCGAAGCGATATTGGCCGAGCGCGAACCCGTAAGCGACATCGGCGGCGCTGGCGTCGCCAAAGGCGCCCGCGACCGCGATGGCGCGGGCCTCGCCCTTCAGCTCCTGCGCCGCCTTGCCGCCGGCCTCGGCCAGCGCGAGCGACGTCGGGGTCGCGCCGGTGCCGACCAGCAGGATGCGCGGATATGCCCCGATCCCGCGCAGCGACAGCGTCGCCCCCGCCTTGCCGTCGAACTCGCCGGCGGCGACCGCGGCAGCAATCGCCTGACGCTCCGCCGCGCCGAGGGCTACCCCGTCGAGCGGCGGCAGCGTCGCGTCGGTCATCACGATCACCAGCGCCGCGCCCGCGGGCGCCTGCGCCGCAAAGCGGATCGTCCGTTCGGCGCTGTTCGCCGCGGTCGCCGGGACGACCCCCGATCCGGTCACGCCCTGCGCGAATGCGTGGGGCGTCGCGGCAAAGGACAGGCAGGCGGCAAGGAGCAGGCTTTTGGTTCGCATGATGAATTTCCCCGTTTTCGCAAAATCGATTCCCCTGCATAGCGGCCCGGCGCGGCGCGGCAAATTCGGCTCGACGAACGACAGCCGCTTGCCTTCGAGCGACAGGCTCGCCACAAGCCTCGCGGGCGCCGTGCCGAAGAGGACCGAAGATGCTGCGACGGATTTTGCTGGGTTTCCTGTTGTTGCTGGTGGTCACCGCCGCGTCGCTCGCGATATGGGAGCCGCTGACCGCCGAGGCGCCGGCGGCGCCGGCGTTCAAGCCGACCGACGTGCGCATCGCGCGTGACAAGTTCGGCGTCCCGCACATTTTCGGCAAGACCGACGCCGACGTCGCTTATGGCGTCGCCTATGCCCATTCCGAGGATGATTTTTCGACCCTGCAGGAAGTGCTGGCGATGACGCGCGGGCGCGCCGGGGCGATGCTGGGCGAGGATGGCGCGAAGATCGACTATGCCGCGGCGCTGATCGATGCCCGCGCGACGACGGAGCGCGACTGGCCGCGGCTGCCCGCCGATGTGCGGGCGCTGTTCACCGCCTATGCCGCCGGGCTCAACCATTATGCCGACAAGCATCCCGGCGAAGTGCGGCTGTCGGGTCTGTTCCCGGTGACCGGCGAGGATGTCGTCGCGGGCTTCGTGCTGCGTTCGCCCTTTTTCTTCGGGCTCGATTCGGTGCTGGGCCAGCTCGTCGAGGGCAAGGACATGTACCGCGAAGGCGGCCCCGAACTCGACGCGACCGGCAAGCTGGTGCCGCGCGCCGACACCCCGCTCGGCAGCGATCCGGCCGACAATGGATCGAACGGCATGGCGGTCGCGCCGGCGCGCTCGACCGACGGGGCGACCCGGCTGGTGTCCAATTCGCACCAGCCGTGGACCGGCGGCGTCGCCTGGTACGAACTCGTCGTTCACAGCGAAGAGGGATGGGATTTCGCTGGCGCCAACTTCCCCGGCTCGCCCTACCCCTTCCTCGGCCACAACAAGTATCTCGGCTGGACCAACACGGTGAACCGGCCCGACCTGATCGACGTCTATAAGCTGGTGCTCGACGACAGCGGCGCAAACTACCGCTTCGACGGGGCGTGGCGGCCGCTCGAGCAAAAGCGGGTGTGGCTGAAGGTGAAGTTCGGGCCGTTCGTCGTCCCGGTGCCGCGCACCGTCTATCGCTCGGTCCACGGGCCGGTGGTGAAGAATGAAAAGGGCGCCTTTGCGATCCGCTATGCCGGGATCGACCAGTCGGCGATGGTCACCCAATATTACCGGCTGAACAAGGCGAAGGACTTCGCCGAATGGCGCGCCGCGATGGCGGGGCAGGGCGTGCCGGCGACCAATTTCCTCTACGCCGACGCCAAGGGCAATATCGGCCTCTTCTATAATGCGATGTTCCCCGACCGGCCGGCGGGCTACAACTGGCGTGGGGTGCTGCCCGGCGACACGTCGCGCGACCTGTGGACCAAGACGCTGCCGTTCGAGCGCGTGCCGGCGCTGGTCAATCCGCGCTCGGGCTATGTCATGAACGCGAACAACACGCCCTGGGTCGCGGCGGGGCCGGGCGACGAACTCGACGCGGCGGCCTTTTCGCCGTTGCTGGGGATCGAGGACGACATGACCAACCGCGCCACGCGGCTGATCGAATTGTTCGAAGCGTCGGGGCAGATCGACGAGGCGCGGCTGAAGGCGATCAAATATGACACCGCCTATGCCAGGACCGGTTATGCCAAGGCGTGGATGGACCGGCTGCTCGCGCTCGACACCCGGAGCGATCCGGCGCTGCGCGAGGCGCAGGACCTGCTGCGCCGCTGGGACTGGAACCTCGACGGCAGCGGCAAGGGCGACGCGCTGGCGCTGATGGTGCTGCGGCCCGCCAACGGCAGCCATTACCAACGCCGCGCCGCGCCCGACCCGCGCACCGTGCTCAATGAAACGGTGACGCATCTGCAAGAGCATTTCGGCGGCATCGATCCCCGGCTCGGCACCGTGCTCCGGCTGCGCCACGGCGAGGGCGCGTATCGCGTCGACCTGCCGCTCGACGGCGGCAACGACACGGTGCGCGCCTCGACGCTGTGGGACGCCGAACCCGATGGGCGGCTGAAGGTCCGCCACGGCGACAGCTTCGTCATGTTCGTGACGTGGGACAAGGACGGCCGCGTCCGCTCCGAATCGATCCAGCCCTTCGGGTCGGCGACGACGCGTCCGGCCAGCCCGCACTACAATGATCAGGCGCCGCTGTTCGTCGCGCACAAGCTGAAGCCGGTGCTGTTCGATCCGGCGGCGCTGACGGCGAGCGGGGCGCGATTCTATCGGCCTTGAAAGCCGCGCCCGACTGTCCTAAACCATTGATACAGTGCCGTCCGGCACGCGGACTTCCGCGGACATTTTCCGTCTGCCTGTAAGCCAAGAGGATGCTTCATGCCCCGTTTCCACCGTTTCGCCCTCGCTCTGGCGGCCACCACCTCGCTGGTCGCCGCCGGCCCCGCGCTCGCCCAGGCCAAGGCGGCCGATCCGGCGCCGATCGCCGATCTGGTGAAGGCGGTCGACATTCCTTACGAAGCCTTCACCCTCGACAACGGCCTGCGCGTGATTGTGCACGAGGACCGCAAGGCGCCCGTCGTCGCGGTGTCGGTGTGGTACCGCGTCGGATCAAAGCATGAGCCGAAGGGCAAGACGGGCTTTGCGCATCTGTTCGAACATCTGATGTTCAACGGGTCGGAAAATTCGCCCGGCGACTTTTTCGAACCGCTGCAACAGGTCGGCGCGACTGACTTCAACGGCACGACCAACGTCGACCGCACCAATTATTTCGAGACCGTGCCGACGGGCGCGCTCGACCGCGCGCTGTTCCTCGAAAGCGATCGCATGGGGCATCTGCTCGGCGCGGTGACGCAGGAAAAGCTCGATAACCAGCGCGGCGTCGTCCAGAATGAAAAGCGCCAGGGCGACAACAATCCCTATGGCCTGCTGCGCTACGAGATTTTCGAAAATCTCTTCCCGACCGGCCACCCCTATCACCACAGCACCATCGGTTCGATGGCCGACCTCAATTCGGCGAGCCTCGACGATGTGAAGGGCTGGTTCAGCGACAATTACGGCCCGAACAATGCGGTGCTGGTGCTCGCCGGCGACATTGACGTCGCGACCGCGAAGACGAAGGTTGCCGAATGGTTCGGCGACATTCCGCGCGGCCCCGAAATTGCCGCGCCCAAAACCGCGGTCCCGACGCTGCCCGCGCCGCTCGCGAAAGAGGTCAAGGACCTGATCCCGACGACGCGCCTCTATCGCATGTGGGCGATCCCCGGCCTCAACGATGCCGAGTCGGTGCCGCTGCAGATGGCGATGGGCGTGCTCGGCGGCCTGTCGTCGTCGCGGCTCGACAATGCGATGGTGCGCAAGGACCCGGTCGCGGTCAGCGTGTCGGCGTTCGCCCAGTCGTTCGAGGATGCCGGCATCCTGCTCGTCCAGGCCGATGTGAAGGACGGCGTCGACCCGGCGGTGGTCGGCCAGCGGCTCGACGCAGAGATCGCCAAGTTCCTGGCCACCGGCCCGACCGCCGACGAATTGCAGCGCGCCGCAGCGAGCTATCTGGCGGGGTCGATCGCCGGGCTCGAATCGGTCGGCGGCTTCGGCGGCAAGGCCGTCGCGCTGGCCGAGGGGGCGCTCTATTCGAACGATCCCGGCTATTACAAGGTCGAGCTGGAACGGCTGGCCAAGGCGACCCCCGAGCAGGTGAAGGCGGTCGCCAACAAATGGCTGTCGCGCCCGGCCTTTTCGCTGACCTACACCCCCGGCGAACGCACCGAGGGCGGCGAGAATCGCGGCGGTGCGGTGATCGGCGGCAAGGTCGCCGCCGCGGTCGAGCCCGATCGCTACTGGAACCCGGCGCTCGGCGATGTCGGTCCCGACATGGGGCTGGGCACGGCGATCGCCGACCGCTCGCAGCTGCCCGCGGTGACCGACCTCAAGGCGCTGGACTTCCCGGCGATCGAGCGCGCCAAGCTCAAGAACGGCATCGAGGTGGTGTTCGCGCATCGCTCGACGGTGCCGACGGTCAATGTCGCGGTCAGCTTCGACGCCGGCTATGCCGCCGATCCGCACAGCGCGCTCGGCACCCAGTCGCTGATGCTCAGCCTGATGGACGAGGGCACCAAGAGCCTCGATTCGATCGCCTTTGCCGAGGCGAAGGAACGGCTGGGGGCGCAGATCGACGGGTCGGCCAATTCGGACGAAACGGTGTTCAGCCTGTTTGCGCTGAAGCCCAACCTCGCGCCGTCGCTGACCTTGCTCGCCGACTATATCCGCAACCCCGCCTTCGACGCCAAGGAGCTGGAGCGGGTGCGCGCGCAGCAGCTCAACCGGCTGAAGTCCGAGCTCAACAATCCCAACGCGATCGCCTCGCGCGTGCTGATGCCGGTGCTTTATGGCGCCGAGCATCCCTATGGCATTCCGCCGTCGGGGCTGGGCGATGCCAAGTCGGTCGCCGCGGCGACGCGCGACCAGCTGGCCAGCTTCCATTCGACCTGGGTGCGCCCCGACCTCGCGACGATCTTCGTCGTCGGCGACACGACGCTGGCCGAGGTGACGCGCCAGCTCGACGCGGCGTTCGGCAACTGGAAGGCCCCCGCGACTGCGAAGCCGACCAAGCATTTCGAGATTGCGATCCCCAAGCCGCAGCCGCGCATCCTGCTCGTCGATCGGCCGAAATCGCCGCAGTCGGTGATCCTTGCGGGCAAGGTTATCGATGCCAAGGGCAGCGACAAGCTGGAAGTGCTGCGCTCGGCGAACGACATCTTCGGCGGCGACTTCCTGTCGCGCTTCAACATGAACCTGCGCGAGACCAAGGGCTGGTCGTACGGCGTGCGCACGCGCATCTCGGCCGACAAGGACCGGCTGGCGTGGGTCATCGCGGCGCCGGTGCAGGCCGATCGTACCGGCGATTCGATCAAGGAGCTGCGCAGCGACCTGACCGCTTTCCTCGGCGACAAGGGCGTCACCGCCGCCGAGCTCGAGCGCACCGTCAACGGCAGTGTGCGCGAATTGCCGGGCAGCTTCGAAACCTCGGGCGACGTGCTCGGCGGGTTGCGCGCGATCGAGAAGTTCGGCCGCCCCGACGATTATTACGAAACGCTCGCCGCCACCTATGAGGCGATGAAGGCGCCCGAGGTCGACGCCGCGGCGCGCGCGACCTTCAGCTCCGACGACCTCGTCTATGTCGTCGTCGGCGATGCCGCGGTGGTGAAACCGCAGCTTGACGAATTGGGTCTTCCGGTGGAAACGGTGTCTCCCGCTAATTAACATCAGTTTCAGTAGGAGAGATATGATGGCCCAAGTCGATGGCAGCTATGAGTGCGTAACCAAGTCCCCGATGGGCGACCAGAAGTCGGTGTTCACCGTCGCCAGCGACGGCGACAGCTTCACCGGGCAGAACGCCGGGGCGATGGGTTCGCTCGACGTCCAGAATGGCAAGGTCGACGGCAACAAGCTCAGCTGGACGATGGATATGAAGGTGCCGATGCCGATGACACTCGAATGCGAGGCGACGATCGACGGCGACGCGCTGACCGGCACGATCAAGGCCGGTGCGTTCGGATCGATGGCGATGACCGGCACCCGCCAGGGCTGAGCCGTCCTTCATCTAAATGCGAAGGGCCGTTCCGCAAGGAGCGGCCCTTTTGCATTGCATAGCAATACCTTTGCCCTGCGCGCGTTGAGGGGGTGTTCAAAACGGCGGCTTGGGAGCATAGCCTGCTGCAATGCACAAACCGGCTGAATCTCCGCAGCGAAGCCTGCCCAGCGCGCGCGAAATGGTGGTCATGATGGCGATGGTCATGGCGCTGAATGCGCTCGCCATCGACTCGATGCTGCCCGCGCTGCCTGCGATCGGCGAAGGGCTGGGGGTCACGGTCGCCAACGACCGGCAATATGTCATCTCGGTCTATCTGCTCGGGATCGGCTTCGGCTCGCTGGTCTATGGCCCGCTGTCGGACCGCTTCGGGCGCAAGGGCGTGCTGGTGCCGGCGCTGTTCGCCTATATCGCCTTTTCGATCGGCTGCGGGCTCGCGACGAGTTTCCCGATGTTGCTGGCGCTGCGTTTCGGCCACGGGCTGGTCAGCGCCGCGCTAGGGGTGATCGTCATCGCGGTGATCCGCGACCTGTTTTCGGGCGACGCGATGGCGAAGCGGCTGTCGATGATCTTCCTCGTCTTCATGATCGTGCCGATCATCGCGCCGACGCTGGGCGCGGGGATCGTCGCGATCGCCGACTGGCGCGCGATCTTCATCGTCCTCGCGCTGATGGGCGGCGTGATGCTGCTCTGGCTGCGCCGGCTACCCGAAACGCTCGATCCCGCCGACGTCCGGCCGCTCGACCTCAAGACGATGTGGGCCGGCTGGGCGACGGTGACGCGGCATCGCCGCGCCGCGGGTTACATGATCGCATCGGGGATGATGCAGGGATCGCTCTATGGCTATCTCAACAGCAGCGAACAGATCATCGACGAGGTGTTCGGCGCGCAAAGCTGGTTCCCGCTGATCTTTGCCTGCGTCGCGATCGGTATCGCCATCGCCAATTTCTCCAATGCTGCGATCGTCGAGCGGTTCGGCGCGCGGCGCGTGTCGCAGACCGCGGTCTTCGCCTTCATGGCGACCTCGATCGCGCAGATTTTCGCGGCGACCAGCGGCGCCGAGACGCTGGGGATGTTCACCGCGCTGATGATGGTCAACGTCGGGCTGATCGGCTTTATCGGCAGCAATTTCGGATCGATCGCGATGGAGGATTTCGGCCACATGGCGGGCATCGCGTCATCCTATCAAAGCTTTGCCAAGACACTGCTCGCCGCGGTCGTCGGCGCGACGATCGGCCAGCAATATGACGGCACGACGCTGCCGCTGGCCTATGCGTTCCTGATCAGCGCCGTGGTCGGGCTCGCGCTGGTCTATTGGGCCGAACGCGGCCGCCTGTTCACCCGGCCCGGGACCGCGCCGAAAAACCCGTTCTGACCGCGCCAAAAAAGACCGCCGCGGCCCGGGGCCGCGACGGTCTTTGCGTCATCGTGTCTGCCAAGTCCTAGTCGTGGATCGGGCTCGACGGGTCCAGATCATCCTCGTGCACCTCGACAATGCCCCTGCCCAGATGGCTACGGCTGCGGCTGTAGAGGAAGTAGATCACCAGGCCGATTACGCCCCAGACGGGCAGGACGATCATGGCCTCGAACGGCAGGTTGAGGAACAGGAAGATCGTTCCGGCGATCGTCAGCGGGCCGATCAGCCACAGCGCCGGCGTTTTGAATGCGCGCGGCGTATTGGGGGCGGTCTTGCGCAGGATCATCACCGCGATGGCGACCATCATGAACGCATAGAGGGTCCCGGCATTGGCGATGTCGGCCAGCTTGCCGACCGGCAGGAACGCCGCCGCGAAAGCGACGACGATGCCGGTGATCGCGGTGATGACGTGCGGCGTCTTCCACTTGGGATGCACCTTGCTCCACGATTCGGGGAGCAGCCCGTCGCGGCTCATCACGAAGGCGACGCGGGTCTGGCCGAACAGCAGGATCAGGATGACCGACGGCAGCGCGACGAAGGCCGCGATGCCGAGCATGTTGCCGACCCCCGACCAGCCGATCTGGCGCAGCACATGCGCCAACGCTTCGTTCGAACAGACGAGCGGCAGCGCGTCGGCCGCATAAGTGGCGCACTGGCGCGCCAGTTCTTCCGACCCGGCCGGGAAGGGCACGCCGTTCGGCCCCATGATCGGCTGGCCGCCGACGGTGCCGACGGCGCCTGCGGCGACGAGGATGTAGAAGACGGTGCAGAACAGCAGCGAACCGATCAGCCCGATCGGCACGTTGCGCTGCGGATTCTTGGTTTCTTCGGCAGCGGTCGAGACCGCGTCGAAGCCCACATAAGCGAAGAAGATCGTCGCTGCGGCGCCGACCGCGCCAAGGCCCGAGCCAAAGCCGCCGAAGACTCCGGCGGGCAGGAAGGGGTTGAACTTGTCGGTCGAGAAAGCCTCGCTGGGCAGCGTCAGGGCGATGAATGCGGTCAGCGCGGTGACCTTGATCGCGACCAGCACCGCATTGACGCGCGCGCTTTCGGTGGTGCCAATCATCAGCAGCCAGGTGATGAGCAATGCGATGAACACCGCTGGTAGATTGATGACACCCCCCTCGATACCGCCGAGGGCCAGTGGCGCGCCCGCAAGCGCAGCGGGGAACTGAAAGCCGAAAAACTCCATCAAAAGACCGTTGAGATAGCCCGACCACCCGACCGATACCGCAGACGCGGCGACCGCATATTCGAGGACGAGCGCCCAGCCGACGGTCCAGGCGAGCACCTCGCCCATCGTCGCATAGGTGTATGTGTAGGCGGACCCGGCGACGGGGATCATCGCGGCGATTTCGGCGTAGCAGAGCGCGGCGACGATGCAGATCAGCCCGGCGATCGCGAACGCCAGCATCAGGCCGGGACCGGCCTTTTGCGCGCCCGCCGCGGTCAGCACGAAAATGCCTGTTCCGATGACGCAACCGATGCCGAACAGCGTCAGCTGAAAGGCGCCCAGGGTGCGGTGCAGCGACTTTTTCTGGGCGGTCGCCAGAATGGCATCCAACGGTTTTACCCGGTTAAATATCATAGATTATCCCCTTGCCGGGCGCGCCTGGACCGGCGCCCGTGTCCTGACCGGGCAGACTAGCCGCTCCGCCCGGCAGCGCAACTTAATTTCGCGGGAATCCGCCGCATCTCATCGCACCGTGAAGCGGACGCGATCGATCGTGCGGCCGCCGGGATCGACGAGCAGCAAGATGTGGCTGCCGGGGCGCGGCAACAGCTGTAATCCGGCATCCGCATCGCCCGCAGGCTTGCGGTCGAGGACCAGGCGATGGCCGGCGACGTCGCCGCTGACCGCGACGCCCAGCCGCTGGCGGTCGATCGGAATATCGGGGTCGAGCGCATAGACGCTGCCGCTGACCGGGCTGGTGATCCGCGGGCGGCGCGCCAGCGCGGGGGCGGCGGCCATTTCGGCCTGCGCGGTGCCGGTGAGGAAATATTCGCGGCGCGGCGGCTCGCGGGTGCCGGGCAGGGCGATCTGGCGCGCCTCGACCCCGGCGGGCATTGCGGGCGGCTTGCCCGGACGGCCCGCATGGAGCGCCAGCATGACGTCGCGCCAGACGGGTGCGGCGCCCGAGGTGCCCGAGACGGCACGCATCGAATCGCCCTCGAGATTGCCGACCCAGACGGCGACGGTGAAGCGGTCGGTGAAGCCGATGCACCAATTGTCGCGCATCCCCTTCGACGTGCCCGTCTTCGCCGCCGCCCAGAAGGGGAGGCGCAGCGCGCTGTCGGCGCCGAAGGCGTCGGCGCGGGCGGAGGCGTCGGCGAGGATGTCGCCGACGATGAAGGCGGCGGCGGGGGCGACGACCTGGTGCGGAACTGCTCGATCATCGCGCATATCGCGGAAATGAACCGGCGACCATTTGCCCATATTCGCCAATGTTCTGAAGGCGTTGGCTTGTTCGACCAGTGACACTTCGGCCGAGCCCAGCGCGAGTGAAAATCCGTAATATTCGCCGTCCTCGACCAGGCCGTGATAGCCGAGCGCCCAGAGGCGGTCGCGGAATTGCTGGACGTCGTCGATGACGAGCGCGCGCACCGCGGGGACGTTGAGCGACGCGGCGAGCGCGTGGCGGACGCTGACCGGTCCCTTGAAACTATGGTCGTAATTCTTGGGGACATAGAGGCCCGAAGCGGTGTCGAGCTGGACCGGGCTGTCGTCGAGGATCGAGGCGGCGGTGAGCCAGCCATGTTCGATCACCTGCGCGTAGAGATGCGGCTTCAGCGTCGACCCCGCCTGCCGCCGCGCATTGGCGCCATCGACTTGCGATGCGGTCGATTTCAGCCCGACGCCGCCGACATAGGCGAGGACGTCGCCGGTCGCATTGTCGAGCACGACGACCGCGCCGTCGCGGACGCGGTCCGACCCCAGCCCCGACAGCTGGCGGCGCAGCGCGACGATCGCAGCGGTCTGGATACGGCGGTCGATCGTGGTGGTGACGCGCTTGCCGGGCTTGTCGAGCAGGCGGACGGCGAGGTGCGGCGCGAGCGCGGGATCGACGCGCGCGGCATGTTCGCCCGACACGAGCGTCGCGGCGGCGGCGCGGATCGCGGTGCAGTCGGGCGTCCGGGCGATGCGGCAGGCGCGCGTGGCGAGCGTGTCGGCGCCCGCGGCGGGATTGGGGAGGAGGCCCGCGAAGAGCGCGGCGTCGGTGCGCGTCATGTCGGCGGGACGCTTGCCGAACAGCGCGCGCGCGCCGGCGCCGATCCCTTGCGCCTCGCCGCGCAAGGGCACGAGGTTGAAATAGGCCTCGAGCATCTGCGCGTGCGTCCAGTCGGCGGCGAGCGCCTGCGCGGCGCGCATCTGGCGCAGCTTGGCGCGCCAGTCGCGCTGGCCGGGCTGCGCGAGGCCAGGGTCGAGGAAGGCGGCGAGCTGCATCGCCAGCGTCGAGGCGCCGCGCGAGCGGTCGCCGGTCCGCCCGGCGGTCAGCCGCGCGCGCGCCGCGCTGGCGACCGCGAGCCAGTCGACCCCGCCGTGCGACCAGAAGCGCCGGTCCTCGGCCTGGACGACGGCGCTGCGCACCGCCGGGCTGATGGCGTCCAGCGGCACCCAGGCGAGGCGGCGGCGCTCGAAATCGACGCGCTCGCTGTCGAGCAAGCGGCCGTCGCGGTCGTAGAGCCACGCTTCGCTGGGTTTCCAGTCGGCGCGGACGGCGGCGTAGGCGGGCATGGCGGGCGGTCGGGTGAGGAGATGCGCGATGGTGACGAGGATGAGCAGGGCGAGGGCGAGCCAGGCGAGCGCGTGGGGCCAGCGGGGGTGGCGGGGTATTTCCATCCTTTGGTCGGGCTGCGGATTGATGCTCGTCACTCGCTTAAGCCCCTCCCCTTCAGGGGAGGGGTTGGGGTGGGGTCTGTCGAGGTTGCGCAAGGCCGAGAGACCCCACCCCGCTCGACTAAAGGCCCGGCTGACGCCGAACCAAGTCTCGCTGCCCCTCCCCTGAAGGGGAGGGGTTAGACGGTTATCACTGCCCGACGCTCGCCACCGTCAGCGGGGCGTTCGGCCATTGGCCGCGGATCGCGGGCGAGTACATTGCCTCGACCCGCGTCGGCGGCAGGGTGAAGCGGCCCGAGCCATTGAGGCGCACGACATATTCGACCGCGTGGGTGCCCGCGGGCATCCAGCCGAAATAGCCGCGCCAGCTGTCCTTGCCGCGCTCGACATAGCTTGGCTGCGCGCCCGACCCGCCCGCCTGTTCGGCGAGCATCGCCGACTGGCCGCCGAGGTTGCCGACGATCGTCGCGCCGGGCGCGATCGGATCGTTGACGACGACCCAGGTCCGGCCCGCCGCGGCGACGACCTCGATGCGGATCTTGATCACGTCGCCGCGGGTCAGCCGCTCCTTGTTCGCCGCCTTGACGATGCTCATCGTCCGCTTGATCCGGTACCCGGCGTTGAGCGGTTCCTTCAGCGGCACCGCCGCCTTGACGCTGACGGTGGCCCACGGCGCGCCGCTGCCGTCGTGCTTCAGGCTCATCGTCGCCGCATTGAGCGCGACGCGAAGCGGCGAGGGCGCCTCGGCGGGGAGCGGCCAGCTTTGCGCGGCGGTTTCGCCGGCCAAGCCGATGGTGGTGACGCCGGTGATCGCGCTCGCGGGATAGAGGGCGGCGAAGCGTCGGACGGTGACCGCGCCCCACGCATTGGCGGGGGTCGTGTCCCAATGGCCGCGGCGCTGGCGCTGGGCGACGCCGACCATCAGCCTGCCCGCGTCATCCTCCCACCCCTTGCGGCCGAGCACCGCGTCGAGCGCCTTGATCGCCATCTCGTCGCCGCTGGTCATCATCCACCACGGCGCGCGCGCGTCGTCGACGAGGTCGAGGCGGGTGCCTTCGTAGACGAGCCGCTTGCGCAGCTCGGCCTCGGCCGCGGTGCGCAGCGCGGGGGCGTTCCGCACCCCCGGCGTGCGTTCGATCGCGACGAGCCAGTCGGCGAGCGTCCCGGTCGTCATGTCGGCGGGGGCGACGTCGATCGCCGCGACCAGGCTGGCGCTCGACGCATTGTTGCGCGCCAAGGCCGCAAGCGCGGCGATGCGCACCGGCCGGATGTCGTACGGGCCATAGCCCTTGCGCGTCAGCCGCCCGTCGACGACCGCCTGCAGCGCCTTGACCATCTTCGCCTTCGACGCCTCGGGGATCGCATAACCGTTGGCGGCGGTGATCGCGAGGACATAGGCGGTGAGCTCGATCGACCCTTCGATCCGCTCGCTGGGCCAGTAGCGGAGCAGGCCGTCGTCATCGAGATAGGTCGGCATCGCGCCGGCGAGCGCCTGCCAGCGCCCGATATCGCCGAGCGCGATCGCGCGCGACGTCGACTGTTCGAAGCACGCATAGGGGTAGATCGCCATATAATCGCGCACCCCCACCAAAGGCGGCGCGAGCGTTCCGGCAAGCGCGACGTCGACATAGCCGCCGGGCAAGGCGCCGGCGGGGATGGCGATCGGCAGCGTGGTCGCGGGGCCGACGCGGAACAGGCTGGCGGCCCAGGTTTCGACCGGCACCGCGGGTTCGACCTGCTGCGCGAAGACCAGCCGGTCGCGCGCCTTGCCGTCTTTCGTCGCCGCCTCGATCGTCCATTCGATCGGTCCGGTCCGATCGGGTGCGGTCATGCCCCAACTGATCGGCACCGCGCCCCCCGCCGGGATGGTGACGGTGAGCGGCGGCGCGGTCGCGACCGCGGGCGACAGGCTGGCGTTCGCGGTCACCGTCATTTCGCGGTCGGTGCCGTTGCGCAGCGTGAAGCGCGCGTCGTAACGGTCGCCGGTGCGGACGAGTTCGGGCAGCCCGGCAAAGACGCCGAGATCCTGCACGGTGCGCACGCTCGTCTCGCCGGTGCCGAAATATTGCGACCCGTCGGTCGCGATCGCGACGAGGCGGAAGGCGGAGAGATTGTCGGACAGCGGCACCTCGACGGTGGCGCGCCCCCTGGCGTCGAGCGCGACATTGCCCTGCCATAGCAAAACGGGGCGGAAATCCTCGCGCGTCAGCCCCGACAGGTCGCCGCCGCCGCCGCCGCCGGGTTCGAGCGCCTTGCGGCCATAATGCCGTTTGCCGACGACCTGCATCTGCGCGGTCGAGGTGAGCACGTCGAGCGTGCGCTGCCCCATCATCGCATCGATCAGCTGCCAGCTTTCGTTGGGGGCGAGCTGGAGCAGCGCCTCGTCGACCGCAACGAAGGTGACGTCGGCGTTCTTCGGCGCCTTGCCGCCGGGGGTCTTGACCTCGATGCTCGCCTTCGCGGTTTCGCGGACGGCATATTTTTCCTTGTCGGCCTTCACCTTGACGCCAAGCTGGTGGCCTTCCCAGCCGACCTTGATGCGTGCGATGCCGATGCGATAGCTCGGCTTGGCGAGGTCGACCAAGGCGGTCGGGGGTGCGCCCTCGCTATTTTCGACCTGGAAACCGACCGCGCGCTTCATCTTGCGGAACCAGCTTTCCTGCCCGGTGACGCGCCCGCGCACCGCCATGACCGAGACATAGACGTCGGGGGCGTAGGTCGCGGGCAGCTTGACCTTCACCACCGGGTCGGTGCCTTTCAGCGGGACGACGAAGCTGGACAGCACGCCCTCGCGCTCGACGGTGACCAGCGCGGTCGCCTCGCGGAACGGCATCCGCACCTGGAAGCGCGCGGTGTCGCCCGCGGCATAGCGCGGCGCTTCGGCGATGACGTCCATGCGGTCGCCATTGTCGCCGCCGAACCACCATTCGTCATCGCCGGCGAGCCAGACCGAGCGCACCGCGCGTGCCTGGTTGCCGTCGGCGTCTTCGGTCGTCGCGACGACGGTGACCTCGCCCGACACGCCCGGCGCCATCGCGCAGCGCGCGCGGCCAAGCCCGTCGGTCGTCGCGCTGCACGTCGCGGCGAGCCGCGTCGTGCGCATCTGGTTGTCGTAAGCGTAAAAGCCGCCGATCAGGCGGCGCCGCGCGGTGATGATCTCGCGGTTGTAGAGCGCGACCGACACCCGCTGGCCGCGGATCGGCTTGCCATTGAGGTCGAGCGCGATGAAATTGAGCTTGAGGTCGTTGTCGCGCATCAGCCAGCCGTCGGTCTTGAGCCCGAGGCGCACGGCGGATGGATAGAGGGTGATGCGGCGGCTCGACGTCAGCGTTTCGCCGTTGGCGTCGGCATAATCCATCTCGGCGGTCATCACCGTCGGCTCGGTGATCGGCTGGTCGACCGTGATGCTCGTCGTCGCGGCGCCATTGGCGCCGAGCGTCAGCGGCACCGAGCGCGCGAGCGGCATCTCGGCCGCCGGTTCGTCGCCGCTGTCGTCGAGCTTGACGACGCCTTCTTTCACCGGCTGGCCGTCGAAGTCCCAGTCGCGATAATCTTCGGGCGGCGACCAGCTTGGCCGGAAATTGGTGCGCAGCTCGACCGGCAGCCCCGGTGCCGGGCCGCCCGACAGGTACCCTACGAACAGCGCCAGCGGCACCGCGGCGGGGCGCACCGGCGCCTCTTTCGGCCCGGTGACCGTCGCCTTCATCGTCGGCAGGCGATATTCATCGACGCGCACCGACTGGTCGGACCAGATCGTCTTGTCCTCGCCTTTTTTGTCGCCATCCATCTTGCCCGGGACGACGAACACCAGGTCGTAATCGCCCATCGGCGCGCTCGCGGGGACGTTCCACACCGTCTCGCCGCTGCCGGTCGCGGCAATCGCAAAGGGCATTTCGAATTCGGTGTCCGACCCGCGGTGGACGAGGCGCAGCTTGCCGGCGAGCGGTTCGGGGGTGCGGAAACCGGCGCCGATCGGCCGGCGCAGGATATGTTTCATATGGACCGTCTCGCCCGCCTTCACGAGCGCGCGGTCGAACAGGGTGTGGAGGATATCCTCGCGCTCCGACCAGCCATAGGGGAGGTCGAAGTCATAGGGACGGATGCCGTTGCCCCAGTCGGTGAGGGTGAAGCTGAAATCGCCGCCGGCGCGCGCGGTGACGATCAGCGCGTGGCCCTCGCTGTTCGCGGGATCGGCGTCGTCCGGGCAATTCGAATAGGTTTCGGGCTGGGGCAGGCCGCTGGGGAAGGCGAGGCGCCCCGCCTTGTCGGCGGTGCCGCGCGCGAGCAGGCGCCCGGTGCAGCTGTCCGAGACGCGGATTTCGGCGCCCGCGACGGGCAGCCCGGTGTCGAGCGCGGTTACCCAGGCGAGCGAGGCTTCGCGGCCCCATTTGAAATGCACCGCCATGTTGGTAACGAGCGCCGCGGCCGAGACATAGCGCGTCGCCTGGCGCCCGAGCAGCGCCGCGCCGAGTTCGGGGCTGGCGATCTCGACGACGTGGAAACCCTTGTCGGACAGCGGGATGCCGACGACCTCGAACGCCTTGCCGCCGCCGGGCGGCACGAGTTGCAGATCGCGGCGCTCGCCCCCCGCCGGCGCATCGGCGAACACCGATTTCGTGCCGGTGTAATTGACCGTGACGTCCTTGCCGGCGGCGTCCTTTTCCTCGCGATAATCGGTGTCGTCGGCGTCGTCGACGCGGCGCAGCCAGCGCGCGATCGCGGCATCGTCGCCCTCGACGCGCAGCGCGGTGGCGGGCAATTTGAGGTTCGCCTGCACCATCGACGCCTCGACCCCGCGCACGGTGACCGGAAGCACGCCTCCCTCGGTTGCTTCCAATATGCCGAAGCTCGCGGCGAATTTGACCAGCGGCGGGGCGCTGTCGATGTGGAATTTCAGCGGGAAGTTCGACTGGTTCTGCAGGGCGCGGCCGCTCTGGTCGGCGACGTCGGCGGGCAGGGTCAGCGTCGCATCGACATTCTGCGGCAGCGGCCCGGCGAAGCGGACGCTGGTCAGATACGGATCGTTCTTGTCGTCGTCGTCGACCCGGGGCGACAGCCGCGTGCCGTCGGAGGTGGAGAGCGTCGCGGCGAGCGCCGTGTCCCGCGCCACCGGCGACGCGAAGCTAAGCACGACGTCCTTGACCGGGTTGCAGCCCGCCTGCGGGTTGACGCGGCTGCACGCCATCTTGGCGGTGAAAGCGGGGCGGACGTCATAGTCGAAGCGCTGGTCGCGGCCCGCGGTGCGGCCGGCGACGCCCGCCTGGGCAATGCGCGCGTCCCAGACGAGCGCCATGTCGCGGCCGGGGGGCAGCGGGCGGCGGCACTTCACCGGGACGATGCGGTCGAGCGCCGCCTCGCGATCGGCGCCCGCGGCGGGGAAGCGCTGCGGCAGGCCGGCGTCGTAGGTGAAGGACTGGCGCGACCAGTTGTTGTCGCCGAGCCCGGTCAGGATCTGCGTCGCGGTTTCGCGCGGCAGGACGTCGAGCGGGATCTTCTCGCCGATCCCGTCGACCGCGCAATAGCCATAGCGGCCGACCGAGGCGCGGTCGGCGGCGACGTTGGTCGCGACGAGGAAGATCTGGTCCTCCTCGATCCCGTCATAGGTGCCGCCGGCGAGCACCGCGCGCGCCGACGGGCCGCCGGTGTCGAGCGCGAAGCGGTCGTTGCCGACGACCGAAACGCCGCGCGCGGTCGCGAGGTTGGGGCGCAGTTCGACGAAGCAGCGCAGCCCGCCGGGCAGCGGCTTTTCAAACTCGAGCACCCAGGTGCGGGTGTCGACCCAGCGCCCGTCCGCGGGCAGCTTGCAATCCTGCGTCGCGGGCGCCGGGGCGCGCGGATCGCCGAGCGGCACCATGTCTTCGGAAAAGCGCAGCGTGAAGCGGCTGATCGTGCCGTCGCCGGCGCTGCTGCTGCCGGGGGTGGCGAGGGTGACCTGCGGCACGGTGTCGGCGGCGGCGGTCGCCGCCATCGCCAGCGTGAGCGGGACGATCAGTGCCAGCTTGATGCGGCCGGTCAGCCGCGCCGCGGCGTTGCGCCATGCCGTTTTCATCGCTCTATCTCCCCGCTCCGCCCGCCGGGCTATCCTGCTGGAAAGCGAGGCAGGTGTCCAGCCGTCGCGGCGCGTCGCATCCGCTTAATATGATGCCGGCTTTTTACCGCGCCAGCATCGGGCCGAGCGGGTGTCCGGCGAAGATATGGGCGTGGAGGTGGGGGATTTCCTGGTGGCCGTCGACGCCGATATTGGCGAGCAGACGGTAGCCGGGGGCGACTAGGCCGTGGTCGCGTGCGACCTGGCCCACCGCGCGGACGAAGCCCGCAATCTCGGCGTCGCTCGCGCGCGCCGAAAAATCGTCCCAGCTGACATAGGCGCCCTTGGGGATCACCAGGATGTGCAGCGGCGCTTGCGGGTTGATGTCGTGGAACGCGAGCGCGAATTCATCCTCATACACGGTCTTTGCCGGCAGCTCGCCGCGCAGGATGCGCGCGAAGATGTTGCTGTCGTTGTAGGGCTGGGTGGCGTCGATCGGCATGGAAAGCTCCTAGGAAGGGCGGGCGGCCTTTTCGGCGTGGCCCGAGGTGCCGTGGCGCCGCGCGAGTTCGGCGGCGACGGCATCCCAGCCGATGCCGCGCTCGGCGAGCAGCACGGTCAAGTGGAAGACCAGGTCGGCGGCTTCGCCGGTCAGCGCCGCGTCGTCCCCGGTCAGCGCGGCGATGACGGTTTCGACCGCTTCCTCGCCCAGTTTCTGCGCGATCTTGCCGCGCCCTTTCGCGGCGAGGCTCGCGACATAGGAGGCGTCGGCGTCGGCGGCGGACAGCCGCTCGGTCACCACCGTTTCGAGCTGGGTGAGCGCGCTGCCGATATCCTGTGCCATTGCTTCACCCTTTTTTCCGCTCAGCGCGAGCGGAGATAAAACCGCCCGATAGTGCAAGGCGCACTAGCCGCCGACAAGCCGCTGGACAAGGGCGGGCGGCTGCGGCCAAAGGGCGCGCATGGCCGAGGTCACACTCCATCCCGACTGGCTCGCGACGATCGGCGGCGAATTCGAACAGCCCTATATGGCGGCGCTGAAGCGCTTCCTGGCCGATGAGCGCGCGCAGGGAAAGACGATCTACCCGCGCCCGCGCGACTGGTTCGCGGCGCTCGACGCGACCGCGCCCGCCGACGTGCGCGTCGTGATCCTGGGGCAGGATCCGTATCATGGCCCGGGACAGGCGCACGGGCTGTGCTTTTCGGTCCAGCCGGGGGTGCGCACCCCGCCGAGCCTCGTCAACATCTTCAAGGAGCTGGAGAGCGACCTCGGCATCGCGCGCGCGCGGCACGGTCACCTCAAGAGCTGGGCCGACCAGGGGGTGCTGCTGCTCAACACCTGCCTGACCGTCGAAGCGGGGCAGGCGGCATCGCATCAGGGCAAGGGGTGGGAGAAATTCACCGACGCCGCGATCGCCGCGGTCGCCGCCGATCCGGCGCCGAAGGTCTTCATCCTGTGGGGCAGCCACGCGCAGAAGAAGGCGGCGAATGTCGCGGGCCTGAAAGAGGGCGGCATGGGCGCGGGCAGCCCGCATCTGATCATGCGCGCGCCGCACCCCTCGCCGCTGTCGGCGCACAACGGCTTTTTCGGATCGCGGCCGTTCAGTCAGGCGAATGATTTCCTGCTCGCGCACGGGCGCGGCGCGATCGACTGGCGGCTGCCCGACGTGCCGCCTGACGCGCCCACCGCATGAGCCTGCTGGCCGACCCGGTGACGCTGGCGGTGCTGATCGCCGCGGTGGTATTGCTCGGCATGGCGAAGGGCGGGCTGGCCGGGGTCGGCGCGCTGGCGACGCCGCTTGCGGCACTGGTGCTGCCGCCGGCGACCGCCGCGGCGCTGCTGTTGCCGATCCTGATCGTGCAGGACGTGATCAGCGTCTGGGCGTTCCGCAAGACGTGGGACGGCTGGATCATCGCCTGGATGCTGCCCGGCGCCGCGGTCGGCATCGCCGCGGGCTATTATTATGCCGAGCGGGTGAACGAGGCGCAGCTGATGGCGGCGCTCGGCGCGATCACCTTGGCGTTCGGCGCCTATCGGCTGTGGATCGAGCGCGGCGGGCGGGTTGTTGCGGCCTCGACCTCACCGGGCTGGGTCGGCACGATCTTCGGCGGTGTGATGGGGCTGACCAGCCAGATCGCGCACGCCGGCGGCCCGCCGTTCCAGATGTGGGTGACGCCGCGCAAGCTGCCGCATTTGACCTTCATCGGCACCAGCGCGATCCTGTTCGCCATCGTCAACTGGATGAAGGTGCCGGCCTATCTGGCGCTCGGCGCCTTCCCGCACGAGGTCGTCGTCGCGGCGCTGCTGCTGATGCCGCTCGCGGTCGCCGCGACGCTGCTGACGGTGCGCTGGCTGAAGCGGATGCGGCCCGAGCGCTTCTATGTTCTCATCTATCTGCTGATGATCGCGCTCGGCGCCAAATTGCTGTGGGACGGGCTGGCGGGATAAGGGGCGACGCGGGGCGGCAAAGCGCGTAGGCTGCCCGCGGCGGACACAGGCGTTCGCCGCCCTTTCAAGGTATTGCCCATGGCCAAGAGCCAGAAGAAATCGAGCCGCGAAACCCGCAAGCCCAAGGCGGAAAAGCCGAAGAAACCCAATGCCAGCAATCCGTCGACCAAGACCGGGGTCGTGGCCGGGCTCGACAATATGAAGAAATAAGCGCGAACGACAGGAGGCGATCATGGTGCAGGCAAAATGGAACGGCGCGGTGATCGCCGACAGCGACGATACCGTCGTCGTCGAGGGCAATCATTATTTCCCGCGCGCCGCGGTCGACGCGGGCTTGCTGTCGGACAGCGCGACGACCAGCCTGTGTCCGTGGAAGGGCACCGCACATTATCATCACGTCACCGTCGGCGACCAAGTGAACCGGGATGCCGCCTGGTATTATCCCGATCCCAAGGACGCGGCGGCCGAAATCAGGGATCGCATCGCCTTCTGGAAGGGCGTCGAGGTCGGCTGACGCCTTTCCATGTCCGCTGCTATCCAGATCCTCGTCGATGCCGACGCCTGTCCGGTGAAGGACGAGATTTACCGCGTCGCGTGGCGGCACGCGGTGGCGGTGAAGGTCGTCAGCAACAGCCGGCTGCGCGTGCCCGAGCATGAATTGATCGAACGGATCGTGGTGTCGGATGGATTCGACGCCGCCGACGACTGGATCGCCGCGGCGGCACATGCGCAGAGCATCGTCATCACCGCCGACATATTGCTCGCCGACCGCGCGCTGAAGGCCGGGGCGAGCGTGCTTGGCCCCAACGGCAAGCCCTTCACCATGGCCTCGATCGGCCCGGCGATCGCGACGCGCGCGATCATGGCCGACCTGCGCGCCGGCGGCGACCAGATCGGCGGCCCGCCGCCCTTTTCGAAAGCCGATCGCTCGCAATTCCTGCAGGCGCTCGACGCCGCGCTGGTGCGGCTGAAGCGCCAAGGGTAGCATGTGAAGCCTGGCGTGCGGTCGGTTGCCACCCGTTGCGGACGTTGACCGGTCCTCCTCCGCAGGGGGAGGGGGAGCGAGCGGGATAAATTAACGCGCGGGGCGCGTTGCTTCCCGCGAGGCCGCAGGGTGGTGGCGGGGTACAGGAGATCATGCGCCGCGCTCGACACCACGTACCCCTCCACCATGCTTCGCATGGTCCCCCTCCCCGTGCCGGGGAGGATCGCTTCGGCCGCTTCGCACTCCATAATGGGCGCCGCCCCCGCTTGACGCTTTGGCGAAACCGACGCATCTTCGCGGCATGCCCCGGCTTTATACGAGCTTCGCCGAATTCTGGCCCTTTTATCTGCGCGAGCACAGCAAGGCGTCGACGCGGGCGCTGCATTATGTCGGGACCAGCCTGGTCGTGCTGATTGCGATCGGTGCGGTGCTGGCCGGGCGCTGGGGATGGCTGATCGCGCTGCCGCTGGCGGGCTATTTCTTTGCCTGGGTCGCGCATTTCGGGGTCGAGAAGAACCGTCCGGCGACCTTCACCTATCCGCTGTGGAGCCTCGCTGCCGATTTCAGGATGTGGGCGATGTGGCTGACCGGGCGGCTTGGGCCCGAACTCGACAAGGCCGGGGTCGCGCACTGACGCGAGGCCCGCCCGCTCTATTCCGTTATACGCCGAACTTCATTCCAGCCACAGGAGACACCGCATGACCGTCAACCGCGCATCCGCCCGTTACGAAGGCTTCGGCAAGGAAGGCAAGGGGTCAATCACGACCAAATCGGGGGTGCTCGACCAGCAGCCCTATGGCTTCGGCACGCGGTTCGAAGGGAAGCCGGGGACCAATCCCGAGGAACTGATCGCCGCGGCGCACGCCGCGTGCTTCACCATGGCGCTGTCGTTCGCGCTCGCCCGCGCCGGCCACGCCGGCGGCACGCTGGAAACCAGCGCCGCGGTGACGCTCGACCAGATCGAGGGCGGGTTCGAAATCAGCAAGTCGGCGCTTACGCTGACTGCCAAGGTGCCCGGCATCGACGCCGGTGAATTTGCGGCGATCGCCGCCGAGGCCGAAAAATCCTGCCCGGTGTCGAAGCTGCTCGATTGTGAAATCACCCTCGAACACAGCCTCGACAACCAGGCGGAGTAGTAGGGGCAGGCCGGATAGCGCCGCGGCTTAGCGGCAGCGCACGTCGTTGTTGCCGCCGCGGTCGATCGCGCGGCCGGCGACCGCGCCGCCGATGGCGCCGAGCACCGTGCCGAGCGTCTTCGAATCGCCGGGCGCGATGACGTTGCCGGCGATCCCGCCGACGACGCCGCCGACGATCAACCCGGTCGATCCGTCCGACCGGCGGCAATAATATTTGCCGTCGCGGCCGCGATAGACGCGGTCGTTGTTCGACAGGCGGCGTTCGCGGTAGCGGCGGTCGCTGCGGTAATAATTGTCGGCGTAATAGCCGCCCTGCCGCGGATCGGGGTTGTTGTAATCATAGCGGCCATATTGGTCGTAATAGCCGCGGTCATAATAGCCGTAGCCGCCGTCGTCATAGCCATAGCCGCCGGTCGAAGCGCAGCCGGCGGCGAGCAAAGTCGCGGTGGCGAGGGGGGCAAGGATCAGTTTTTTCATCGGGCTTCACTCCTTCATGGTCCGCCGGGTGTGCCGGGGTGCCGCGCCGGGCTTGGCGAGACATGCGGAGAAGCATTGTGATAAAAAGACCCGCGAGCGCCGATTGGGTTCCGCCGCGCTGGCGCGGGTCGCGGCAATTGCCAGCCCGCTGTTTTTTCGGCACGGTTCGCGGGGAGGGTAGCGGGCATATGGGCGATTCCGATCTGGGGACGAGCTTTGCGCTGGGCGGCGTCGACGCCGGGGCGCCGGACGAGGGCGCCGCCGCGTCGCGGATCGAGTTTCTGTGCGATCCGGCGCTGTGGGGCCGCATTCCGCCGCCCGAGCGGGCGATCCGCTTTGCCCCCGACTGGTTCAAGCGGCTGAACCGCGACATGGGGATGACTTACGAAAACGGGCTGCCCGCGATGACCGCGAAGGCGTGCCTGCCGATGACCGACGCCTTTGCGCTGGGGTTCGTCATCCCGCTGCCCTTCGACGTGCGCATCCTGGTGCCCGAGGATCGCGTGTCGATCCAGTTCGGCTGGGCCGACGACCTGCCCTTCGCGCCGCTCGAGCAGCATCATCCGGCGCAGATCGGTGCGCCGGCGCCGCCGTTCGAGCGCGTGATGCCGCTGAAATTCATCAACCCGTGGCGCATCCGGGTGCCCGCCGGCTACTCGCTGCTCTTCACCCAGCCGCTCAGCCGCCCCGACCTCCCCTTCACCTGCTTTTCGGGGCTGGTCGATTGCGACCGCTTCGACACGACGGTGAACCTGCCCTTCGCGTGGACGGGGGCGAGCGGCGACCATGTGCTGCCCGCCGGCACCCCGATCGCGCAGCTGGTGCCGATCCGCCGCGATACGATGATCCGGCACGACGGCGCACGCGCCGCGACCGCAGACGAACTCGCCGTGCAGGCAGCGGCCAGCGAGCGCAAATATGGCGAAGAATCGACCTATAGGCGCGAGTGGCGGGTCAAGAAATAGGCGCCGCTAAGCGTCGCAGCCCGCGCCCTCGGCGCGCGCCGCCCAGCCGATCGCGCCGCCGACCATCTTCAGATGATCGGGATCGGCCCAGGCTTCGGCCCGGTGCCCGAGCGCCGAATAGAAGATGCGCGCGCGGCCTGCGCAGCGCCACCAGATCAGCGCATGGTCGCCGCCCATCCGCAACTTCGGCTCGATCCGCATCCCCGCCTCGTCGAGCCGCGCGAGGACATGCGCGTCGGCGGCGGGCGGGGCGTCCCAGCTGTAATATTCGTCGGTCCAGTGCCACCGCGTCGGCAGGTGGCGGGTCGCGGGGTGGGTGCGGTCGGCGACGCGGATATCGGCGGCCTGAAACTGGTCGCCGCCGCCGGGGTGGCCGGTGAAGCGGCCGTTGCCGCGCAGCGTCACGAACCAGTCGGGGTGGCTGTCGTCGCCGGCGCTGTGCAAACCGACGAAGCCGCCGCCGCGCGCGAGGAAGGCGCGAAAGGCGGCGCGCCGCGCCGGGGTGTGGAAATCGCCGGTGGCATTGGCGAAGACGATGACGTCGAATTTCGCCAGCGCTGCGGGATGGAAGATCGCGGCATTTTCGGTCGCGAAACTGCCCCAGCCGCGCGCTTTGGCGAGGCGTTCGATCGCGGGCACCGCCTCTGCAATGCTGTCGTGGCGAAAACCGGTGGTGGTGCTGACGATCAGCACCGCGGGCCGCGCGAGTGGGGGTAGCGCGGGCGGCGCGTCGCTTTGTGGCGGACTGTCGGAAGGCGGCGTTGCCTGCGGGGCGGCGGCGAGCGGCGCCAGCAGCAGCGCCGCGAGCGCGATGATCCGGACCATGACCTCTCCCATCCTGCTTGACCTCAACCGGGCTTCAGCTTTCATAAGCGGCGACGGATGATTCGCGAAAGGACCATTTGTCGATGCTGACCACACCCGCCTCTCCCGCTCCCGACGCCGATACGGCCGATACCACTGCCGGCGCACCGGGCGAAAGCGCCGCGTTCCTTGCCGCATATCTCGCGCGCATCGGGCTCGCCGCGCCACCGCCGCCGACGCTGGCGGGGCTGACCATATTGCAGGCGGCGCATCAGGCGGCGATTCCGTTCGAGGCGATCGACGTGCTGACCGGCGAAGGCGTGGACCTCGATCCGCAGGCGATCGCAGCGAAGCTGATCGGTGCGCGGCGCGGCGGCTATTGCTTCGAACAGAATGCGCTGTTCCTGCGCGTGCTGCGCGCGACCGGCTTTGCCGCCGAGGGACTGCTCGGCCGGGTGCGGTTGATGGTCGCGCCCGACGCGCCGCCGACCCCGCGCACCCACATGGTCGTGCGCGTGATGCTGGACGGGCGGCCGTGGCTCGCCGATGTCGGCTTCGGCGCGCTGGTGCCGCCGCAGCCGCTGGCGCTGGACAGCGGCGCGGTGCAGCCGACCCCGCACCAGCCCTATCGCATCGCGGCGGCCGGCGACGGGCCGGGCGAGACCTTTGCGGTCATGGCGAAGGTCGAGGGCGAATGGACGATGCTCTATATCGTCGATGCCGCGCCGCCGCCGGCGATCGATTACGAGGTCGGCAACTGGTACACCGCGACGCACCCGCAATCGCATTTCCGCCACCGGCTGATCGCGGCGCGGACGACCGCCACCGCGCGTTATGGCCTGCTCGACAACCGGCTGACCATCCGCGGCGCCGGCGGGTCGGTCGAGCGGCGCTGGCTGGACGCCGACGGCATCGCCGCGGCGCTGCGCGATATTTTCGGGCTGGCGGTGCGGCCGGGCTGGCGCACCGCGATCGAGCGCGCCGCGACCGCCGAGGTGCCGGGGTAGGGCGCGGGCGGCGGCGTCACTCGATATCATCGGAGGGATCGAGCCGCACCGTCCACATTGGCTGGCCTTCGGCCGACAGCGCGATGTCGTGGCTGGGGACCATGTCGGCCCCGGTTTCGATCCACCCGCGCCCGTCGCATTTGGGGCAGGGGACGCGGATCGAGCGGTGGCTGACCAGGTCGATCTGGCTGTTCCACTGGCCATGGCCCGCACACACCGGACAGCGCACGTCGAGGTCGCCCCCAAGGGCATTCCGGCGGTGGCGCACCGAAATGCCGTCGAGCGCGTGCGGATCGGCAGGGCCGGTGCAATGGACGATGTTCGAAGGGTGCGACATGCGGGCAGCTTATCACGCAAGGCGGGCAAGGAAAGGGGCCGCCGGCCAGTCCGGCCGGCGACCCCTTCATGCCTCTAGGCCTCAGCGGCAGCGCACATCGTTGTTGTTGCCGCTGCGTTCGATCGCGCGTCCGGCGACCGCGCCGCCGACGGCGCCGAGGATGGTGCCGAGCGTCTCCGACCCGCCCGGCGCGATGACATTGCCGGCGATACCGCCGACGACGCCGCCGACGATCAGCCCGGTCGATCCGTCGTTGCGGCGGCAATAATATTTATTGTCGCGGCCGCGATAGACGCGGTCGTTCGACGACAGGCGGCGTTCCTTGTAGCGGCGGTCGGCGCGGTAATAATTGTCGGCATAATAGCCGCCCTGGCGCGGGTCGGGGCGGTTGTAATCATAATTGCCGTTCTGGGCGTAATAGCCCTGATCGTAATAGCCATAGCCGCCGTCGTCATAACCACCGGCGCCGGCCCCGACGCCGCCATACAGGCCGCCCGAGGCGCAGCCCGCGAGCGCGGTGGCGGCGGCCAGGGGCAGGATCATCAGCTTGTTCATCGACATCACTCCATTCAGGATCGCGTGCCGGGCCAAGCGGGCTTGGGCATGCTGTGGGTTTGCTTCACGCAAGGGGTAAAGCCGCGAGCGGGGCGGGAGTTCCGTGGCGAAAGGCGACGCGGTTCGTGCTTGTCCCATTGCAAATGAACCGCCGTCCCTGATCGGCGAGCAGGACCGGACAAAAACGGCCGCGCGTTGGTTGGGCCCGCCGGATGCGGATCGGTCGTTGCTTTTTCGTCGCGGAACCCGCGGGGTAGGCTCAGGGCGGCGAGTCTTCCGACGCGAGCTTGCGCTTCATGCCGGCGCGAATGGCGGCGCCTTGACTATAGCCATTGCGGAACTCCGGGGACGCATAGCGACCGCGTACATAGGCGAGATCCCACTCGGTCAGCGACGCGGGTATCGCCGTTCCAGTGGCGGCATCAATGGCGGTCAGGACCGTTTCGGCCGCTGTGCCTTGCAGGTTGGACGGTGCGCGATCGGTCAGGGAGCGCATGAACACATAGTCGGCGATTTGTACAGGGGTGAGCCCGACCAGTGCACGGCGTTCGACGATCACCACCGACATGACGATAACGGGCCGGGTCATTTCGGTAATCCGCGATCCGCCCATTGGCGATGAGAAGACCTTGATCCCGAAGCCGCTGCCCCCCGTGTTGCCTTCGGAATCGATCCGCTGCGACAAGTGCCATGCCACCACAGGACCAGCTTCGCGCGGGGGCGTCCACTTGCGACGGGATTGATCGATGAAATAGACGGGGTAGGCCTTGCGAAAGGCCGCGACAAAGCCCTCCTTGTCATCGACGAACAGGACCAAGGCACTGGTGCGGCACGGGTCTGCCGCCGGTTTGACCCCCGCTGCGGCTGCCACCGCGCGCATCCGCGCTTCGAGTTCGGCATTGCGCGCAGCGCTGAGCCCGACGACCCCGGGGCAGTAGCTGTCCTCGGCATAGCGCGGCAGCGGATCGCGCGACGTGATGACCGTCAGAGCACGGACATAGGCGTCGATGACGCGCGCCTTTTCGCGAATTCCCTGCACCACGATGGCGTCGTCGGGGGCACTGGATGCCTCGGGCGCGGCGGTCTCCTGCGCCATCGCCGACGGCGACGACAGGCTCAGCAGCGCGGCCGCGCACAGCAAATGGCGGCGCTTTGCGCGTCGGGCGCGCGGCATATCAATCATCGCTTCATCTCCGCTCAGTCGTGTTCGCGCCCGCCCGCACCCATATATAGCTCGCTCCCCGTTTCCTTGAACAGCTCGCTCATCTGCTTCATCCCGGCTTCGGCGTCTTGCGGGTCGAGCGGCGCGGCCCCTTCGTCAGCCGTTCCGGCTGCCACCTCCCCATCGCTGCGCGACAGGGAGGAGCTTTCGCCCAGCACGCCATTGGGGTTGTTCGCCGCAAATTCGCGCACTTCCTGGCTGATCTTCATCGAGCAGAATTTCGGGCCGCACATGCTGCAGAAATGCGCGGTCTTGGCGCCTTCGGCTGGCAAGGTCTGGTCGTGATATTGCTCGGCCGTGTCGGGGTCGAGCGAGAGGTTGAACTGGTCGCGCCAGCGGAATTCGAAGCGGGCTTTCGATAGCGCGTCGTCGCGGACCTGCGCGGCGGGGTGGCCCTTGGCGAGGTCGGCGGCGTGGGCGGCGAGCTTGTAGGTGACGACGCCGACCTTCACATCGTCGCGGTCGGGCAGGCCGAGATGCTCCTTGGGTGTGACGTAGCAAAGCATCGCGGTGCCGTACCAGCCGATCTGCGCGGCGCCGATGCCGCTGGTGATATGGTCGTAGCCCGGCGCGATGTCGGTGGTGAGCGGCCCGAGCGTGTAGAAGGGCGCCTCGCCGCACGCCTCGAGCTGCTTTTCCATATTCTCCTTGATCTTGTGCATCGGGACGTGGCCCGGCCCCTCGATCATCACCTGAACATCCTGTGCCCAAGCGCGCTTGGTGAGTTCGCCCAACGTGTAGAGCTCGGCGAACTGCGCCTCGTCGTTGGCGTCATAGATGCTGCCGGGGCGGAGGCCGTCGCCGAGACTGTAGGCGACGTCATAGGCCTTCATGATCTCGGTAATCTCGTCGAAGCGTTCGTAGAGGAAGCTTTCCTTGTGATGCGCGAGGCACCATTTCGCCATGATGCTGCCGCCGCGCGACACGATGCCGGTCATGCGCTTGGCCGCGAGGGGCACGTAAGGCAGGCGGACGCCGGCGTGGATGGTGAAATAGTCGACACCCTGTTCGGCTTGCTCGATCAGCGTGTCGGCGAAGATTTCCCACGTCAGATCCTCGGCGACGCCGCCGACCTTTTCCAGCGCCTGATAGATGGGGACGGTGCCGATCGGGACGGGCGAATTGCGGATGATCCATTCGCGCGTGTCGTGAATGTTGCGCCCGGTCGACAGGTCCATGACGGTGTCCGCGCCCCAGCGGATCGACCAGACCATCTTGTCGACCTCGGCCGCGACGTCGCTGGCGACCGCGCTGTTGCCGATATTGGCGTTGATCTTGACGAGGAAGTTGCGGCCGATCGCCATCGGCTCGGATTCGGGGTGGTTGATGTTGCTGGGGATGATCGCGCGGCCGCGGGCGACCTCGTCGCGGACGAACTCAGGAGTGACATAGTCGGGGATGCTGGCGCCGAAGCTCATCCCGTCGCGCTTGTACTCGGACAGGCGCGCGCGGCCGAGATTTTCGCGCTCGGCGACATATTCCATCTCGGGGGTGATGATGCCGCGGCGGGCGTAGTGCATCTGGCTGACGTTGGCGCCGGGTTTGGCGCGGAGGACCTGGCGGCGGACGTTGGGGAAGGCGGGGACGCCGCCGCTGCGGTCGGGGCCGAGCTGGCCGTTATCCTCGGGCTTCACTTCGCGCTGGGTGACGTCGACGACGTCGCCGCGGCCGCGGATCCACTGGCTGCGGATCTCGGGGAGGCCGGCGTTGATGTCGATCGTCGCATTGGCGTCGGTGTAGGGGCCGCTGGTGTCATAGACGCGGACGGGGGGCTCGCCCGAATGCGGGTCGAGGTCGATCTCGCGCATCGCGACGCGGATGCCGCTGCCGGTCTGGGTTGCGACATGGATCTTGCGGCTGCCACGAATGGGTCCGGTGGTGACGCCGATGGGGGTGGCTTGCGTCTTGTCGAGGCGGCTGTCGATGTCGGCCATGGGTTGTCGCTCCAAAATGTCGGAGCGAAGACGGAGATTCCGCGTGTGGAATACCGACCCTCCCTCCGCCGGTATTAGCCGGATCAGGTTCAACGGGTCGCGGGCTGTTCCGCTCTCAACCTGTTGCTGCACACAGGCTCCCCGGGGATGGGCAAGGGTATAGGCGCGGATGCGGCAAAGGGAAAGGGGCTTGGCCCCCGCCGCGCACAGCGGCGCGGGGCGCGCGTGCCCGCTCGCCGCTGCGACGAAGCGTTGAAATATGGCGTCAATTTAGGTTGACGAACCGTGCATCATGATCGACGAATGGAAATAGCGGCGAATCGCTCGTCGTATGTTTTGGGGGCAATTCATTCATGAAAACGAGTTTTCGTGCCGCGCTTCGCGGCTCGCTGTGTGCTGCCGCGCTGGTGGTGGGGATGGCCGGGATGCCGGCGATGGCGGCCGAGTGCTTGCTGGATACCAATGACGACGGGGTGGTCGGTACAGGTGATACCGATGGTGGTGCGACGTCGGATGGGACTGACGATACGCTGGCGTGCGGAGAGGGCGCCGATGCCACCGGCCAATTTTCGACCGCAATCGGCCAAAGCGCAATGGGGCTGGCTCGGTCCAGCATCGCAATCGGATACCGCGCCTCGGCATTTGACGCGGCTGGCGATAGCAGGATCGGGCAGATCGCAATAGGCAACTTTGCAGTTTCAAAGGGCGCGCGTAGCGTTGCAGTCGGAATTATGGCTATCGCGGAGGGAGATTATTCGGTTGCGCTGGGCGGTGACGCAACCAGCAGCAGCGAGGGGGCAGCGGTCGGATGGAGCGCCAATGCAGACCAAAGGGGCGCGGCGTTCGGCTATAATGCGAACGCGGGCTACGGTGCGGTGGCGATTGGTGCGTCGAGTGGAGCGGGATCGGCGGGCGTCGCCATAGGCTTGAACAGCTTTAGTACCAGTCAGGCCATTGCGATGGGTGAGAAGGCGCGGGCTCAAACCGGCGGTTCAATCGCGATCGGCACTTCGGCGAGGAGCAATACCGATGGGAGCATCGCGCTTGGCACGGGCGCGAGTGCCTATCATCCCAATCAACTCGGATTGGGTGCAATGATTGCTATCGGGCCGAACGCGACGGCATCAGACTTTCGCGCCATCGCGCTTGGCGAGGGCGCAACTGCAAGTGCTCGGGGCAGCATTGCAATCGGCGCGGGTGCGACCGCGACCGGGGCCGGAAGCATCTCCCTTGGCGGCGCCGCCTCGCGTGAATTCACTTTGGCAATCGGCGGACGTCAGATCACGGATGTCGGATCGGGGACCACAGACACCGATGCCGTAAACTTGGGACAGATGCACAGTGCTATCGGGGGCGTAGCGACGGCTGCAGAAAACGCAGCGGCATTGGCTGCGCAAGCGCAAGGACTCGCGACTACCGCATTCGGCAACGCCGCAACTGCACAGGTAACGGCCGATACGGCGTTGGCTAACGCCGCTACGGCACAGAGCACCGCGGACACCGCGCTCGCCAATGCCGCCACCGCGCAGGGCACCGCCGACACGGCCCTCGCCAATGCCGCGACCGCGCAGGGCACCGCGGACACCGCCCTCGCCAACGCCGCCACCGCGCAGGGCACGGCCGACACGGCGCTGGCGAATGCGGCGACGGCGCAAGGCACCGCGGATACCGCGCTCGCCAACGCCGCCACCGCGCAAGGCACCGCCGATGCGGCGCTCGCCGCCGCTACCGGGGCACAGGGCACCGCCGACGCTGCGATCGGCAACGCCGCCACGGCGCAGGCTTCGGCCAACGCGGCGCAGGGGACCGCCGACACGGCGCTCGCCGATGCCGCGGCGGCGCAGTCGTCGGCCAATGCGGCGCAGGGGACGGCCAATACGGCGCTGACCAACGCTGCGACCGCACAGGCTTCGGCGAACGCGGCGCAATCGACCGCGGATACGGCGCTGGCCGATGCCGCCACGGCGCAGGGGACGGCGGACAGCGCGCTGGCCAATGCGGCGACGGCGCAGGGGACCGCCGACACGGCGCTGGCGAATGCCGCGACCGCCCAAAGCTCGGCCGATGCCGCGCAGTCGACCGCCGACACGGCGCTCGCCAGTTCGGCGGCGGCGCAGGGCAGTGCCGACCAGGCGATCGCCGATGCGGCGGCGGCGCTCGCGAGCGCCAGCCAGGCGAACAGCACCGCCGACATGGCGCTCGCGCGCGTCGACGAGGTGATCGAGCAGACCGGCAATATCGTCGGCAACAACGATGGCGGCGCCGCGCCCGAAGCCACGGGCAATGGCGCGATCGCCGGCGGATCGGGCACGGTCGCCAATGGCGAGGGCGCGGTGTCGCTGGGGCTGATGAACCAGGCGAACGGCAATGGCGCGGTCGCGATCGGCGATCCGAACATCGCGACCGGGACCGGCGCGGTGGCGATCGGGGCGGATAACACCGCGACCGGCAACGGCGCGGTGGCGCTGGGCAACCTCAGCACCGCGAACGGCGCGTCGGCGGTGGCGCTGGGCAATGGCGCGACGGCGAACGGCGCGGGCAATATCGCGATCGGTGCCGCGGCTTCGGCGACCGGTGCGAACAGCGTCGCGCTGGGCAGCGGGTCGGTGGCGACGCGCGCGAACAGCGTGTCGATCGGTTCCGCCGGCGGCGAGCGCCAGCTGACCAATGTCGCGGCGGGCACCGCGGGCACCGACGCGGTCAATGTCGACCAGCTCGGCGCCGCGATCAGCGCCGAAGCCGCGGCACGCCAGCAGTTCGACCTGCAATTGTCGCAGCGGCTGGCGATTCAGGAGACCGCGACGACCAACCTGACGCTCGGTCTGTCGGCCGAGATGAACTCGCGGATCGCCGCCGACAATGCGCTGTCGCAGCGGATCGACGGGCTGACGACGCGCCTCGACCAGATCGACACGCGGATCGCGGTGCTCGACGACCGCATCTCCAGCTCGACCGCGGTCGCCTCGGCGCTCAGCGGCAACGCCTTCCTGCCCGACATGCGGTTCAACCTCACCGCCAACGTCGCCACTTACGATGGCGCGCACGCGGGATCGGTGCAGATGGGCGTGCTGGTGTCGCCGAACGTGGCGCTGAACGCCGGGGTCGCGTCGGGCTTCAACCGCCGCGGCAAGACCGCGGCGCGCGCCGGGGTGACGATCGGCTGGTAAGTGCACATCGCCGGGGGAGGGACGCCCCCTCCCCCGGCGATGCTCATCGCGGCCGCCGTGCCGCACGTGACCGCCTCTCCCGCGACTTTCCAATACGGAAAATTATAGCTTGCCGAATCGGAAAGTGACGCCTATCGTTTTCCATATTGGAAAATGATGGAGGATGTGATGAACCCGATGGAAGCCCAGGCGGCGCTCGACAGCATGGCCGACGCGCAGCGCGAGTTGGCGGAAAACGGCCCGCCCTATCCGCTGTGGCGCCATGCCGCCTTTGCCGCGGTGATGGCGGCGCTGGTGCTGGGGCAGGGGTTCGGTCAGCCGTGGCAGCTGCTGTTGCTGGTGTTGCCGATGGCGGCGGTCGCCTGGCTCGTCGCTGACGACCGCAAGCGTTACGGCTTGTTCGTCAACGGCTATCGCAAGGGGCGCACCTTGCCGCTGACGCTGTTGCTCGTCGCGCTGATGCTTGGCGCGATGGGCGCTGAAATCTATGCGCGGTTCAACGATGTGGCGCTCTGGGTGAAGCTCGCGATTGCGGGGGGTGCCTTTGCCGTCGCGTTCGCCGCCAGCCTGCTGTGGACGCGCGTCTATGACCGTGAATTGCGGGACGGGGCGGCGTGAGCGCGGACGACATCGACATGCAGCTCCACGCGCCGGCGCGGCTGCAGATCGCGGCGCTGCTCGCCAAGGTGAGCGAGATGGAGTTCGCCAAGCTGCGCGAGCTGGTCAAGGTCAGCGATTCGGTGCTGTCGAAGCATCTCGCGGCGCTGTCCGACGCCGGCTATGTCCGGCTCCGCAAGGCGGCCGAGGGCGGGCGCCAGCGCACCTGGGCGTCGCTGACCGGGGGCGGCGCGCGGGCGCTGGCGCGCCATGTCGCGGCGCTGCGCGCGATCGTCGCGCATCTGCCGGTGGCGGCCGAGTAGCGCTCAGGCCGACAGCGTCAGTTCGTCGTAAACCGGGTCGTAGTCGAGATCGATCCCCGCGGCGTCGAGCTGGGCCAGCGAGACATAGCCGCCCGCCGCTGGGGCGCCGCGCAGCGCGGCGAATTCCTGCGCATCGAAGCGCGGCGCCAGCAGGTCGAGCAGCCCGGCAAGCTGGACCTCGACCGTCGTGGTATCGACCATCCGGATCGCCACATCGCCCAAGCGGCGGCCATCGACGACGAGCGAGAGCTGCGTCGGCGCCTCGGTAAGCAACGTCGCGCGCTGTTCGCGCGACAGCGCGGCGGGCGCGGGGAGCTGGCTCATGTCGGCGGCGAAGGCGAGGCCGTGCGGCGACGCGAGGCGGTCGCGCCCGGTTGCGGTGAGCTGTGGCAGATAGGCGGACGCGCGATCGGCGGCGGCGAGTTGTTCGATCTGCACCGCTGCGGCACGCGACGGCGCCGCGGCGGCCAAGACCGCCACCCGCTGGACGGTGGCCGCCGCGGGCGTGGCAGCCGGCGAGGCAGCGGGCGGGGCAGGCGGAATCGCGATCGCAACCGGCGGCAACGACTCGGGCAACGTCACCGCGACGGGCGGCACCGGCGGGGCCGGAAAAATGGCGGGGACCGGGACCGGGGGGTCGATCGGTCGGGCGACCGGGGCGATGTGGAATCGCGGTATCGATGCGGGGAGCGAAGCGCGCCGCGGGACGATGGTCGCGGCGAACGCGGGCGGCTCGCGGGCTGCGCCCTGCGCCGGGTCGGCCGCAGCGATGGCGCGTGCCGGCGCCGCCGATAGCGTTGTTATATCGGCGTTTTTTACGGTCTCGGGCGGCCGTTCGAGGGCGGGCGGCGCGATCTGCCGGGCGGTCGGGAGCGCGGTCAGCGCCAGCCCGGCGCCGGCGGCGAGCGCGCCTGCGCACAGCGCTTTGCGCAGCGCATCGGACGACGGCGGCGCCGCGCCGACCGGCATCGCGAAGCGGACGCTTTGCACGCGGATCGTTCCGCTATGGATCGAGCGATAGGTCCCGTGCACCCGTCCCGTCCCCTGTCCGGCCCCCACGACCGAAACGCGAGTGTAGAGCGTCGCGCGCGGCGCGGCAATGTGGCGTTTTGCGACCGCGCCCCCGGCCCGATGCTGACCCGTTCGCGCGGCGAGGATCGCGGCGCCGATGCGGTTAAAGGCGGCTTCGCCGGCGAGGCGCGCCTCGATCGCGTCGAAATCGGGCGCGTCGCATGCTTGCCAGCGGCCCCGCAGCATCGCGGGCGGCGCACCGCCGAGGCGCGACCAGGCCCACGGCCAGAGGCGCAGCGCCTCGAACGCCGCGTCGCCGCTGATCGTGAAGGCTTGCGGGCGGTCGATCAACCCGACGACGAAGCTTGCGGGTTGCTCGCCGCCCCAATGCGACCGGCCGCGGGTGCGACGGATCAGCTCGATACAGCCGTCGGGGGTTGCCTGCTGACCGGTCCATATATCGGGCGCGCGGCCGCCGGCCAGCGTCCAGCGCCCCTTGACGAGCCCGGCTAGCGCGGGCGGCGGGGCGTGTTCGCGATAGTCCATTGGATGCTGACCCTAACGCATTTTTGTCGCATGGGTTCAAGACCCGCGGCGCGGCGGCGGGTAGCGACCGGGCTTTGGCAAGGGAGGCGGGAATGAGAAAAATCGGCGCGATCATGGCTGCGGCGCTGCTGATGGCGGCAAGCCCGGCGCCGGAGCCGGCGGCGCGGGTGGCCGAACTTGGCTGGCTGGCAGGGCAATGGGAGCGCGACGAGGGCGGCGAATGGACGCGCGAGACGTGGGCGGAACCGCGCGGCGGCATCATGCTGGGGCATAGCCTGTCGGGCACCGGTGAGCGGGCGACGGGGTTCGAATATCTGATGCTGCAACCCGGTGCGGGCGGGGTGCCGACCTATATGGCGCAGCCGGGCGGCAAGCCGGCGGTCGCCTTTGTGCTGGTCGCGCACGACGCCGCGAGCGCCACGTTCGAAAATCCCGCGCATGATTATCCGCAGCGCATCCACTATGTCCGCAACGGCGACACGCTGACCGCGACGATCTCGATGATCGACGGGTCGCAGCCGATGCGCTGGGCCTTCGCGCGGCGGTAGAAGGCTAGCAAGCGATCCTCCCTGTCGCGTTGCGATGGGGAGGGGGACCGTTCGCGAAGCGAATGGTGGAGGGCCGCGACGGCAGTGTCATGGCCCCTCCGTCAGCGCTTCGCGCTGCCACTCGCGCTGCCACCTCCCCATGGCTGCGCCACAGGAAGGATTTTGGGCTAACCCGTCCGCCGCGCCAGCCAGACCCCCGCGATCATCAGCGCGATGCCGGCGAGCCGCTTCGCGTCGAGGGGGAAGCGCAGCGATCCGAACAGCGCGAAATGGTCGATCGCCGCGGCGCTGACCAGCTGGCCGACGAGGACGAAGAAGATCGCGTTGCCGACCCCGAATTTGGGGGCGATGAAGGTCACCGCGATCACGTAGAAAGCGACGAACAGCCCGCCGAAGTAGAAGGGAAACGGGATGTCGCCCGTGAAGCGGATCTGGCCGACCGATCCGGTCGCCAGCGCGCCGGTGGTGGCGATCAGGAAGGCGAGGCCGAACAGGATCATCGACGCCGCCATCGGGCTGCCCAGCCGCGCGCCGAGCCCGCCGTTCAATGCGGCGAGGATCGGGATGCCGATGCCGGTGAGCAGCATGATGATCGCGAAGGTCGGGGCGTTGCTGCTGGTCATGGCTGCGGCGCCTTCGCCGCCTGCGCGGCGCGAAATTCGGCGACCGGCAGCCCGCCGATGCCCCAATTGTCGAGCTCGACCTCGTCGATGGTGACGACGGTGGTCGCGGGATTCTTGCCGAGGATGCGCTGGAGCAATTCGGTGACGCCGCCGATCAGTTCGGCCTTTTGTTCGGGCGTCGCGCCCTCGCGGGTGATCTTGATGTTCACATAGGGCATTGGCGAGCTCCTTAGCGGGCGGGGTGCGCGGGCCAGCCCGGCATCGCGGGAAAGCCGGGCAGTGCGGCGATCCGGTCCGTCCATTCGCCGATTGCCGGCCAGTCGGCAAGGTCGATGTCGGCCTCGCCCGCGAGCGCCAGATAGGGGCTGGCGGCAAGGTCGGCGATCGTCGGCCGGTCGCCGACGAGCCAGCGATGGCCCGACAGATGCGCCTCAATGACGGGCAGGAAGCGCGCGGTCACCGCCTGCGCCTGCTCCTCGGCGATCGTCGCGCCGAACTGGCGCGCCAGGCGCAGCATCGCGGGGCCGTTGGCGATTTCATTGGCGGCGTGCGACAGCCACAGCGCGACCGCGCCGCGTTCCTCGGGGGTGCGGCCGTCCCAGTCGCCGGGGCGATGGCGCGCCGCGAGGTAGGTCAGGATCGCCTGGCTGTCGCGCAAGGTCAGCGCGCCTTCGACATAGACCGGGATCTGCCGCATCGGGGTGAGCGCGGCAAAGGCGTCGGACTGGCGCGCGGCGGCGTCGGTGAGTTGCTCCTTCCACGGCAGGTCGAGGAAAGTCAGCGCCATGCGGACCTTGTGGGCATTGCCCGACCGCGGCGAGCCATAGAGCTGGATCATGGTTTGTCTCCCGAAAGCTGGGCGTGGAGCGCGGCGTTTTCGGCGCGCAGCTGGTTGAGTTCGGCCGCCATCGGCTGGATCGCGGCGGAAATTTCGGCTTCGGTGAAGCGCGGGGTGATATGCTGCGAACAATTCCATTCCCAGCCGATGACGTCGATCAGGAAGGCGCGCTCGGGGCTCGCGCGATAGCCGTCGGGCATCAGTGACGTGACCAGCGCCGGATCGTCGGCGAGTTCGACGCTGTGCGCGTGGCCGACGAGTTTCAGCCGGTCCCTGTTCGGATAATCCATCAGGAACAGCGAGACGCGGTCGTTGCCGGCGAGGTTGGCGGCGCTGATATATTGTTTGTTGCCGCGATAATCGGCGAAGCCGATGCGGTTGCCGTCGACATGGCGGAGGAACCCCGCGGGGCCGCCGCGGTGCTGCATATAGGGCCAGCCTTCGGCGCTGACGCTGGCCATGTAAAAGCTGTCGCGCTGCGCGATGAAGCCCAGTTCCTGGTCGGTGAGCCGGTCGGGGGTGCCGTCGGCCCCGGCGTCGAGTTTCAGATAGGACGCGCGCGAGCCGTGCTTTTCCTGCAGCGCCTTGACCGCATCGTCGAACAGCGTGTGCCGGTAGTTTTGCGCCATCGGGCCTGATCCTTGCGAAAAGAAGCGAACGAAGGCCCGGAGGGGACTGGCCTCCGCTCGCCTAGCAGATTTAGGGCATTGCAGCCGCGATGATAATCGGAGAAGATGGCACAAGTATATTCCGCAAAATGGAATAATCATGGACCGCTTGCTGACGCTGGAAATGTTCGTCGCGGTGGCGGGCGAGGGCGGCTTTGCCGCCGCCGCGCGCAAGCTCGGCAGCTCGCCGCCCGCGGTGACGCGCGGGATCGCGGCGCTCGAGGCGCGGCTGGGAACCACGCTGTTCCACCGCTCGACGCGCGCGGTCGCGCTGACCGACGCGGGGACGGCGTTCCTCGACCAGGCGCGGCGGATCCTGGCCGATCTCGCCGGCGCCGAGCGCGCGCTGCGCGGGGTCGAGGCGGCGCCGCGCGGCCAGCTCCACCTGACCGCGCCGGTGATGTTCGGGCGGCTGCACGTGTTGCCGGTGGTCGGCGACCTGCTCGCTCGGCATGGCGAGCTGACGGTACGGATGATGCTGGTCGACCGCAATGTCCGCATCGTCGAGGAGGGGATCGACGTCGCGGTGCGGATCGGGCCGCTGGCCAGCAGCAGCCTGAAGGCGGTGCGGATCGGCCGGGTGCGGCAGATGCTCGTCGCCAGCCCCGCCTATCTGGCGCGGCGCGGGGCGCCGCAGCAGCTGTCCGACCTTACCGCGCACGATCTGATCGGCAGCATGGGGCCGCGCGTCGGCGGCGAGTGGCAGTTCGCCGGCGGCCGCCGCCGCATCGAGCCGCGCGCGCGGCTGGTGCTCAACACCGTCGACGGGGTGCTCGCCGCCGCCGAGGCGGGGCTGGGGATCGCCAATCTGCTGAGTTACCAGCTCGCCGGCGCGATCGAGGCCGGACGGCTGATCGCGCTGCTCGCCGCCGACCAGCCGCCGCCGCTGCCCGTCCACCTGCTCTTCGAACCGGCACGCGCCGGGCTGCCCTCGGTGCGCCAGTTCATCGCCGCGATGACGGCGCGGATGCGGATGGCGGGGCTGGGGTGAGGGGGTTTGGACGCGGCCCTAGCCAACCCCTCCTCTTCAGAGGAGGGGCAGTGAGACTTGGTCCGGCGCAGCCGGGCCTTTAGTCGAACGGGGTGGTGGCCGAAGGCGCACGCCCAGCCGCAAGAACCACCCCGCTGCGACTAACGAACAAGTTCGTAAGTCTCGCTACCCCTCCTCTGAAGAGGAGGGGCTGGTCGGTTCTCAGCGGCGGCTTCTGGCCCCCAACCCGTCAGAACTGATACGCAACCCCGCCGCCGGCGAGCCACTGGTCGCGGCTCCCCGCGATGTCGACGATCGGCGAATCGCCGAAGCGGCTGGTCATGCGGCCATATTGGGCGCCGCCGATCAGCACGAAGCCTTTGCGAAGGTCGCCCGACAGGGCATAGGCGCCGGCCATGCCGATGGTATATTTGCCGATCGTCGCCTTACGCCCGGCCTCCGCATAGACCGGCAGGCCGCTTGCGGCGCTGCCGAGCGGGTCGACGTCGAAATAATAGCGGCCGAACCCCTTGCCATAGGCGTTGAACGACGCCGACACGCCGAGGAAGGCGCGTTTCGAGATCGGGGTGCCATAATCGATCGTCGGCGAGAGCACCCAGCTGCCATGCTTGCCGCTGACGTCCTTCAGCCCGACGACGCGCAGCCCGACCTGGTCATAGTCGCTGGTGATGATGCCGCTGTAGGTGACCCCCGCCGACAGGCCGAGTTCGACGGCGAGCTTGCGGTCGCCGAGCGCTTCGACCTGGGCGTCCTTGATCCGCCCGGTGCGGTCGCCGCGCAGGTTGATGATCGGGCCGAGTTTGAAATCGACGCGCTGGCCGCGCTGCTGGCGGATCAGGTCGATCTGGAAATTCGTACCGCGGGTCGAGAAGCTGTAGCCCTTGACGCGGCCGCGGAAATAAAAGCCGGGCAGGACATTGCGCTCGTCCGAGCCATTGTAGCTCGGGGTGGTGATGACTCCCGCGGCGATCGCGAAATAATCGCGGGCATAGGTGCGCTCGGGATCGTCGTCCTCGGCGCGCGCGGCGGGGAGCAGGATATTTTCGTCGATGTCGCCGCTGTCCTGCACGAAGCGCGGCGCCGCATCGCCGCGCGGCGCTTCGGCACCGAAGTCGCGGTAATCGAGCTCGTAGGGCAGCGCGATCGCGTCCTCGGCGGCAGCGGGCGTCGCCGCGAGCGCCGGGACGGCGAGGGCGGCTAGCAGCGCGATCGATCGCAGCGGGCGGGAGAGAAAAATCGGTTCGGGCATATGCGTCCTATGTTCTTGCCCCTCTGCGCCGGGGTGTAAGCGAATGGCGCGGCATTGCAACGGCTTCGTCTTGCCGTCCGCCGCTTTTGCCGCCATCGTGACATCGATGCATCAATGCCCGCCAGCCGCCTTCCAAAGCCCTTGCCTGCCGATTGGTTCCGCATGAGCCGCGCGCCGCGTTTTGTCGGCTATGCGCTGATGGCGCTGGCCGCCGTGCTCGCGGTGCTGATGCGGCAGGGCCGGGTCGATGCGATCGGTCCGTTTCCCCTCGCGGCTGTCGCATTGCTGGTCGGGATGATCGGCGTGATGCTGGTGTTCACCGACCTGATGGTGCGCGGCCTGTATGCGCAGCTCGGCGCGGCGAAGGCGCGCGAAGCGGCGACGGAGGCGCGGCAGGACGACGAGCGATGACAACGGCTTTTCATTCGACAGTTTCGGCGGTTACCTTTATGACCGCGCGATGACCGATCGTCCGTCAACGCCGCTGCTCGACACGGTGGATGTCCCCGCCGACCTCCGCAAGCTGAAGCCCGAAGATCTCCGCCAGTTCGCCGACGAGCTGCGCGCCGAGATGATCAGCGCCGTCGGCACCACCGGCGGCCACCTCGGCAGCGGGCTGGGGGTGGTCGAGCTGACCACCGCGATCCATTATGTGTTCGACACGCCCACCGACAAGCTGGTGTGGGACGTCGGACACCAATGCTATCCGCACAAGATCCTCACCGGCCGCCGCGACCGCATCCGCACCCTGCGCACCGGCGGCGGGCTGTCGGGCTTCACCAAGCGCAGCGAGAGCGAGTATGATCCGTTCGGGGCGGCGCATTCGTCGACCTCGATCAGCGCCGCGCTGGGCTTTGCGATCGCCAACAAGCTGAAGGGCGAGCCTGGCCGCGCGATCGCGGTGATCGGCGACGGGTCGATGTCGGCGGGCATGGCATACGAGGCGATGAACAATGCGCAGCAGGCGGGCAACCGGCTGGTCGTCATCCTCAACGACAACGACATGTCGATCGCGCCACCGGTCGGCGGCCTCAGCGCCTATCTGGCCAAGCTGGTGTCGTCGCGGCCGTTCCTGGAACTGCGCGAAATCGCCCGGCGCCTGGCGCGCAAGCTGCCCGAGCCGCTGCACAAGGCGGCGAAAAAGACCGACGAATATGCCCGCGGCATGGCGATGGGCGGCACCTTGTTCGAGGAACTCGGCTTTTATTATGTCGGGCCGATCGACGGGCATAATCTGGAGCATCTGATCCCGGTGCTGGAGAATGTCCGCGACAGCGACCATGGCCCGGTGCTGATCCACGCGGTGACGATGAAGGGCAAGGGCTATGCCCCCGCCGAGGCCGCCGCCGACAAATATCATGGCGTCCAGAAGTTCGACGTGATCACCGGCGAGCAGGCGAAATCGCCGCCGGGCCCGCCGCAGTATCAGAATGTCTTTGGCGAGACGCTCGCGAAGCTCGCCGACACCGACCCGCGAATCGTCGCGATCACCGCCGCGATGCCGTCGGGGACCGGGGTCGACCGATTCGCCAAGGCGCATCCGACGCGCAGCTTCGACGTCGGCATCGCCGAACAGCATGCGGTGACCTTTGCCGCGGGCCTCGCCGCGCAGGGGATGCGGCCGTTCTGCGCGATCTATTCGACCTTCCTCCAGCGCGCCTATGATCAGGTCGTGCATGACGTCGCGATCCAGAACCTGCCGGTGCGCTTTGCGATCGACCGCGCCGGGCTGGTCGGCGCCGACGGATCGACCCACGCCGGGTCGTTCGACGTCACCTATCTGGCGACGCTGCCCAATTTCGTCGTGATGGCGGCGGCCGACGAGGCCGAGCTGGTCCATATGACCTACACCGCCGCCGAATATGACGCGGGGCCGATCGCCTTCCGCTATCCGCGCGGCAACGGCACCGGGGTGGCGCTTCCCGAGGTTCCCGTGAAGCTGGAAATCGGCAAGGGGCGCGTCGTGCGCAGCGGCAAGACGGTGGCGATCTTCTCGCTCGGGACGCGCTTGGCCGAGGCGCTGAAGGCGGCCGATACGCTCGAGGCACGCGGGCTGTCGACGAGCGTCATCGACCTGCGTTTCGCCAAGCCGCTCGACGAGGAGCTGATCCGCAAGACGCTGGCGAGCCACGAAGTGTGCGTGACGGTCGAGGAAGGCAGCGTCGGCGGCCTCGGCGCGCATGTGCTGACGCTGGCGAGCGACGAGGGGCTGATCGACGCCGGGCTGAAATTGCGCACGATGCGCCTGCCCGACATGTTCCAGGACCAGGACAAGCCCGAACTGCAATATGACGCCGCGGGGCTGAACGCGCCGCAGATCGTCGATTGCGTGCTGAAGGCGCTGCGCCACAACAGCGCGGGTGTGGAAGAGGCGGGCGCGCGGGCTTGATTCCCACGGTCAACAAGAGTTCCCGTCACTCAAAAATCACGGGTGATTTTGCCGAGTATCTGGTTCTATATTGGCTGTCCAAACACGGCATCGAATGCGCCAAGGTCGATCATGTCGGAATGGATATAATTGCTCGAAGACCGGGATCGCCCATTCCGATGGGAATTTCTGTCAAATCGCGGTCAAGAAATCCGGGGACGGAAGGCTCTTATCTTAGTATTCCGAACGAAAATTTTGAAAAACTGGTACGGGCCTGTGATTCATTTTCATGCGAACCATATTTTGCAATTGTGATCGATGAAGCTTCCGAAATTGATGTGTACCTTCTTTCGTCGGCTGTGCTTCAAGAGTTATGCCCCCCGCGTCTGCGCGTTGCGTCTTGGAAAATGTCGCCGACATGGAGACAGCGATATGCAAGCGACGAACGGATTGTAAAGTTTCGGCTGTCAACGCAGATCTCCCAATGGTGGGATCGCGTCGAGACGCCCCAGTCTGACAACTAACTTTCCATCTTATTCGTCCGTTCGTGCTGAGCTTGTCGAAGCACTGTTCTCGCCTCTGGCGTCGAAGAAGGACAGCCCTTCGACAGGCTCAGGATGAACGGTTTTAGAGAACAGCCTCGTACTCAACTCTCATTTTTGGGCAGAGCTTTGAGGTTCAAGGCCTTTCCAATCCGCTCCAGCGGTTCGCCCCCGTCCCGGAACGCATCATGCAGAGCGGCGTCAGCCGCTACCAGCTCTTCCAGATATTTTATTTTTGCCGCGATGGCATCTCGCGCGATTGTCGTCTTGGTACATCCCGTGCGCCCCGCCACCGCTGCAAGTCGCGCTCCCAACTGCTTGTCGATACGGATTAACAGCATGGCGCCGCTCCTTCGATTCAAATGTAGGGCAAGCGCGGCACCAAACCACGTCTTTACAGCGAGATCCGGCCATTGTGGACATTCTTGGCGATGCGATGGATGACGGTCGTTACGTAGAGGGGCGAAGCCAATGGATTTCCTGAAACTCATCCAGTCGCTCGACGAGTTGCTGTACGAGATCATGTCGTGGCTGGTTTTCTATCCGGTCACGCTGTGGCGGACGTTGACGCGGCCGTTGAAGATGATGGATTATTCGGACGCCGAGCTGGGCGATGCCACCGAAAAGCAATATACCGACACGCTGTCGCCGCCGCTGTTCCTGTTGCTGACGCTGGCGATCGGCCATGCGATCGAGCTGTGGCTGGTCGGTCAGAATGCGCTGGTCGGCAACCGCGTCGGGCTGTCGGCCTTCATCAGCGACGACAGCAGCCTCATCCTGCTGCGCACCGTGACCTTCAGCCTGTTTCCGCTGCTCCTCGCCGCGCGGCTGCTCCACGCGCGCTCGCGCAAGCTCGACCGCGATACGCTGCGCGCGCCCTTTTACAGCCAATGCTATCTGGCCGCGCCCTTTGCGCTGTTGTCGGGACTGTCGGAAAACCTGATCCGCTACGCCCAGCCGTGGTCCGAGGCGAGCGGGGTGTTGCTCTATCTCTTCGCGCTGCTGTGGTTCGGGACGCTGCAGATCCTGTGGTTCCGCCAGCACCTCAAATGCGGCTTCTGGCGCGCGTTCGGCAATGCCTCGCTGGCGATGGTGCTGTGCCTTGGCGTCATCGCGCTGACCGGCACGCTGTTCGCCTGAGCCTCAGGCGATTCGCCGGCGCCCGATCAGGCTCCCAGCTCAGGCGCCGGGGATCGCCGCCTGGGCGTCGCGGCCGTCGCCTTCGGGGGCGACCAGGATGTCGCGGGTGACCAGGCCCTTGTCGACGACCTGGGTGTCGGGGCTGCCGACCTGGCTGCGGATGCCGGGGTCGGCGCGGGCGCCGTCGGCGCTGCCGATCACCGCGGCTTCGCTGGCGCTGCGCGGTGCGGCGCCGCCGAAGAGCGCGCGCAGCGTCTGTTCGGCGGTGGTGTCGCCGCCCGGACGCGCGGTGCCCGGCGCCGGCGGGACGAGCGCATAGTCGGGCGGCACGACGAGCGGTGCCTGGCGCGACACCATCATTTCGTCGGGACGGTCGCGGCTGAACAGGCTGTTCGACCCGCAGGCCGACAGGGTAGATGCGGCCAGGGCGGCGGCGAGGATGGCGGTGGTCCGGTTCACTTGAAAAACTCTCCTATACGCCCCGTTGATCGGCGGCGGGCTGTTCGCCTGCCTTCGGCGCCTTTTCGCCCAAGAGCAGCGCGCGCGCAACCAGCAAAAGCACCCCGATGGTGATGCACGCGTCGGCGACGTTGAAGATCAGAAAGGGACGGAAATCGCCGAAATGCAGGTCGGCGAAATCGACGACATAGCCGTGGCGGACGCGATCGACGATATTACCGAGCGCCCCGCCGAGGATCATCGCGAGCGCGATCACATCGCCGCGCGCCTTTTCGCGCGTCATCCAGAAAGCGACCGCGGCGGCGACGAGCGCGGTGACCGCAACCAGCGTCCAGCGCGTCGTGTCGTTGCAGTCGGAAAACATCGACAGCGAAATGCCGCAGTTTTCGGCCCAGGTCAGGTTGAAGAAGCTCGTAATCTCGATCACCCGCTTCGGTTCGAGCGACAGCGGGACGATGACGATCCACTTGGTGACCTGGTCGAGCAGGAAGGCGGCGGCGGCGATCAACAGGCCAAAGCGCAGATAGGGCGAGCGGGTGCTAGTCATGCCGCGTCCAATACCGAGTCGCAGCGATTGCACAAGTCGCCGTCGGCGGCGACCTCGGGCAGGTGGCGCCAGCAGCGGCCGCATTTGTGGTTTTCGGTGCGGGTGACGGCAAGGCCGTCGCCGAACTTCACCACGGAGACGATAAAGATTTCAGCCAAATCCAGATCGCCCGCATCACCCGCATAAGTGATCTCGGCTTCAAGGCTGGACCTGATGGTCTTTTCACGTCGCATCGGTTCGATCAACTCGTTCACCAGCGTGCGAGAGCCGCGGATCAGCGCCCACTTCTCGACCAATTCCGTATTCCCGCGAAGGCGGGAATCCAGGGCGGGTTCGGCCGACGCGCGCTCTGGGCCGCTTTCAGAGTCACGTGCCTCTGAAAGCCCTTCGCCGGGGTGCAGCAAGGTGTCGAGGTTGGGCCACTCCAGCAAATGCACGCTGCCTGCATCGGGATAGCGCGTCCCCCACACTTCCTCGGCGGTGAACACCAGCACCGGGGCGGCGTAGCGCACCAAAGCGTGGAACAGCGTATCGAGCACGGTGCGGTACGCGGCGCGCTCGGCGGTCTGAACCCCGGTCGCGACATTGATGTCGCAATAGAGGCGGTCCTTGCGGATGTCGAAATAGAAGGCCGACAAATCTTCGTTGCAGAAATCGCTGAGCAACCGCGTGTAGCTGTTGAAGTCGAAATCCTCGACCGCGCGCGCCATCTTCGCGTCGAGATCGGCGAGGAGCGAGAGCATGTAGCGCTCGAGCTCGGGCATCGCCGCGACGTCGGTGACGCGTTCGTCCTCGCTGAAGCCTTCCAAGGCGCCGAGCAGATAGCGGAAGCTGTTGCGCAGCTTGCGATACTGGTCGGCGACTCCGGTCAGGATTTCCTTGCCGATGCGGTGGTCTTCGGTGAAGTCGACCGACAGCGCCCACAGGCGCAATATGTCGGCGCCATAGTCGCGCATCAGGTCGATCGGGCTGATCGTGTTGCCGACCGACTTCGACATTTTCAGGCCCTTGGCGTCCATCGTGAAGCCGTGGGTGAGCACCGCCTTGTACGGCGCCTGGCCGCGGGTGCCGCAACTTTCGAGCAACGACGACTGGAACCAGCCGCGATGCTGGTCGCTGCCCTCCAGATAGAGGTCGGCGCTGTGGGTGGCGCCGTCGTGGCGGACGAGCGCGGGCCAGCGGCCGCTTTCGAGCACGAAGGCGTGGGTGCAGCCCGAATCGAACCAGACGTCGAGGATGTCGACGATGCGTTCGTAATCGGCGGCGTCATATTGATCGCCCAGATATTCCTGCGAGCGCGCGTCGCTCCACGCGTCGACTCCGCCCGCCCTTACTGCCGCGACGATGCGGTCGTTGACTTGCGGGTCGTTCAGATACTGGCCGGTCTTGCGGTCGACGAAGAGGGTGATCGGCACGCCCCATGCGCGCTGGCGGCTGAGCACCCAGTCGGGGCGGTCCTTGACCATCGACCCGATGCGGTTGCGGCCCTTTTCGGGGACGAAGCGGGTGGCGTCGATCGCGGCCATGGCGGTTTCCCGCAGCGTATCTCCCTCCCCCCCGGCGGGGGAGGGTTGGGGAGGGGGGGCGGCGCGCGTCTGCGCGCCATGAGAATGAGCTGCACCGTCGGAAGTCTCCTGCGTCGCAGACGCGACGCGACCCCACTCCCGGCCCTGCGGGCCACCCTCTCCCGCAAGGGGAGAGGGGGTGAATGGCTTGTCCATCGGCACGAACCATTGCGGGGTGCAGCGATAGATGACCTTCGCCTTCGAGCGCCAGCTGTGCGGATAGCTGTGCTTGTAGTCGGCGCTGGCCGCGAGCAGCCCGCCGGCGTCGCGCAGGTCGGCGCAAATCGGGCCGTCGGGGGCGTTGAATTTGGGGTTGATGACGCTGCCCTGACCGCCGAGCCACGCCCAGTCGGCGCGATATTTTCCGTCGCCCTCGACCGCGAACACGGGGTCGATGCCGTTCGCCTTGCACAGGTCGAAGTCGTCCTCGCCATGGTCGGGCGACATATGGACGAGCCCGGTGCCGCTGTCGGTGGTGACGAAATCGCCCGCGAGGAAAGGGCGCGGGCGCGCGAAAAAGCCGCCGAGCGCGTGCATCGGGTGGCGGGCGATAGCGCCCGCGAGGTCGGAGCCTTTGAAGCGACCCATAGCTTGCAGACCGAACTGCCCAAAACGCCTCTTTTGAAATTCTTCAAATAGCGGCTCGGCAATGATCAGCATGCCTTCATCGGACGGAGCCATGACATATGTAATATCCGGCCCATAGGCCAACGCTTGGTTTACCGGGATCGTCCACGGGGTGGTCGTCCAGATGACAGCCTTTGCGCCGACCAATCCCGGGGCATTCGGTGCCTCGACGATCTCGAACGCGACGTCGATCTGGGTCGAGACGATATCCTCATATTCGATCTCGGCCTCGGCGAGCGCGGTCTTTTCGACCGGTGACCACATCACCGGCTTGGCGCCGCGATAGAGCATGTCGTTCGCTGCGAATTTCAGCAGCTCGCGGACGATCGTCGCTTCGGCCTCATAATCCATCGTCAGATAGGGATGGTCCCAGTCGCCGCCGATGCCGAGGCGCTTCAATTGCTCGCGCTGGGTGTCGACCCAATGCTGCGCATAGGCGCGGCATTCGGCGCGGAATTCCTCGACCGGCACCTCGTCCTTGTTGAGCTTTTTCTTGCGATATTGCTCCTCGACCTTCCACTCGATCGGCAGGCCGTGGCAGTCCCAGCCGGGGACGTAAGGCGCGTCCTTGCCCTTCAGCGTCTGGGTGCGGACGACCATGTCCTTCAGGATATGGTTGAGCGCATGGCCGATGTGCATGTCGCCATTGGCGTAGGGCGGGCCGTCGTGGAGGATGAACTGCTCGCGCCCGGCGCGCGCGGCGCGGATCTGGCCCTCAAGATTGCCTTCGAGCCATTTGGCGAGAATCAGCGGCTCCTTCTGCGGCAGGCCGGCCTTCATCGGGAAGTCGGTCTTGGGCAGGAAGACGGTGTCGCGATAATCGCGCGGTTCGGCGGGGGCGGGCGTGTCGGTCATGGTGCGGGCGCTTAGCGCAGTTTTGCGGGGGAGCAAACCTCTCTCCCTCTCCCGCCGGGAGAGGGCGGCGAGACTTGCCAGCTTGCTGGCTAGTCGCAGCGGGTGAGGGTGCGCGGTCGGAACGGTGATCCCCTCACCCAGCTTCAGCTAGGCAGCGAGCTGCCAAGCTTTCGCAACCCTCTCCCGACGGGAGAGGGGAGAGTCACTTCTGCCGCGGCCGCAGCGCCGGTCCCACGGCGCGGATGTCTTCGACCCAGATATAGCCGTTGAAGCTCGCCGGAATTTTCGCGAGTTGCTGTGGGGTCGAGAGGCCTTCGTTCGATTTGCCGCGTTCATAGGGGCCGAAGACGATCACCCGCGCGCCGACGCTGTCCATCCGCTGGATCAGGCGGTCGGGCCAGCCCCAGAAGGCCCATTGGTAATTGATCGGGATCGCGAGCACGCGGTTCCGGCAGCTGGCGGGAATAATGCCGGTCCAGCCGTAGGTCACGTAGTCCTTGGTGCAGGCCTTACCTTCGGTCTTGAGGTCGAACGACCAGTTGTCGGGCAGCAGTTCGCGCATCCGTTTCACCGGACGTTCGTGACCGTAAAAGGCGTCGCCGAGTTTCTGGCTGTCGCGGCCCGCGGCTTGCAGGATAGCGAACAGCTGGTCGGCCTCGCGCGGCTGCTTCGATTTGAAGTTGAACAGGATCGGGTGGACGGGCAGCGCCGCCAGCCCTTCCTCGACCGTCGGCATTTTGCCCACGCCCTTGCCGCGCAAGGGGAAGGTCTGGCCGCCGTCGGCGGTGTAGCCGTGACCGATGTCGAGCGCTTTCAGCTCAGCCAATGTCAGGTCGCGGGTGGCGCCTTTGCCGTCGGTGCGGCAATCGACGGTCCAGTCGTGGAACAGCACCATCTTGCCGTCCTTGGTCGGCGCGACATCGACCTCGACCATGTTGGCGCCGAGCCCGACCGCCCAGCGCATCGATTCGGGGGTGTTTTCGAACACCTCATGGTCGGGCGGATAGGCGTGCGCGGCGGTGCAGGTGTCGCGGCCAAAGGCGGCGCGCTTGTCGTAGAGGTGATAGACGCCGCGGTGTGCGATCAGCCGGGGTTTGCCTTCGGGCGACGGGGCGAGGAAGCTGGCGTTGCTGAGGGTCAGCCAGGCAATGAGCGCGGCGAAGACCCACAGCGCGATCTTGGTGGCGCGCCGCATCGGCTTTTTGGGCGGGGGTTCGAGGGCGGTGGCCCAGTCGGTGTCGGTCATTTTGTCCCCCACTCCCTCTCCCCCTGCGGGAGAGGGTTGCGCAAGCTTGGCAGCTTGCTGCCTAGCTGAAGCTGGGAGAGGGGGCTGCGCCGTAGCGATGGGGCGCTGCCCCCTCTCCCGTTGCGACTAGCGAGCAAGCTCGCAAGTCTCACTGCCCTCTCCCGCAAGGGGAGAGGATTTAGATGGTGGCGAGCAGCGCCTTCGCCGCATCGCAATCCTTGGCGATCTGCGCCATCAGTGCGTCCATGCCGTCATATTTCGCCTCGGCGCGGATGAAGGCGTGGAAGGCGACGTCGATGTCCTGCCCGTAAAGATCTTCGGCAAAATCGAAGAAATGCGGTTCGAGCAATTCCTTCGGCGGATCGAAGCTGGGGCGGATGCCGAGGTTCGCGGCGCCCTTCAGCACGCGCCCGTCGGGCAGGCGGCCGGTCACCGCATAGATGCCGTATAGCGGGCGCAGGTACGTGCCCATATCGATATTCGCGGTCGGAAAGCCCAGCAGACGGCCGTTCTTGTCGCCGTGCTGGACCCGCCCGCGCACCGTGAAGGGGCGGGTGAGCAGGCGCGCGGCGGTCTTGCAATCCCCCGCCTGCAGCGCGTCGCGGATGCGGCTGGACGAGATCACCTCGTCGGCGTCGTCGACCGGCGACACCATTTCGGTGAAGAAGCCGCGGCGGCGGGCATGGTCGGCGAGGGTGACGACATCGCCGCCGCGGCCCTTGCCGAAGACGAAGTCGGCGCCGGTGACGACCCCGGCGGCGCCGTAGCGCGCGAGCAGCAGGTCGGCGATGAAATCCTCGGCGCTCGTCCCCGCGAGCGCGGCGTCGAAGGGGAGAACGAGCATCGCATCGGCGCCCGCGGCGGCGAACAATTCCTGCCGCTGGTCGAGCGTCGTGAGGCGGAACGGCGCGATGTCGGGCTTGAAAAAACGCACCGGATGCGGGTCGAAGGTCGCGACGATCGCCGGGCGGCCTTCGTCGCGCGCATGGCGCACGGCGCGGCCGACGACCGCCTGATGCCCGGCATGAAAGCCATCGAAATTGCCGAGCGCGATCACCCCGCCGCGCAGGGGCTCTTCGATACGCTGGTGGCCGTCGAGGCGGATCACGGCGCCGAAATCGAGGGGGGCGGGGTCAGCGGGACCAGCCCGGCGCCGAGCACGCGGACCGCGTTGCCGCCCATCGCGGCGCGAATCTCGGCGTCGGAAAAGCCGGCGTCGATCAGCGCCTGCGTCACCTGCACCAGTTTCGCGGTGTCGAAGCGCACCGTGGTCGCGCCGTCATAATCGCTGCCGAGCGCGACATGCTGAATGCCGACGAGGTCGCGGACATGCTTCATCGCCCTGGCGATGCTCGCGGGCGAAGTGTCGCACACCGCGGCGTCCCAATAACCGACGCCGACCAGCCCGCCGGTCGCGGCAACCCCGCGAATCTGTTCGTCGTTGAGGTTGCGGTTGACCTTGCACGTCGCCTGCACCCCGCCATGGCTCGAGACCACCGGGCGGCGCGCCATTGTCAGGATGTCGGCGACGCAGGCGTTCGAGCAATGCGCGATGTCGACGATCATCCCCTTCGCCTCCATCCGCGTGACGACCTGTCGCCCCATCGCCGTCAGCCCGCCCTTTTTCAGCCCGTGCATCGACCCGGCGAGGTCGTTGTCGAAGAAATGGGTGAGCCCCGCCATGCGGAACCCCGCGGCGTAAAGGCGGTCGAGATTGGCGACGTCGCCTTCCAGATTGTGCAGCCCCTCGATGCTGAGCAGCGCGCCGACCGGCGGCGCTTTGCCGCGCCGCGCCGCGAGCAGCGCGGTAAGGTCTTCGGGGGAGGCGACGGCGCGCAGCGCGTCGTTCGACGCCGCGACCGCGCGGTGCAGCTTCGCCGCATGCCACAGCGAGCGTTCGAGCAGCGAGCCCCACGTCCGCACCGGCTGCAACTGCGCGATCGTCAGCGCGGTGATATTGTCGCTGTCGCCGCCGTTCGCGTCGTAATTCTGCCCCTTCGGCGACTTGGTCGTGCTGGCGAGCACTTGCAGCGCGACGTTGCCGTCGGCGAGCCGCGGCAGGTCCATATGGCCGCGGTCGGCGCGGTCGAGGATGCTGCGTTTCCACAGCAGGGTGTCGCTGTGCAGATCGACGATGGTCAGCGTCGCGTGCAGCGCCTTTGCGCGGTCGCCGACCACGGGCAGCGGCTTGCCGTCGATCTGGTTCATCCCGCGCTCGATGAAGCCGGGGGCGAGCGCGAAGAACGCGAGCGCGGCGAGGGCGACGACGAGCAGCAGGCCGATCAACCAGCGACGCATTTCTAATTCCTTGCCAGGGTGACGAAGCTGTACGCCGGGCGCCCCGCCTCGTCGGCGCCATGGTCTTCGCGCGCGACTTCGCGCCAGTCGGCGGGCGCGGGATAGTCGATCACCGCGTCGCCCGCGGGCGCGAGCGCCACCTCGGTCAGTTCGATGCGGTCGGCGAGCGGCAGGAACAGGCGATAGATTTCGGCGCCGCCGATCACCATCACATGCGGCGCGTTGGCGAGCTTCAGCGCATCGTCGACGCTGCGCGCGACCTCGGCGCCCTCGTCCTGCCACTCGGGATCGCGGGTCAGGACGATATGGCGCCGCCCTTCGAGCACCGCGGGCAGGCTGTCGAAGGTCTTGCGCCCCATGATCATCGGGCGCCCCATCGTCAGCCGCTTGAAGCGGCGCAGGTCGGCGGGCAGGTGCCACGGCATGCTGCCGTCGGCGCCGATCACGCCATTGGTGGCGCGCGCCAGGATCAGGGTGATTTCGGGGTGGTTCATGCGGGGTCTGCGCCGATCCAGGTTGCGTGGCCGAGCTTGCGGCCGGAGCGCACCTCGGTCTTGCCGTAATGATGGACATGGGCGCGGTCGTCGGCGAGCAGCGCGGGGACGTCGCCGATGTCGGCGCCGATCAGGTTGCGCATGGTGACGGGCAGCGCGGTGGTCGCGGTGCTGCCGAGCGGCAGCCCGGCGACGGCGCGAATGTGGTTTTCGAACTGGCTCGTCACCGCGCCCTCGATCGTCCAGTGGCCGCTGTTGTGGACGCGCGGCGCCATCTCGTTGAATATCGGGCCGTCGTCCGTGGCGAAGAATTCGCCGGTGAGCACCCCGACATAATCGAGGTCGTCGGCGATGCGCGCCATCAGGCCGCGCGCTTCGTCCTGCTGGTCGAGGATGATTTGCGGCGGCGGCAGCATCGACGTCGCGAGGATGCCGTGCGCATGGACGTTGACGCTGCTGTCCCAGAAGCGCGTCTCGCCGTCGATGCCGCGCACCAGCAGCACCGAAAATTCGTGCGCGAAGGTGACGAAGCCTTCGAGGATCGCGGCGTGGCGGTCGATCGCGTCCCACGCGGCGTCGGCGTCGGCGTCGGTGGCGAGGCGCGCCTGTCCCTTGCCGTCATAACCCATGCGCAGCGTTTTCAGGATCGCGGGGGCGCCGATGGCGGCGATCGCGGCGTCGAGCGCGGCGCGGCCCGGAACCGCAGCGAAGGGGGCGGGGCGCCCGCCAAGGTCCGTAACGAAGCGTTTTTCGGTCAACCGGTCCTGCGCGATTTCCAGCGCCTGCGCGCCGGGGCGCACCGCGACATGCCCCGACAGGAAGCGCACCGTGTCGACCGGGACATTTTCGAACTCGATCGTCACCGCGTCGCACGCCGCGGCAAAGGCGGCGAGGCGCGGTTCGTCGTCCCACGCCGCCTGGACATGATGCGCCGCGACCTGCGCCGCGACGCTTTCGCGGTCGGGGGCATAGATCTGGATCTGGTAGCCAAGCTGTGCCGCGGCGACGCCGAGCATGCGGCCAAGCTGGCCGCCGCCCAAGATGCCGATCGTCGAACCCGGTGCCAGCAAGGCGATCAGCCCTCGCGCACAGGGATGGGGGCGACGGCGTCGGTCTGCGCGTCGCGCCAGGCGTCGAGTTTCTGCGCCAGATCGGTATCGTCGTTCGCCAGCAGCGCCGCGGCGAACAGCCCGGCATTGGTCGCCCCCGCCTTGCCGATCGCAAAGGTCGCCACCGGCACCCCGCCGGGCATCTGGACGATCGAATAAAGGCTGTCGACGCCGCGCAGCGCCGCCGATTCGACCGGCACGCCGAGCACCGGGACGCGCGTCATCGACGCGACCATGCCGGGCAGGTGCGCGGCGCCGCCGGCGCCGGCGATGATCGCTTTCAGGCCGCGGCCCGCCGCGCCTTTGGCATAATCGACCAGCCGGTCGGGGGTGCGGTGCGCCGACACGATGCGGACTTCGTGCGCGATGCCGAATTGTTCGAGGATCTGGACCGCGTGCGCCATCGTCGGCCAGTCCGACTGGCTGCCCATGATGACCCCCACGCTCACCCCAACGCTCAATGCGGCCTGCGGCGCGCTGTCGCCCATCGCCCTGTCTCCTGCGCCGGTCTGTCCCGGTCCGTCCGGCGATGAATCGCCGCCCGCCTTTCCCCTAGCCGCTCGTCCGCATGCGGGCAACGCCGCCCGATGGAAAGCGGCGCGTTTACCGATTGGTATCATGTGGCGACTAACGTCCCCGCCATCAAACGCGTCGGCATCGGGCCGGCGGCAATGGGTTCGCACCGGGGATAGTGGATGGACAGCGTAGGAGGGGCACGGATCGCGGTCGATCAGTTCGGCGTCGTGCCCGTCGATTCCATCGAGGATCAACTGCGCGAATTGCGCCGCGAACGCGACGCGTTGCGCCGCGAAAACCGGGTGCTGAAGATCGCGGTGGCCGAACTGGAGCGGGTGTCCGAACGCGATACGCTGACCCCGCTGTTCAACCGCCGCTATTTCCTGACCGCGATCCACCAGCGGCTCGCGCGCTTCGCGCGCCATGCCGAAACCGCCGCGGTGGTGTTCATCGACGTGAACCAGCTCAAATTTATCAACGACAGCTTCGGCCACGCCGCGGGCGATTTCGCGCTGATGGAGGTGGCCCGCCGGCTGGCGGCGTCGATCCGCTCGACCGACGTCGCAGCGCGCATCGGCGGCGACGAGTTCGGACTGATCCTCGACCAGTCGAGCGAAGCCGGCGCGCGGACGCAGGTCACCCGGCTGTGCGAAGTGTTGAGCGCGGCGCCGGCGATTTATGACAACCACGAGATCGGGCTGTCGGCCTGTTTCGGGGTCGCGATGTTGCAGACCGACATGACCGAATCGGACATATTGGCCGAGGCCGACCGCGACATGTACCGATGCAAACAGGGGCAGGACGGCCCGCGCTTTCATCGCTGAGCCGTCGCTAACCACCCATTAACCAAACGGGCGCATGCTCTCCCCTCGATCACATGGGGGTGGACGATGCAGAGCCAGGCCAATCCGTTCGAGGACATGCAAAACCGGATCACCGGCCAGATCGGCGCGCTCGCCGAGGCGCTGCCGCATTGCGGCCTGGCGCAGATCGTCCAGGGCATCGACGATATTCGCATCCTCGCCCGCGATAATGGTTTCTCGGCGGTCGAATCGCTCGCCAGCCGGCTCGAATCGGCGGTCGCGGCGGGGGGCTATCGCGCCGCGATCCTGACCTACCTCGACGCGATGAGCGATGCCGCGGGCGCCCCGCACGGCCCGCTGCCCGCCGCCGCACACGAAGCATGGCTGGCGTCGGTCGCGATGCGCCTGGGACACTGACACCCCGATGGATGCCATCATGCTCGCCCTCGTGGCGGTGCTGCTCGCCAACGCCGACGGCCGCAGCGGGCTGGCGCTGGCCGCGCTGCTGGCGCAGCGCACCGACCGCCGCGCCGTCGTCCTGATCGCCTTCGCCGGCTTTGCCGCCAATGCGCTGGTCGCCGCGATCGCCGGGGCGGTCGCCAACCGGATGATCGGGCAGGGCGTCGTCGCGCTGCTCGTCGCCTTTGCCCTGCTCACCGCCGCGGCGGCGCTGCTGTGGCGCTGGCGGCCCGGCCGCGGCGATACGCTCGCCGCGCTGCCATTGCCGCTGCTCGCCGGGCGGATGCTGATCGAACAGCTCGGCGACCGCAGCCATTTCCTGATCGGCGCCCTCGCGGCGACGAGCGGTGCGGGCCATTGGGCCGCGGCGGGCGGCTTCGTCGGCTGGACGATCGCCTTGCTCCCCTTTCTCGCCTTCGGCCCCGCGCTGGCCGCGCACCCGGTGATGCGGATCCTGCGTTGGCTCAGCGCCGCCGTGCTCGCGGGCTGGGGGCTGCGCACCGCGATGGCCGCGTTCGGCCTGTAGCTGCGGCGCGGCGAACGCCGCCGCCTGATCGATTTTTTCGATGATAGCCACCGAAAGCCTGCGCGCGCATTTTGCGCGGCGTGCGCCTATATGCGGTGGGCAACAGAAAGGATATTCCGATGTCCCAGAAAAACCAGCCCGCCGTCGCCGATGCGCTCAACCTGCTGCTCGCCGACAGCTTCGCGCTCTATCTCAAAACCAAAAACTATCACTGGCACGTCCAGGGCCCGCGCTTCCGCGACCTGCACCTGCTGTTCGACGAACAGGCGGCGCAGATTTTCGCGACGACCGACCTGATCGCCGAACGGGTGCGCAAGAATGGCGCCGCAACGCTGCGCTCGATCGGCGATGTCGGCCGCCGCACTTCGATCAAGGACGACGACGCCGAAAAGGTCGATGCCGAAGCGATGATCCGCGCGCTGGCCGACGACAACAAGACGCTGCTCGGCCAGCTCAAGGATGTGAAGGCGGCGGCCGAGGCCGATGGCGACATCGCGACCAGCGGTCTGGTCGACGGCTGGGCCGACGAAACGCAGCAGCGCATCTGGTTTCTGGAGGCGACGCTCGGCTATTGACCGGGCGCGCCCGGCCGGTCGCGCATCGCCGCCAGCTGCCGCCGCCAATGCTCGCCCAGCCGGCGCTGGAACAGCATCAGCTCGAACCCGTGGCGCGCGACATGGCCTTGCGGGATACCGTCCCAGCCGCGATGCTCGACGGTCACCCGTGTTTCGGCGCCGACCGCTTCGAAGCGCACCTCGACCTCGGTCGTCTGCTCGGGCGCGAAGCTCGGTAGCCGCCACGCGAAGGCCAGCCGTTCGCCGGGTTCCCAGTGGCGCACCGCGCCGATTTCCCACTCATCGCCGTCGGCGAAGCGCGTGACCAGCCGCCCGCCGGGGCCGGCGGGGTCGAAGCGCAGCGCCCCGTCGCCGCGCCGCGACAGTTCGAACAAAGCATGGCTCTGCCACCAGCGGCCGATGTCGCGGGTGAAGACCTCGAACGCGCGCGCCGGGGTCGCGGCGACGCGCAGCGCGACGATCACCGCCGCCGTCATCGCGGCGCGCTCATTCGCTGCCCTCGACATGGCGCTTGAACGCCGCGAGCTGGTCCGACCACAACGCCTCGGTCGCGACGAGCCATTGCTTCAGTTCGGCGGTCGCGCCGTCCTTCAGCCGATAGACGCGCACCCGCGCGTCGAAGGTCAGATAGCTGTCCTCGACCAGCCCGCCCTCCTTCAGCGCGCGCAGGTGGCGGCTCATCGCCGGCGGCGCGAGGCCGAGCGCGGCGGCGAGTTCGCCCGCGCTGTGCGGGCGCCCGCCGAGCAGTTCGACCGCGCGCCGCCGCCGGGGATCGGCGAGCGCGGCGAGGGTGCGGTCGATGGCCGCGCTCAATCGTCGAGCCGGGTCTTGGTCGTAAAGCCGCCCTCGGCGTCCCATTCGGCGGCGGTTTTGGCCTCGACGGTCACGCCGAAGGTCCAGATATGCCCCTCGGGATCGCGGGCGCGGTAGGTGCGGTCGCCATAAAATTGCGTTTCGGGCTCCATCAGGATCGCGGCGCCTGCGGCGCGGGCCGCTTCGCAATGCCCGTCGATATCGTCGCCGGCGGCGAGCTGGACGTGCACCGTCTGGGTATTTTTGCCGCCAATCGATTTCGGGCTCTTGTGATCGTCCGACCATTCGCTGCCGACCATCACGACGCCGTCGCCATAGCCCATCTCGCTGTGCGCCAGATTGCCGTCGGCGTCGATCAGCGCGAACAAAGGTTCGAACCCGAACGCCTCCTCAAGCCAGCGGTACGCCGCTTTCGGATCGAGATAGCTGACGGCGCTCGACAGCCCCTTGCCGCGTGGATGATCGACCATGACTGTTTCTCCCGAGTCGCGCTGATGATTTCCAATCTATACAATATTTGCGCGAAAATGAAAATACATGCATTCCAGCGTGAAGTTGATAGGGAAACGGGATGACCGACCTCGCCCGCTGCCTCGCCGAAGCCTATGCCGTCGCCCTGCCGCACCGCCGCGACGGCAAGGTCGCCGACTATATCCCGGCGCTCGCCGCGGTCGATCCGATGCAGTTCGGCATGGCGCTGGCGCTCCCCGACGGCACGCTGCACGTCGAGGGCGACGCCGACACGCCCTTTTCGATCCAGTCGGTGTCGAAGGTCTTCACCCTCGCGCTGGCGCTGCGCCGCATCGGCAGCGACCTGTGGACCAGCGTCGGCCGCGAACCGTCGGGCAGCGCGTTCAACTCGGTCGTCCAGCTCGAAAGCGAGCAGGGCATTCCGCGCAACCCGCTGATCAACGCCGGGGCGATCGCCACCACCGACCGGCTGATCGACGGCCGCGACGGCGATGCGGTGGCCGACGAAATCCTCGCCTTCATGCGCGCCCGCGCCGGCGACCCGGGGGTCGAGATCGACCTCGACGTCGCCGCTTCCGAAGCGCGGACCGGCGCCCGCAACCGCAGCCTCGCCTATTTCATGGACGCCTTCGGCAACCTGCGCCATCCGGTGGAAACCGTCGTCGGCGTCTATTTTCGCCAGTGCGCCATCGCCATGTCGTGCCGCCAATTGGCGCGCGCCGGGCTGTTCCTGGCGATGGAGGGGCGCGACCCGCTCACCGGCGAACAGCTCGTCGACCCGCACCGCGCGCGGCGTATCAACGCGATCATGATGCTGTGCGGCCATTATGACAATTCGGGCGAGTTCGCCTTTCGCGTCGGCCTGCCCGGCAAGAGCGGGGTCGGCGGCGGCATCCTGTGCATCGCGCCGGGGCAGGGGGCGATCGCGGTGTGGTCGCCGGGGCTGAATGAGGCGGGGACGTCGCTCGCCGGCGCCATCGCGCTCGAACATTTCGCCTATGCCGCGGGCTGGTCGGTGTTCGACTAGGGTCGGGATTCCGGGCCGCCGCCGCCTCACCCCGCCTTGGTGAAGCGCGCCCAGATCGGCAGATGGTCCGACGCGCGCGCCGCGAGCGCGCTTTGATGCACCCCCGCCTCGACCGGGGTCAGGTCTGGGGTCGCAAAGATGCGGTCAAGCCGGGCGACCGGGCGGCGGCTGTGGAAGCTGTGGCCGGTTTCGACCATCGGATGATGTTCGCCGAAATCGTGGAGGCAGCCGCCGCGGGCGCGCCATTCGTTGCAGTCGCCCATCAGGATCGTCGGCAGCGCCTCGCCCGCCGCGACATGGTTCAGGATCGCGCGCGCCTGCTGCCGGCGCCGCAGCCCCGAAATGTCGAGGTGCATGCCGACGACGCGGAGCCGCGTGTCGCCGATGCGGATCGTCGCCGCGACGGCGCCGCGCGGCTCGAGCGTCGGCAGGTGCAGCGCATGGCTTTCCTCGACCTCGGCCCCCTTGCGCACGAGCAGGGCATTGCCGTGCCAGCCGATGCTGTGCGGCCGGTTGTCGAGGGTGACGGGAACATAATCGCTATGCTCGTCGAACATATGCGGGGGAATCGCGCTGGCGCGGGTGCCGAAGCGGCGGTCGGCCTCCTGCAGCGCGACGATGTCGGCGTCGAGTTCGCCGAGCACCGACAGCACCCGGCCGGGATCGCGGCGGCGATCGAGCCCGATGCCCTTGCGCATATTGTAACTGGCGACCTTGATCATGGGGGAGAGCGACGGCTTTCTGTCTGTGCTTTGTACAGGGTCAGGACGAACGGCAAGCGGCAGGGTTGCGTCTAGCCCGCACCGAACTCGGCCAGCAGCGCCTTCGCCTCGGCCAGATCCTCGTCGAGCACCATCAGGCGGACCGGGATCGCGAGCCCGACGCTGTCGGCGATATTCATGCCCGCATCGAAGCACACCGCGTGGACGCCGGCGCTTTCAAGGCGACCGCGCAGCAGTTCGGCCTCGGCACCGCTCGGCATCCTTAGCAGCTCGACCAGCGCCATCAGGCGGCGTCGCCGGCAATGAAGCGGTCGGTCGGACGCGTCGGCAACCCGTCGATACTCTTGGTGCGTCGCTGCGTCTTTTCGACCCACAGCACCGGGTCGGCCTGGCGGTGATATTTCTGCAGCGTGTCGCGCTCGTGGCCGAGTTCCATCATCGGCACCCCCCAGCCGCAGCTCGTCTGCACGCTGTCGATTTCGATCACGAAAATCTGCCGCGTGCCGGGGAGCAGCGTGAAATGCGCCGCAACCGCGTCCCAGTCGGCATCCTGCGGCAGCACGGCGCGGCCGCGGCCATAGATGCGCAGGATCAGCGCGCTGCGGTCGAAGGCGCAGAACATGATCGTGATCCGGCCGTCGGCGGCGAGATGCGCGTGGGTTTCGTTCCCCGATCCGCCGAGGTCGAGATAGGCGACCTGATTTTCCGACAGGACGCGGAAACTGTCGGCATAGCCCTTTGGCGACAGGTTGATCCGCGCATCGGCGGCGGCGGTCGCGGTGAAGAAGACCGGCTGTTTTTCGATGAAGGCGATATGCTTGTCGGTCAGCGTGTCGGTAAAGTCGGCCATGGTCGCGCTCCGCTGGGATGGTCGCGCTGCCCTATCACCAATTTTTGCCTTCCTCCACCGCGGCTTCCTCCTCGGGGCGCGTCGTGCGGCCGAGGACGGCATTGCGGTGCGGGAAGCGGCCGAAGCGGTCGATCATGGCGAAATGCTTTTGCGCATAATCGTGGAACAGCGGATCGGCGAGCTGGCTCATCAGGCGCAGCGATTCGCGCTGGTCGGCGATATCCTCGCTATGTTCGAACGGCAGATAGGCGAACTGCCGCCGCTCGTCGGGCCAGTCCCGGTCCCAGCCCTTGGCAACAATGCCGCGTGCGATGGCGCGGGCGAGGTCGTCGGTCGCAAAGGCGTCGGCCGATCCGCGAAAGATATTGCGCGGCACCTGGTCGAACAGGATTGCGGCGGCCAGTGCGGTGTCGGGATCGGTCAGAAAGGCGTCGGCGGGCTGCGACCGGAGTGCCGCGTGCCAATCGCCAGCAAGATTGCGGACGGCATCGTCGAAATCGCTGCCGCCGCCATACCAGTCGTCCATGCCGTGCGCATCGAACCAGAAGGCGAGGAGCTGCGCCGGCCAGTCGGCGGGCGGCGGTGCGCGTGTTTCCAAATCATGTGTCATTGCGAGCGCAGCGAAGCAATCCAGAGCGGTTTACGCAACCCTGGATTGCTTCGCTGCCCTCGCAATGACAGGAAGAACGGGCTTATTCGGCCTTGGCGCGGCGATAGGGCACGAATTCGCCCAGCGAGACAAAGCCGGCATAAATCTGGCTGGTGCGGTCGCGCAGCTGAACGGTGTCGATGCTGCACAGCTGGCTGCCGGTCAATTTGGTCACCAGAATATCGTCCTCGTCGAGCGTCTCGGCGCCGCTCTTCGGGCGGTTCACCCACAATGTGCTGCCGACGCGATAGACGATCGCGGTGCCTTCGACGATCGTCGAACTGCGCGCCGACGACAGCGAGATGCAGTTGCGCGGTTCGCCGGCGACGCGGCCTTCGAGCATCTTGGCGAGCTCGGCTTCGGGCGCGAGCTTTTCGCGCGCGGCGGCGGGCGTGGCCGCAACCGCGGCGGCAACGAGTAGCGCGGGGATCAGCGGACGCATGATATGACTCCTGTTTTCAACATAGCCTACCCTCGGCAGCAAGAATAACGGCAGGCGCGTGAACAGGGGCTGACTCGGCTGTTCCCCGCGACGATCAGCACGCGCCGCCGGGCAGCGGGATGCCGAGCGGGCCCTTGCACTTCTTTTTCTTCGGCTTTTCGGCGGGCGCGTCGTTGCCGCCCGACATGCCGCCCATACCGCCCATGCCACCGAAATCGGCGCCGACCATCAGCATCGTGTGCGAGCGGAAGCGGACCTTTGCGGTCCAGTCGATATTCCACGGCGCGTTGCCCGCGGGTTTGGGCGGATAGGAAAAATTGGCTTCGGGGCCAAAGGCGTTGAGGTTGCCGATCATCATCTCGCCCGACGCTTTCTTGACCTCGGCGGGGATGACGCAACTCGTCTGCGCCGGCGGCATGACGATCTTTTTGGTGACCAGCCCCGCGACCGTTGCTGGCGGCAACCAGTCCCAGAGGCCACCGCCGAATTCGCGCGCGTTGCTGCTCGTCCACCATACCATGTCGCCGCCGGATTCGCCGCGGTCCATGCCGCCGAACGCCCAGGCGACATAGCCGGTCGCGGGCTGGAGCGGGTTCCAGCGCACCAGCACCGACCCGTCGCCCTGCTGCGCGGTCGAGGCGCTGAGCGCGGGCATATAATCCTGCGCGAGGGTGAAATTGATTTCCGGCCCGACATTGCCGGCGATGCGATGCGCGCCGATCAGCGAACTGTCGCGCGGCACCGGCTTCGACGATTTGCTGTTCGGCCAGTCGGCATAGGCGGCGCTGTTGCCGGCGATCACCTCACGGATGCGCGGGACGGTCGAGCTGAACAGGTTCGGCGGCACTTGCCCGGCGGCGACTTTGGCAAAATCGATCACCACCGGCTGGCCCGGCCCGGCCTTGGCACCGCAGCCCCAGAACAGCAGCAGACGGCCCTTCGGACGCTCGAAATTATCGGGCATCTCGTTGCCGTCGTCGCGGGGGACGGGCTTGCCCGGTTCGGGTCCCCACAGCGGCAGCGACTTGCCGAATTTGGCCTGCGGCTGGAAGAAATGATCGGCGCGCACCGGCGGACTCGTCGGCGCCTGGTTCGACCCCAGGCGCAGTTCCAGCGTGCGCGCGACCTGATTGTCGGGGCCGCCGCCGAACATCATGCCCAGCGCGCTGCCCATGCCGCCGCGCCCGCCCGCCGCCATCGCGGCAAAGCCCGACGCCGTCGCGACGTCCATTTCATAACGCTCCTTGGGACCGCTCGTCCGCTGCGCCGACCCGGGGACGGCAGCGAGCATCGCGGCGATGACGGCAACGGAAACGAAACGCAGACCTGATCGCATGGATATCCTCCCTCTTGCCGGAAAGGCCCGGCGGATGGTGCGACCCGATTTCTTTTCTGTTGAGCGGACTATAGGCGGGCGAAGGCGGTGCGCCAAGTGAGGTGCGTCACACCCCCCCCTCGATGGGGGAGGCAGCGAGACTTGCCAGCTTGCCGGCTCGTCGCAGCGGAGGGGGTGTGGTCTCGGCCTGAAACGGGGGCGGACGGACGCGCCATCATCCCCATCCAACTTCGCCTAGCCGTTTCACGGCAAGACTGCGTATCCTTCTCCCATCAAGGGAGAAGGAAATCAGGCCGTGCCGCCCACGGTCAGCCCGCTGACCAGCAGGGTCGGCTGGCCGACGCCGGCGGGGACGCTCTGGCCGCCTTTGCCGCAGATGCCGATGCCTTCGTCGATCGCCATGTCGTTGCCGATGCCCATGACCTTGGTCAGCACGCTCGGCCCGTCGCCGATCAGCGTCGCGCCCTTGATCGAGTCGCCCAACTTGCCATTCTCGATCTTGTACGCCTCGGTGCAGCTGAAGACGAACTTGCCCGACACGATGTCGACCTGTCCGCCGCCGAAGCTCTTGGCGAAGATGCCGTTCTTGACGCGCGAGAGCAGTTCCGCGGGATCGTCGCTGCCGCCCTTCATGAAGGTGTTGGTCATCCGCGGCATCGGTGCGTGCGCGAAGCTCTCGCGCCGGCCGTTGCCGGTCGGCTCGACCCCCATCAGGCGGGCGTTGAGGCGGTCCTGCATATAGCCCTTGAGGATGCCGTCCTCGATCAGCACGGTCTCGCCGGTCGGGGTGCCCTCGTCGTCGATACTGAGCGAGCCGCGGCGGCCGCCGCCGACCGGGCTGTCCATCGCGCCATCGTCGACCACGGTCACGCCGGCCGCCGCGACGCGCTCGCCGATCCGGCCCGAGAAGGCGCTAGTGCCCTTGCGGTTGAAATCGCCCTCAAGCCCGTGACCGACGGCTTCGTGGAGCAGGACGCCGGGCCAGCCGGGGCCGAGCAGCACGGTGAACTCGCCCGCGGGCGCATCGACCGCGCGCAGGTTGACCAGGGCCTGCGCCAGCGCTTCGTCGATGGCGCGGTTCCACTGTGCGGGTTCGAAAAGATGATCGTACATGTAGCGGCCGCCGAGTCCGAAATAGCCCGATTCGCGGCGGCCATTTTCTTCGACGACAATCGAGACGTTGAGGCGGACGAGCGGGCGGATGTCGGTCGCGAGGAAGCCGTCGGCGCGGACGATCTCGACCACCGACCAGCTGCCGGCGAGCGCCACCGACACCTGGACGACGCGCGGATCGCGGGCGCGCGCGGCGGCGTCCACCTCCTGACACAGCGCGACCTTTTTCGCGAAGGGGATGAGGTCGAGCGGGTTGGCTTCGTCATAGAGATGGCGGTTGGTGCGCGCCGGCGGCGCGGCGTGCGGCTGGCTGGATGGATCGAGCAACGCCAGCGTCTCGGCGGCGCGGCGGATCGCCCCGGCGCTGATGTCGCTGGCGTGGGCAAAGCCGGTCATCTCGCCCGATACGGCGCGCAGCCCGAAGCCGGCGTCGGTCGAATAGTCGGCGGTCTTGAGGCGCCCGTCGTCGAACCCGAAGCTTTCGGTCGCGCGATATTGCAGGTAAAGCTCGCCGTCGTCGGCCTTGGCGAGCGCTTCGCGCGCCAGCGCCTGCGCCAGATCGGGGTCGAGCGCGTCGGTGCGGTACAGGAAGCGGCGGGGGTCGGTGGGGCTTGTCATCGGGCCGATATAGGCGCGCGGATGCCCGTCCGCAAACGGCGCGTCAGAGATAGTTGACCGTCAGCGTGAAGGTGCCGCTGTAATCGCCCGCCGGCTGGTTCGCCGGGACGGTCAGCGTGCCGCCGATATAATAGGTCTGGACGCCGCTGGGCAGCAGCGTCGAGCCGAGCAGGGAAATGCCGCCGCCGCTGGTGCTCGCCGCGCGCGTCAGGCTGGCGGTCATCGTCGGGGCGCCGCCACCGGCGCGCGTCAGGGTGACCGAGGTGCTGCCCGACACGGTGATCAGGAAAATGCCGCCGGTGCCGACGAAGGTCGCGCGCTGCGCGCCGTTGCCGATCGGGGTCACGCCGCCGGTCGTGGTGCGCGCGCCGGTGACCGCGTTCACCGCGACCGTGCCGCCGGTCGGGCCGCTGGTCAGGGTGCCGAAATCGAGGTCGTTGGTCTTGACGAGCGTGTTGGGGCGGACGATCGCCGCATTCACGGTGACGTCGGTGTCGGCCGCCTGCGCCGGCGCGCACAGCGCCGCGCTGGCCGCCGCAGCGACGATGGTCAGGGCGCGCAATGCACCCCGACAGCGTCTGGTCCCTCGAATCCCCACGATTCTGCTCCTGTCTGGCACAGACTATGCCCGACGGAGGTGAGTCGTTGATGCAGAAGCTTGGTAAAGAGGCCGTTTACGTCCGGCGCGCGGGGTCAGGTCCGATCGGCGATCCCGCCGAAGCTCAACTCTTGTCGGCGATCCCGCCGATCAGGACAAAGCGCCGGTCGCAATAGCCGCAGTCGGCGAACCCGTCGTCGGTGTCGATTTCCAGCCAGACGCGCGGATGGCCGAGCGCCGCATCGGCGAGGCCGTCGCCAGTGCCGTCGCAGGCGATGCGGGTTTTGGGCGTGCGGATCGTCTCGGGCGCGGGCTGGGTCATCGACCGCGCCCATAGCAAGCGGAAAGCGGGTCGGCAATCGGCTGTGCGCGTGCGTTTATGATGCAAGGTGAGGCCATGGCGGCACCGGCCAGCGCTCGCGCGCCGGTGGTCCCCGGTGCCGCCCTCCCCCCACGGAGCCGATCAGAGATAATTCAGGGTGATGGTAAAGGTGCCGCTGTAATCGCCCGGCGCCTGATTGGCGCCGACCTCCAGCGTCGCACCGACCGGGAAATTATAGTTGCCGAGCGCGGAGGCGATGCGGAAGCGCGTCGGCGACGTTGACAGGACCGCAGTCGGAGTGCTGCCGATCTCGAACGTCCGCACCCGCATCCGCGTTCCCGGGCCGGTGATCCAGATCGTGTTCGAGCCGAGCGAAATATTGACCTGGCGGTTGAAGCTGCCGAGCCCGGCAAAGCGCGCGGGTTCGCCCCCGGCACCGGCGAGGGTCACGCCCCCGGTCGCGGCGCGCGAGCCGTCGGGTCGCAGCGTCACCGTTCCCGCGGTGCCCGAGGCGATGATGTCGCCGAACTCGAGATCGTTGACCTTGAAGAAGGAGAGCGGTCGCAGCACGATGGCTTCCGCCTCGCCCTGCGAACTGGCCTGGGCCTGGGCCGGCGCGGCGGCGGCCGCAGCCGTCAACAGCGCACAGGCGGCGATGCCGCGCAGCACGGGCTGCGGGTTATGGGTGTGTCTGGTCCTCACATCGCCGTCCCTATCGGCGAAGGACGAAAATATGTTTAACATGGCATCGACAATGATGTCCGGCGCCCCCTTTCGCCGGCGCGGGCCGGCGGCTATGGCAGGCGCCATGAGTGAAGCCGCCATCCGCATCGACGCCGTCTCCAAAATCTATGCCGGCGGCAAACAGGCGCTCGACAACGTCAGCTTCGACGTGCCGCGCGGGCAGATCTTCGGGCTGCTCGGGCCGAACGGCGCGGGCAAGTCGACGCTGATTAATATCCTGGCCGGGCTGGTCAAAAAGACCAGCGGGTCGGCGAGCATCTGGGGCTTCGACATCGACGCCGATCCGCGCAACGCCAAATATTCGATCGGCATCGTGCCGCAGGAAATCGTCTTCGACCCGTTTTTCACGCCGTTTGAGACGCTCGAGAATCAGGCGGGGCTGTACGGCGTGCCCAGGGCGAAGCGCATTTCGGACGCGCTGCTCGCCGCGGTTCATCTGTCGGACAAGCGCGACGCCTATGCGCGCACGCTGTCGGGGGGCATGAAGCGGCGGCTGCTCGTGGCGAAGGCGATGGTGCATTCGCCGCCGATCATCGTCCTCGACGAACCCACCGCGGGGGTCGATATCGAACTGCGCCAGCAGCTGTGGTCCTATGTCCAGTCGCTCAACGACCGCGGCGTCACGGTCGTGCTCACGACGCATTATCTGGAGGAAGCCGAACAGCTGTGCGATCGCATCGCGATCATCAACCATGGCAGGCTGATCGCCAATAAGCCGA